>CAZPYU010000023.1:0-26022 GCA_964590905.1 uncultured Thermoanaerobaculia bacterium
TCGTTCTTCATGCGCACGAGCTGCTCGAGATTGCCGAGGTCGATGCCGGCGCGCAGGTCGCGCTCGGCGCGCTTGACGGCGTGGCGGAGACCGAAGAACTCGGTTAGCGCCTTGAGGATCTCCGGCTCGGAGGCGACCACGAGCTGAATGTCGCGGCCCGCGATGCGGCGGAACGAGTCGATCCCCTCGATGTCGAACGGATTGGCGCAGGCGACGCGCAGCTTGCCGTTCGACATCGCGAGCGGAATCATCCGGTGGCGGCGCGCGAACGGACGCGAGATCTTCGATTCGATGAGGTCGACGTCGAGCGAGAGGGTGTCGACGCGCACCAGCTCGAGACCGGCTTCGGCGGCGATGGCGCGCGCGATCTCCTGTTCGCCGATCGTCGAAGAGGCGTCCTTGGCGTTGGGAAAGCGAAAGCTGGCGACGAGCTCGTAAGCGAGCGCCTTCTGGTCGTTGGCGAGCTGCGTACGCAGGTGCTCCGGCAGCGCGCGCGCCTCCTTGCGGATCTCGTCGGCCTGCTGCGCCGAGATCATCCCCTGGCGCTTGAGAACGTCGGCCAAGAGGGTGGGGGAGAGCGACATCTCGGGCGAATCTTAGCGGAGCGTGCGGGCGAGCGCGAACGATCGCGTTGATAGTCTGCGAGCAGGTTATGGAAGCGCTCACACCCGCCCTTCTGTTCGCGATCGGATCGGCTATCGGCTGGTCGGTCCTCGACCTGGCGCGGCGCTTTCTGGCCGATCGCGTGGGCGCTCTTGCGCTGGTCGCCTGGTCGACTCTCGGCGCGCTGCCGCTGCTCGCGCTCTGGGTTGCTTGGACGGGCGCAACCGCGGTGGGGGAGGGTTATCTCCTTCCTGCTTTCGCCTCGATAGGGCTCAACGTCGTGGCGAACCTGGCGTATTTCCGCTCACTCCAGGTGGCGCCGCTCTCGGAGACTCTCCCCCTGCTCTCGCTGACTCCGGTCTGCGCGGCGATCTTGGGTGGCCTCTTTCTGGGCGAGCGCGTGACGCCGCGCGGCGCCCTCGGCATCGCTCTGGTGGTCGTCGGCGCGCTGCTCCTGACAATGCGCATCGCGACCTCGGAAGCGACCGGACGGTACCGCGTGCAGATCGGGCTCGGCGCGCGGCTGATGGCCGTGGTGGCGCTCTGTTGGTCGGCGACGCTCTTTCTCGACAAATTGGCGGTGCGCGCCGCGGCCCCCGAGCTGCACGCGTTGGTTTTGAATTTGGGCGTCGCGGTCGCGGCAATCGCGATCCTGGGCGCGAAACGGCAGCTCGCGACGATGCGAGCGATTCGCGGCCGCGTCGTCTGGTTGTGCGTCGCCATCGCGGTCGGCGCGCTGGCGCTCAGCCTGCAGCTGATGGCGCTGGTTTCGCTGCCGATCGGAATGATCGAGACCCTCAAGCGCGGTCTGGGCGCCCTCCTCGCCCTGGCGCTCGGCAGACTACTCTTCGCCGAGCCGGTGACGGCTCCCAAGTTGGTAGCCGTCCTGCTCCTGACGAGCGGCGTCGCGATGATCTTGCTCTGAGAGCTTCAGGGGACCGCCTGAAGGCTGTCCCCTGGCCTGCTAGCCAGAGCCCGGCCAGGCCTGCTCGAGCCTGCGGCTGGAGGCGAAGTGGTCGAGCAGCTCGGCCATTGAATCACCGCCGTATTTCTCGAGCGCGGCGTCGGCCAGCACGAGAGCGAGCATCGCTTCGGCGATGACGCCGGCGGCCGGCACGGCGGTGACGTCGCTGCGCTCGTACTGCGCGCGGTGTGGCGCCAGGGTGTCGAGATCGACCGAGGGGAGGCCGTCGCGCAGGGTAGCGATCGGTTTCTTGTAGAGAGTGACGACAACGTCCTCGCCGTTGCTGATCCCGGCCTCGAGGCCGCCGGCGCGGTTGGTGGTGCGGTAGAAGCCGCGTTCGGGGGAGTGGAAGATCGCGTCGTGCGCCGCGCTGCCGAAGCCGCGAGCCGCGGCTAAGGCAGAGCCGATCTCGACCGCCTTGATCGCCGGTACCGACATCATCGCCTGCGCGATCCGTCCGTCGAGCTTCTCGCTCCAGGAGACGTGCGAACCCCATCCGACCGGCACGCCGTGCGCGATCACCACGACGCTGCCGCCGAGGGTATCGCCGCGCTCCTTGGCCTCTTCGACGAGCGCGACCATCTGCGGCTCGAGAGAGCTGTCGATGGCGCGCAGCGGCGAGGCGTCATCCACCGCCAAGAGCTCGCTCCAGCTCGGAGTCGGGCTGTCGGCGCCCAGCTGGCCGAGCGAGCGAACGCCACTCCTGATCTCGACGCCGAGCTCGCGGAGCAGCATCTTGGCGAAGGCTCCGGCGGCGACGCGAGCGGCGCTCTCGCGAGCCGAAGCCCGCTCGAGCAGGTCGCGCAGGTCGCGACGGAGGTACTTCTGCCCGCCGGCGAGGTCGACGTGACCGGGGCGTGGGCTCTTGAGCCGGCGCAGCTCGGCGAACTCCTCGTCGATCTCCGCAGGCTGAGGCGACATCGCCCGCCGCCAGTTATCGTAGTCGCGGTTGGCGATCCAGAGCGCAATCGGCGAGCCGAGCGTCTCGCCGTTCCTGACCCCGCCGCGGATCTCGGCCTCGTCGTGCTCGATCTGCATCCGACGGCCGCGCCCGAAGCCGTGCTGGCGGCGGTGGAGTTCGAGCGCCAGGAGCTCGACGTCGACAGCTAGCCCGGCGGGGATTCCCTCGACGACCGCGGTCAGGCCGGGACCGTGGCTCTCGCCGGCGGTGGTGAAACGGAGGCGCCGCAGCACGCCGGCGAAGATATCAGTGCACTCTGCCGGAGCTCGGGAGGAAGCGGCGAAACGGCTCCTTCAGCTCCTCCGGGAATCGGGTCGGGCGGCGGGTCGAGGCGTCGACCCAGACGTGATCGGTCTCACCGGTCGCGAGCAGGGACCCACCGCGGCTCACCGCGTAGGCGAAGGTGACGCCGCGGCTGCCGACGCGATCGACCCAACAGGCAACGTCGACGACGTCGCCGTAGCGCGATGGGCCGCGATAGGAGAGCTGGGCGCCGCTCACTAGCAGCAGATAGCCGCGCTTCTCGATCTCGGAGTAGTGGAATCCGGCCTCGCTGCACAGACGAGTGCGCGCCTGCTCGAACCAGACCAGGTAGTTGGCGTGGTGCACGATGCCCATCTGGTCGGTTTCGGCGTAGCGCACCTCGATCGTGGCGTGCGCGGCATGCGGCGGCGGCTGGTGCACGACGGCGGAGCTTAGCGGAGAGCGCGCTGCGATACGCTTTCCGCTTCTTTGCCGAGTTCTGCACGGGGAGACTGAGTCGTGGCGAAGCGGTTCCAGGCACCGAAGGGGACGCGCGACCTCCTGCCGCCGGAGACCGCCGTCTGGGCACGGGTCGAGGAGATCGCACGCCGCAGCTTCGCGCTCTACGCCTACCGCGAGATCCGTACGCCGATCTGCGAAGAGACTGAGCTCTTCGCACGCGGCGTCGGCGAGTCGACCGACATCGTCGGCAAGGAGATGTATAGCTTCGTCGACCGCGGCGGGCGCCACCTGACGCTGCGCCCCGAGTCGACAGCCGCGGTCTGCCGTGCCTACGTCGAGCACGGCATGCAGTCGCTGCCGCAACCGGTACGCCTGTTCTACATCGGCCCGCATTTCCGCTACGAGAGGCCGCAGAAGGGACGCTACCGCCAGTTCCACCAGATTGGCGCCGAGCTCATCGGGGGCAGGGGTCCCGAGTCGGACGCCGAGATCTTGCTGCTGCTGGTGCGATTCCTCGGCGAGCTCGGATTCGCAGATCTCGAGATCCTGCTCAACACCGTCGGCGATGCCGCTTCGCGAGATGCCTATCGTCGTGCCCTCACAGCACACCTGCTTCCAATGAGGGAAAGGCTTTCCGAGGAGAGTCGGCGTCGGCTCGACACCAATCCGCTGCGGATCCTCGACACCAAGAGCCGCGAAGAGCAGGAGCTCCTCGCCGACGCGCCCAAGCTCGCCGATCACCTCTCCGCAGCGAGTAGGCACCACTTCGCGCAGGTTCTTTCCTCTCTGAAGGCTTTTCGGATCTCCTTTCAGGTCGAGGAGCGCTTGGTGCGCGGGCTCGACTACTACACGAACACTGTGTTCGAGATCGTGTCGAAGGGTCTTGGGGCGCAGAACGCGATCTGTGGCGGGGGAGCGTACGAAGGACTGGTCGAGGAGCTGGGTGGGCCGCCGACTTACGGAGTCGGCTTCGCGATCGGTGAGGACCGGCTCATCGAGGTGTTGCCGCCGGACTCCCCGGCGCGGCGCCGAGCGCCGGGCCCGGTGCTGGTGTCGATCATGGGCAAAGCGTTCAGTGAAGGAGAAGCGCTGACCGGCGTCGTCGGACTGCTGGAGGAGCTGCGCGCGGCGGGAGTCGCCGCGCAGGAGTCGAACGCCCGCGGCGCGAAGCTCTTCGAGCTCGCCGAGCTGCTCGGCTCGCCGGCCGTCGCCTTCGTCGGCGAGAGCGAGCTAGCTCACGGAACGCTTTCCATTCGCACTCTCGCCACCCGCGAGCAGCAAATCGTCCCACGCGGCGAGGCGATCGAGTTGCTGAAGAGTTTCTACGCCGAATAGAACAACCCCTCGTCGGCCAACTCTTCTACATCCGCGGCGCTTACAACTTCTCCGGTGCGCCGTTCGGTACCGTCACGGATCAGAGTCCGCAGGCGGGGAAGCTAAAGATTATTTCCACGGCGAATCCTCCTGGGGGAAGCGGAGGTTTCACAGTTCATAGTTTCTCCGGAAACCGAATTACGGGATTCACTGCCCACGTTAAGTCTGGATTGTCGGAAGAAAGTTGTTTTCAGGATCCTTGAACACGAAATTGGTCACGGTGCTCGCGCTGCCGGGAGTGCCGACGCCGGGCGATTTCAGGTGGAGCGACGAGCGACGCGGTGGGAGCCAGCGTGAGCCGGGGGAGCGGACGCCGCGAGAGCGGGAGTAAGCCACGTCCAATTGAGTGAGTCGTTTCTTCCTTCTATGAACCCGAACCTTCAAGGCTCGAACACCACCTTGGTCCAACCTGGCTCTCGCCGGTCGAACGCTTGGTACGCCGTGACCGCGTCCTCGAGCGGCAGGCGGTGCGAGACCAGCTCGCCGAGCGGCCAGCGGCCGGCGGCGACTTTCGGCAAGAGCTCGTCCATCAGGGCGCGTGCGGGGCAGCGGCCGGCGCGGTAGGTCAGGTTCTTGTCGTAGAGCGCGCCGGGCGAGATCGCGAGCGCGGGCTCGACGTGGACACCGAGCGCGCTGAGGGTGCCGCCCGCGCGCAGAAGGTCGTAGGCAAGCTGCGTGGCCTGCGGACTTCCCACCGCCTCGATCACAACGTCGCAGCCGCGCCCCCCGGTGGCTTCGCGCGACGCCGGCAGCGCCTCGTCCGGGCTCAGGGCGGTCGCGCCGAAGCGCGCCGCGAGCGCGCGGCGATCGGCCGCCGGCTCGACGGCGAAGACGCGCGCCGCGCCCAGCTCGCCGGCCGCGGCGACCGCGCAGACGCCGACCGCGCCGCAGCCGA
This sequence comes from uncultured Thermoanaerobaculia bacterium, assembly GCA_964590905.1. Taxonomy (GTDB): domain Bacteria; phylum Acidobacteriota; class Thermoanaerobaculia; order Multivoradales; family JAGPDF01; genus JACTMI01. Next base: position 5,503 of record CAZPYU010000023.1, read on the forward strand.
CCACGGCCACGATCGAGCCCGGCGCGACGCCTCCGTTCACGGCGCCGAACCAGCCGGTGGCGAGCACGTCGCCCACCAGGAGTGCCTCGACGCCCGGCAGCTCGGCCGGCACGCGCACCAAGGTCGAGTCGGCGAGCGGCACGCGCACGAGCTCCGCCTGGCCGCCCTGCAGGCCGGCGCCGTTCGCCACCCAGCCGAAGAGCTGGCCCCGGTCGCAGCGCGCCGGAAGGCCGCCGCGGCAGTAGAAGCACGAACCGCACGCGGTCGAGAACGGGCTCACCACGCGGTCGCCGACGCGAAAGGCCGCGACCGCCTTGCCGGCGGCGACGATTTCGCCCAGGAGCTCGTGACCCATCACCGTGCCGGCGTCGAGCCCGCGCTCGTGGCCCCGGTAGACGTGGAGATCGGAGCCGCAGAGCCCGGCGACCTCGACCTTGACTACGACGTCGGTCGGATCGACGAGCTCGGCATCCGGCACGTGCGCGAGCGCTACCTTGCCGACGTGCTCGAAGATCAGCGCACGCATTTCCAGGAACCTACCAGGGGAGGCCGCCGAGCCGTGTGTCGCCGGCGGCACAGCCGGTACGATTCGGCCCGCCGATCCCATGTCCGCTCCTTCGCGTCGATGACCGAACCGTTCGAGCCCCCCGAGCAGCTCAACCTGGCCGACTGGCTGCTCGCCGCCCGCGTGCGCGAAGGCAAGGGCGACCGCATCGCGTTGCGCCTGCCCGACCGCGAGCTCACCTTTCGCGACGTGCAGCTCCTCGCCAATCGCTTCGCCAACACTCTCTCGGCCTCGGGCTGCGGCGGGAGGAGCGCGTCTTTCTGGCGCTGCTCGACGGCGCCGAGTTCGTCGGCGCGCGGTTCGGCATCTTGAAGGCCGGAGCCGTGGTGGTGATGGTGAATCCGGAGCTCTCGGCCGAAGCGATCGCGGCGCTCCTCGACTACCTGACGCCGCGTTTCGCCGTGATCGAGGGAGCCCTGGCACCGCGCTGGGCCGAGGCGAGGCGCCGGACGCGGCCGACGCTGGTGCGGCGCGCGCGCCAGAGCTCGTGGTGCTTCTGCAGGTTCATCCAGAGCGCCGGGCTGGTCTCGAAAGCGTGGCGAGAACGACTTCGTCGGTCAGTCCTTCGGCCCCATGCAGCGCGAGGACCTCCTTCGGTACGGATCCCCGGGCCCTGCGCAGGATTCCCTGATGTACCAGCCGCTCGACCGGCTCTAGGTCTGCGCGTTCTCGGCTGCCGGTGAGGGGCCCGAGTGTCGCAATCGGCACACCTCGTTCTTCGATCACCACGGTTTCGCCAGGCTTCACTCGCTCCAGCAGAGCCGACAGGTTGTTCTTGGCTGCTGTGATTCCGGCGCGTTTCATCGAGCTAGTCAGGCTAGAGTTTTCTAGCCTTTCAAGCCTAGAGGTATGCTTGCATCTCTTGCAGGCAAGGCCTACTATTAATGCATGCAATATACGCTTCGCAACATCCCACCCGCTGTCGATTCCGCGCTACGCAAGCGGGCGCGACGCCAACAGAAGAGCCTCAACGAAGTTGCGATCGAGGCGCTTAGCGAGGCGACCGGCCTCTCCGAGAAGCCCATCGTGCGCCGCGACCTCTCGGAGTTTGTCGGCAGCTGGGTCGAGGATCCAGAGACCGAGCGCATCCTCGCCGAGTTCCGCCAGGTCAACCCGGCGGAGTGGCGTTGAGAATCGCGCTCGACACGAATCGGTACGCAGACCTGGCTCGCGGCGAGGTCGAGATTCGAGACCTCGTTGCCCGTGCCGAGAGCGTTCACCTGCCGTTCGTGGTGTTGGCCGAGCTGCGGGCCGGCTTTCGGGGCGGCAGCCGCCCCCTCCAGAACGAGCGCGAGCTGACGCGATTCCTACAGCGGCCCTCGATCGAGTCCCTCTGGCCGACCGAGGCGACGACGCATCTCTTGGCAGGGCTCTTTCTTCAGCTTCGCGAGGCGGGCACACCGATCCCGATCAACGCTCTCTGGATCGCGGCATTGGTACTCGAACACGACCTACAGCTGGCGACGCGCGACAGCCACTTCGGAAAGCTGCCGCAGCTCTCCCTCGTCTGAGAAGCAAGGCAACCGATTCGCCTCGCTTTTCCCTTCTATGAAAGTCTTTGCCTTGGTGAGTCGATGAATCGCACGCATGCCGGAACGTTGTCCCGTTCGAACGCCGGCGAGCGGGTGCTCCTTAAGGGCTGGGTGCAGCGGCGCCGGGATCTCGGCGGCCTCTTCTTCCTCGACCTACGCGACCGGAGCGGGATCTGTCAGGTGGTGGTCCGGCCCGAGTCGCGTCCCGACCTGGGCAAGGTCCTGGCGCCGGTGCGCGCCGAATGGGTGCTCGAGATCGAGGGCGAGGTGCGCGTCCGCGAGGCGATCAACGAGCGCATGGCGACCGGTGAGATCGAGATCGTCGCCGAGAGGATCGAGATTCTCTCGACCTGCGACCCCTTGCCCTTCGCGCTCGACGGACACACCGACGCCAGCGAGGAGACGAGGCTCAAGTATCGCTATATCGATCTGCGCCGCCCCGAGCTGCAGAAGAACCTCGTGCTGCGCCATCGCATCACCCAGGAGACGCGCCGCTACTTCGACGAGCACGGCTTTCTGGAAATCGAGACGCCGATCCTGACCAAGTCGACGCCGGAGGGAGCGCGCGACTACCTGGTGCCGTCGCGTGTCCATCCCGGCGAGTTCTACGCGCTGCCGCAGTCGCCGCAGATCTTCAAGCAGCTGACCATGATCGCCGGCTTCGAGAGGTACCTGCAGATCGCGCGCTGCTTCCGCGACGAGGACCTGCGCGCCGACCGCCAGCCCGAATTCACCCAGATCGACCTCGAGCTGTCGTTTCCGACCGAGGAGGAGATCTTTGCCCTCGTCGAGGGTCTGTTCGTGCGTCTGTTGAAACTGATCGACGTCGAGGTCGCGACGCCGTTTCGACGCCTGACGCACGCCGATGCGATGGCGAGGTACGGCATCGACCGCCCCGACTTGCGCTTTGGGCTCGAGCTCCGCGAGCTGACGGAGATCGTTGCTGACTCTTCGTTGGGGCTCTTCTCCAAGGCCTGCGCCACGGGGGGAGTGGTGCGGGCGATCGTCGTTCCGGCCGGCGCCGCGGTGACGCGATCGCGGGTGGATGCCTGGGGTGAGCTGGCGAAGAAGCAGGGGTTGCCCGGACTGCTGGCGCTCAAGCGGCTGAATGGAGAGCTCGCCTTCTCGGTCAAGAGCGTGCTCGCAGACGAGCTCGAGGCGTGGGCCGCCGCGCTCGAGATGGGAGAGGGAGACCTGGCGCTCATTGCGGCCGGGCAGGCGGCCGTCGTCGCTCCGGCGCTCGGGGCTCTGCGACTCGAGCTGGGGCGGTCGCTCGGGTTCGTCCCGGAAGGGAGGTGGGAGTTTCTCTGGGTGACCGACTTCCCGTTGGTCGAATGGCACGCCGAGGACGCCCGCTGGTATTCGACGCACCATCCGTTCACAAGCCCCGATCCGCGCGATCTCGATCGGCTCGAGAGCGACCCCGGCTCGGTGCGCGCCCGCGCCTACGACCTGGTGCTGAACGGCACCGAGCTGGGCGGCGGATCGATCCGGATCCACGACAGTCGCGTCCAGTCGCGGGTCTTCGACCTGCTCGGCATCGCCGCGGAGGAGGCGCGGCGCCGTTTCGGCTTTCTGCTCGATGCCCTCCGGCTGGGGGCGCCGCCGCACGGCGGCCTGGCGCTCGGCCTCGACCGCATCGTCATGATGTGGGCGGGAGCGAGCTCGCTCCGTGACGTCATCGCCTTTCCCAAGACCGCCTCGGCGACCGACCTGATGACCGACGCGCCGTCCCCAGTCGACGAAGCCCAGCTCGCCGAGCTTTCGCTCTCGGTGCGGCGGAAGTAGCGGACTCAGGGCGAGCCAGCGAGCCAGCGAGCCAGCGTGCCGACCCTCGTCCATCGCTCCGGCCCCCAACGCGGGCTGTCGTTCGCCTTCGAGCGCAACGTCCAGATCGGACGTGGGCCGCTCGCCGACTTGCAGGTCCAGGATTTCGCCGTCTCGCATCGGCACGCACTGATCACGATCGCGGAGGGGCGCTGCTACGTGAGCGACCTCCAAAGCGGCAACGGCACCTTCTTGAACGGGAGCCGTCTGACGAGCCGTGAGCCGCTCAACGTCGGCGACGAGATCCGCATCGGCTCGACGGCGCTCGAGCTCGTTTCGAGCGGGGAACGGAAGCGCGAGGAGTGGGCCACCTCGCGGGTCTTCATCCGCGACATCGATCCGCGCGCTTCGACGGGGTCGGTGGTCATCTCGCTCTCCGACGTGCAGGCCAAGAGCAGCCGTGGCGTCGCCGAACGGCTGACCCAGCTCGAGCGCAGGCTGGCCTTTTTTCACGAGGCGGGCCGGTCGCTCACCAAGACGCTCGACGAAGGTGAGCTCCTTGCTGAGCTCCTCGAGCAGACCATGAAGATCCTGCCGCAGGCCGATCGCGCCTTCGTCGTGCTCTACGACGAGGCCACCGGCAGCTTCACGCCCTGCGCGGCGCGCACCCGGAGCGGCAGTGTCGGCGAGATCCCGGCCAGCCGGACGCTGCTCGAGGAGGCGGTGCGTCGGCGCGAGGCGATCGCCTCGATCGACGCCGGCGCCGAGAGCGGCTTCAAGGACGCGGCCTCGATCTTGATGCTCGATCTGCGCGCCGTCGCCTGCGTACCCCTGCTGCTCGAGAAGCGGGTGCTGGGCGTCCTCCAGCTCGACAACGTGCAGCAGAAGAGCGGTTTCAGCGTCTCCGATCTCGATCTGCTCGCCGGCATCGCGGGCCCCATTGCGCTGGCGATCGAGCACGCGCGGGTGCACCGTCGGCTGGTCGAGCGCGAGATTCTGGAGCACGACCTCGAGCTGGCGCGACGCATCCAGCAGAGCTTCCTGCCGCAGAGCGTGCCGGAGGTGAGCGGCTGGCGAGTGGCGGTCGAGTACGCGCCAATGCTCGAGGTGGGCGGGGATCTCTACGACCTCATGCCGTTGGCCGACGGGCGGCTCGGCCTGGCGCTCGGCGACGTGTCGGGCAAAGGGGTCTCCGGGGCGCTCCTCATGGCTCGCCTGACCAGCGCGCTGCGCGTCGCGGCGGCGCGTTCGCCGTACCCATCGGATGTGCTCGAGGAGCTCAACGAGCGCCTGCACGCCGAAGCGGCGGAGGGGATGTTCGTGACGCTCGCCTACGGCACGCTCGACTTCGCCTCCGGGCGGGTCGAGATGGCGAGCGCCGGGCACCCGCCGCCGCTCCTTCGTCACGCCAACGGCCGCTGCGGCGAGATGCGGCTCGCGGGCGGCTCGGCGCTCGGGGTGCGAAAGAGGCTCGATGCCCAGACGTTCGGCTGGGAGATGCAGCGCGGCGATCTCCTCGTTCTCTACTCCGACGGGCTGAGCGAGGCGATGTCGCCCGCCGGCGAACAGTTCGAGGTGCAGCGGCTGATCGAGACGCTGCGGACCACGACCGGAGAGGCGGCGAAGGCGCTCGAGGCGCTCTTGAAGGGGGCGCGCGCCTTCGTCGCCCAGCGCGGCTTCGACGACGACGTGACCGCGGTCTGCGTCAGCCGCGACTGATCACGTCTTCTTTCTCTTCGACTCGCGTTCGCCGAGGATCTCGGCGGCGTAGGAGCTCTTCTGCTGATCGGCGACGCCGGCCGGCCGCCCCTGGGTGGGGCCGGCGTCCTTGCGCAGCAGGTCGCCGGCCAGGTTCGAGATACGCGCCGCGTGGGCATTGCTGGTGAGCCAGGCGATGGCGTCCTGCCGGTCGGGACGGATCGGAAAGAGCGGGACGAAACCCGACACTTCGAGGACCTTGAGCACGCTCGGGTTGAGCGCGCAGAGCGCCAGTCGGCCCCCATCGGCCTCCAGCCGCTTGCCGATCATTACGAAGACGCGCAGACCGGCGCTCGCCACGTACTCGAGCCGCTTGAGGTCGAGGAGGATCTCCCGCTCGCCCGCGGTGAGCAGCTTGAGCAGACTCTTCTCGAACTCCGGCGCGGCGCGGGAGTCGAGCTGTCCGGAGAGAGCGAGGATCGCGACCCCTTTCGCTTCGACCGACTGGGCCTCGAAGGGCATGGCGTCAGGCCGCGCTGCCGAGGCGAAAGACGAGGTCGACGCGACCGAATCGCACCTCGGCACCGTCGAGAAGCTCACGATCGATGCCAGTCGTCAGCCGTTCCGAGCCGACGAAGGTACCGTTCGCGGTGCCGATCTCTTCGCGTACGAAGAAGCGACCGCCGCGTTCCGAGACGCGGGCGTGTCGCCGCGAGGTCGAGCGCTGGGTGTCGATCGCCGAGAGGTCGATGTCGGCGGCGAGCGCGGTGACCGGGTCGAACCGGCCGACCGAGCTGTCGCGACCCGGCGCGATGACGAAGCCCTGGCCGGTCGGCGAGTGGATCAGCCAGCCGGTGACGGCGACCGGCGCGGACGCCGGCATCGGCGCCTCCGCGATCAGCTCGACCGGCGCCAGCCGCGGGAGGTCGGCACGATCGACGCCACCCATGACGCTCTGCGCCAGGCTGCCGGCGCGCGCCTCGTCCTCCTCGTAGCGGCGCAAGCGCTGCGACAGTCGCCGCAACATCCGGATCGTGATCTCCGGGTTGTCGCGCAGCAGCTGATCGAAGGTCGAGGCGTCGATCGGCAAGATCTTGGCGTCGCTCTTGGCGCGCGCCGTCGCCAGGCGCGGGCGGCCTTCGAGAAGCGACATCTCGCCGAAGAAGTCGCCCGGCCCGAGCGTCGAGAGCTCGCGCTCGACCGGACCGTGCAGCTTGACGATCTCGATCTCGCCGTCCTCGATGATGTACATCTCTTCGCCGGCCTGCCCTTCACGAAAGATCTCCTCGCCGGCCGGGACGGCGAGCAGGAGGCGGGCACGGGGATCCTCGACTTTCGGGGGCGCATTGACCATGGTGGAAGCGGACTGTAGATTCGCGCCGCGAATCAGTCAACGGCCGGCTCGCGAGAGCCGGCGAGCTGCTCGAACGGCACCCCGACCATCTGACGCCATGGCGCCCTCGCTCGAGACCCAGAACGGAGCGCCGGAGCGAACGGGCAGCTCGGCCGCGCCTGCCGGAAATCGTCGCTTCTGCCCCTCGGCGCTCCGCATCCGGGAGCTGTCGGCGGCCCAGGCGGGGCTGGCGGGAACGATCGAGATCGTCGGTCAGTCGGCGCCGCTCCTGGATGTGCTGCGCAAGCTCGAGAAGGTGGCGCCCTACGACGAGCCGGTGCTCATCCAGGGGGAGAGCGGAGTCGGCAAGGAGTCGCTCGCCCAAGCGATCCATCTCCTGAGCCCGCGGCGCGAGCGGCCGTTCGTTTCGGTCAACTGTCCCCAGTTCCAGGAGGGAAATCTGACCGTCTCGGAGCTCTTCGGCCACCGCAAAGGGAGCTTCACCGGCGCGGTAGCCGACCGCAAAGGCTGTTTCGAGAACGGCAACCACGGCGTAATCTTCCTCGACGAGATCGGCGATCTCGGCATGAATGCGCAGGTGATGCTGCTGCGCGCCATCGCCAGCGGCGAGTTTCAGCCCCTCGGTTCCGACGCGACACGCAAGTCCGACGTGCGCATCGTCTCGGCGACCAACCGAGCGCTGAATCAGCTCGTGGCCGGCCAGCACTTCAGGAACGACCTGCTCTTTCGGCTGCGCTACTTCCTGATCCAGGCGCCGCCGTTGCGCGAGCGCGGCGACGACTGGCGCCTGCTGCTCGACTACTGTCTCGAGCGGATGCACCGTCGCTACGGTATCGCCAAGCGGTTCTCGGCCGAGTCGTTGCAGCTGCTCGAGAGCTACGCCTGGCCGGGCAACGTGCGCGAGCTGATCGGTATCGCGACCACCGGCTACGCGCTCTCCGACGGCGACCAGATCCACCCCGACGACTTCGCCGAGCGACTCGATCGCGAGGCCGCCGCTCGCGAAGGCGATCTCGAACCCCTGCTGCGCCGGCTGCGGTCACCGAGCGGTGACTTCTGGCGAGAGGTGCACGAGCCGTTTCTCGAACGCGACCTCTCGCGGCGCGACGTGCGCCGGTTGGTGGCGCGGGGACTGCGCGAAGTAGGCGGGAACTACCGCCGGCTGCTCGAGCACTGGCGGATTCCGGCCGCCCACTACCAGAAGTTCCGCGACTTCCTCCGCCACCATCGGCTCAAGCCGACCGGGTTCCGAGACGAAGAGACGTGACGGCGATCCGGGCGATCGTCTTCGACCTCTACGGCACCCTGATCCCGGTTCGCGAGACGCCGTTTCGCCGCCGCGCCGCCCGGGTCGTGGGGGCTTCGGGGCGCGAGTGGGCCGATTTCCTACGCTCCGTTCTCTTCGTGCGGCCGTTCGACGGCCGCGACTCGTTCGTGGCGGCGATCGTGGATCGCTTCCTGCCGGCCGAGCGGTGCGCGGCCGGGGAGCGCGACGCGGCCGCGGCGCAGCTCCTCGAGCTCTTGAACCTCGAGCTCGAGTCGTCGCGGTTCGAGCCGTTCGTCCGCTCGCTGCTCGGCTTCTTTCGCCGCCGCGGGCTCCGCCTGGCGCTCTTGAGCAACTCGGTGAGCCCATTTCGCGAGCCGCTCGAGCGCGCCGGTCTCGGCGAGCTCTTCGACGCCGCGCTCTTCTCGTGCGAGATCGGCGCCAAGAAGCCGGATGCAGCGGCTTACGGGGCGGCGCTGACCGCGCTCGAGGTGCGCGCCGAAGAGACGCTGGTGGTCGGCGACTCGCTCGCCAACGACGTCCTGGCGCCGCGTGAGTTGGGGATGTCGGCGCTGCGCATCGGCGACCCGCAGAGCTTGCCAGGGGCGGTGCGCTCTGCCGACCTCGCCTGGCTGGCGGGCTTCGAGACGGGGAGGCTCGAAACGCTGGTTGCGGTCGGAAGTCGAGTCGCGCTCGGCGACCTGGTGGGAGCGATCGGGCAGATCGACCTGCTCCCGGATGCGCGACAGGGGCGCTACAACCTGGTGGCGGAGGTCGAGGTGGCGTGGGACGCCGGTTTCCGGGAGCGGCTCTTTCTGAAGCGCTACCGCCACCCCGAGTCGGTTCGGATCGAGGCGTTCGTGCGACCGCTCCTGGCCGAGGTGGGCATCGCCACCAATCGCGTCGCGATCGTGGCCGGCTTCGAGCCGCTACTCTTGGCCAGGGAGGTCAGCGGCCGGCGGCTCGACACCGCCGCTCCGGATCCGCCGCTGGCGTTCGAGATCGGCCGCCACTTCGCCGCCGCGTTTCTCTTCTCGAACGCCGACTTCCGGCCGCGCAACGCGCTCCTCACCGAGCTGGTGGGCCGCCCCTGCCTCACCCTCCTCGACTACGAGTACACCCTCTTCGATCGGGCGCTCGACCTTTCGGATCTCGCCGAGCGCTTCGATCCGCGCGCCCTGGCGCGAATTCCCGAGGCAGAGCTCCTGGCGCGCGGTAGCCGGCGGGTGCTGAGTCGAGCGGCGATCGTGCGCGGCCGGCGCGAGTTTCTCGACACCCGCCTCGTAGGCCCGGAGGCGCTGTCGGCTTTTCGCGCTGGATGGATCGAGGTTCACGCCGCGGCGCAGGCAGCCGCCGATCGGATCGAGGCGATGTTGCGCGATCGGCTCGCAGGCGATCCGCCGCTGGTGGTGGGCACCGAGGCGTACCGGCGCGCCCTGCTGTCACTCGACGTCGACGACGTGATGGCCCGCATCGCGCTCGTCCCCGAAAGCGCTTGCGAGGTCGCGTTCTGATCCAGAGCAGGCGAGCGAGCGCTCGCCTCCCGAGAGCGCTGGCTCGCGGTGTTCGGGGGCGAAGCTCTCCTAGCCGAGCTAACTCGTTGAATCGGCGACTGGCAGCGCGTTCGCGGCGTTCTGGCACGGGCCGTGCTCTCCAGTGCCGATGCAAGTCAACGAAGCGTTCCACGCCGCGAGGATCCTCCTCGCCGGCGACATCGGAGGAGAGACTCCCATGCAAATGACCCGTGGTGAGATGCAGGACCTGTTGGCGAAGTTCGCCTCGAGCAACCAGCAGTACCGTTCGGCGCTGATCAAGAACCCGCGCGCCGTGGTCGAGAAGCAGTTCAACATGACGCTGCCCGACAATGTGACGGTCAAGGCGGTCGAGGAGTCGGCCAACACGATCTACGTCGTCGTACCGCATGCGGTGGTTGCGGGCGCCGAGCTGGCCGATGCCGACCTCGAGAAGGTGGCGGGCGGCGGCAAGGTCAAGGGCGACGCCAACTGCGGCGACAGCGACGGCATGATGAACACCGTCGTCGAAATCAACGCCAGCCTGTTCTGATCTCGAACCGTCGACCGTCGGCGCCAGATCCCGGCCTTGAGCCGCGGCTGGCGCCGGCTTTTTTTTTCCGCCGGGCCCAGCGCATCTGGGAGCGGCTCGCCGAGCCGCCGATCCGCGACTCGACGCTCTCGCCCGACGAGGTTCGTCGCCGACTCGCGCCGTGGGCGGCCGCGTTCGCCTGCGGCGACTTCGACGCCTTCCGGCGCAGGCTCTCCTGGGACGCGCTCGAGCCCGCTCGCGTCGCCACGGCTCTTGTAGATACCGAGCCGGAAGACGATCCCTCAGATCGACCGGAGTGGTGGAACCGGGCCGCTGCGCTGGGCATCCTGGGATCCGACCTGCGGACGGCCGAGAAGGGTGAGCCACTCGAAGGAGTGCCGTTCGCCGAACTCTGGAGACCTTGGACCAGCGCTGCCCGGCGCCGGTTCGAAGCGCTCTGCGATCTCGCGCCAATAGTTCCTCGGGGCGATCTCGATCGACTCGCTACCGGCCTCGGGCGCGAGGTCGCTCGCCTCTCCGAGCGGGCGACGTACGAGCTCTTCTCCGACGATCGCGCGCGCCTGCCGCTCGGCAGCGGTGCGTATTCCAGCTTCGTGGACCGGCTGCTCGGGGCGGGCTTGCAGCCGCTGTATGCAGAGTATCCGGTGCTTCTCCGCCAAACCGAGCTCCTCGTCGAGTCGTGGGCGCAATCGCTCGCCGAGCTTCTCGTGCGCTGGCAGTCGGATCGCGAGGCGATCTCGGTCGAGCTCGGCGGGAGAGCAGAGCGTCTGATCGGCGTGGAGCGGCTGGCCTCCGATCGACACGGCGGCGGTCGCGGCGTCTTCCGCTGCGAGCTCGAAGGCGGCCTCGAGCTGATCTACAAGCCGCGCTCGGTCGCGCCGGAGCGGGCGTGGAACGGATTTCTCGACTGGATGCGGGGCGCGGGCTGCGACGATACGCCGCCCTCGGCCCGAGTGCTGGAGCGCACAGGCTACGGTTGGATGGCGTCGATCCGGCGCTCCGATCCGGAGTCTGACCGCGAGCGCGCCCGTTGGTATCGCCGCGCCGGCGCACTGATCGCGATCTCCGACCTGCTCGGCGTCGAAGACCTTCACGCCGAGAATCTGATCGCGACCCGCGCGGGTCCGGTGGCGGTCGATCTCGAGCTGCTGCTGCGACCGGCGAGCGCGCCGCGCGACCTGGAGCGGGGCAGCGTCTTCGCTTCGGGCCTGCTCGCGGCGCCCGGCGGAAGGGCTCGAGATCGAGTTGGGCGGTGGGCGGGACTCGAGCCGGTCCTCCCCGATGCGGGGCACGGACAGCGCCGCGGTTGGGCGGAGCTCGGCACCGACAAGCTGCGGCCGCTCCTCGTCGCGCGAGAGGCGCCGGAGCTCTCGCACCTGCCGCGTCGCGACGGCGCCCCGTTGCGCGTCGCGGAGTTTGGAACCGAGCTCCTCGCGGGCTTCACTGCGGCCTATCGGTTTCTCCTCGCGCGCCGCGATGAGCTGCTCGCCGAGCGGGGAGCGCTGGCGGCGTTGGCCGGCATTCCGGTTCGAGTGTTGTTCAGGCCGAGTCAGGAGTACGCACAGGCGATCGACCTGCTCACCGACCCCGGCCGACAGCGCGACGGAGTCGCCGGCGGCCTGCTGCTCGAGGCCGGCCTGCGCCCGTTTGCCGCGCAGCTCGAGCGGCCACGGCTCTGGACCTTGGTAGCGGAGGAGCGCGCTGCGCTCGAGGATCTCGATCTGCCGCGGTTCGAGATCGGATCCGACTCGACGGTGCTGAGCAGCGCTCGCCACGAACCGGTTGCGGATGCGTTTCACGCCTCCGGCCTTGCACGCGCCCGCCGGCGATTCGAGCTCTGGAGCGAGCCCGATCTCGAGCACCAGCGGGCGGCGATTGCCCGCTCCCTGGCGCCGGCGACAGCAGTGCTCGAGAGCTCGGGCACTGCCGAGTCGGCAACCGCTGCGTCCGCGAGGACTGAACGTTTCGCGGCCGCCGCCCTGGCTCTCGGCCGTGCCATCGCCGAACGGCGACTTGCTGCGGTGCCGGAGCCGCTGGCGCCCGCGGAGGCCGATCTCGCTCGCGGGGTGCGCCGCCTCTCGCTCTATGACGGGCTCGCTGGGGAGACTCTCCTGCTCGCTGCCTTAGCCCGCGTCGGCGAGGATCCGAGAGTCGAAAGCGCGGCGGCGTTGGCATGCAAGTCGTTGGTGACCGCGCTGAGCGCGCTCGAAGCGTCACGTGAGACGCCGATCGGCGGATTGCAGGGAGTCGGATCGTGGATCTGGAGCCTGGTCGCGATGCACCGCTGGGTGACCGACGACGCGTTGCTCGAAGTCGCGCTGCGGCTCGCGGCGTCGCTCGACGAGGAGCGGCTGACCGCCGATCGCCGACTCGACATCGAGGGCGGTCTCGCCGGCGGGCTTCTGGCCTTGCTGGCGCTCCACCAGGCGACCGGTGAGCGTGGCGCGCTCGAGAGCGCTCGCGCTGCGGGAGAGCTGCTGCTGGCGCGGGCGGAAGAGGTGGCCGGCGGAGTTGCCTGGTGCGGCGAGATCGGCCGGCCGCTCGCCGGCTTCGCTCACGGCGCGGCGGGCATCGCACGCGCTCTGGCGGCGCTCGGCATGGCTCTCGGCGACCGCCGCTTCGAGGAGGCGGCGAGGGCGGCGCTCGCCTTCGAAGCCACCCTCTTCGACGCTGCGCGCGGTAACTGGCGCGTCGTCTTGAGCAAGGGTGCCCAGGGTGAGCCGCGCGCAACCTGGATGACGGCCTGGTGCCACGGCGCCCCCGGAATCGGTCTCTCCCGGGCACTGCTCGACGGCGACCGGTTCGGACCACGGAGGGTGGAGGAGCTCGAAGTCGCGATGGCGACGACCGCCGCGGCCGGAGTCAGCGGCGACGACCACCTCTGCTGCGGCGGCGCCGGAAGAGCCGCCATTCTTGCTCTGGCGGCCGCTCTCGAACGGCGCTCCGACTGGCGCAGCGCGGCCGAGTCGATCGCTCTCGCCATGCTCGATCGTGCCGCGGAGCGCGGCGACTATGCTCTCCCCGCGCCGAGCGATCCCACCCTCGGGGCCGAGTGGGGGCTGTGCCCCCAGTCGTATTGGGGGCTGATGCGAGGACGGAGCGGGCTCGCTTGGCTCTTCCTCGAGCTGTCGGGTCAGGCGCTGCCCTCTCCGCTGGCGCTCGAGCTGCCGGACGAATTCGCGAGACGACAAGGGGAGCGACCATGAAGCTGCCCGAGATCGAGCCGCTGTCTCCCGAGCGGGCTCCCGAAGTCGCGGCGATGACCTTCCCGGTCTACCGCCAGCTGCTCTCTCTCAAGCCGACGACGCGACACCCCGAGCAGGGCGATCCGCGCCCGATTCAGCCGCTCGCCTTCGTGACGCGGGAGGGGGACGCCGCCGTCGGCCTGATCGTCGGCGAAGAGGTGCTGGCCGGTCCGGGTGGGGTCGAAATGCTGTCGCTCTTCGTCGTGCCGGACCGGCGGGGGCGGGGCATCGCCACCGCCCTCGTCGCGCGGCTCGAGACCGAGGCCGCGAGGCGCGGGTCGAGCGCGCTGACGACTGTCTACACGGTCGGCAAACCGTCGATCGCCGCTGTCGAGCGGATCCTCTGGAAGCGCGGCTGGGAGGCGCCGCAGGTGCGGACCCTCTCGGTGCGTTTCACGCCCGAGGCCTTTCTCGCCTCCGATCTCTTCTCCGAACGCCGCATGAGGGCGCTGGGCTCGAAGCTCGAGCTCTTCCCGTGGATCGAGCTGACCGGTGCCGATAGAGACGCGATCCGCGCCTCCAACGAGCGCCAGCCGTGGATCACCCCCGCTCTTGCCCACTGGCGGTTCGAGCTCGGCGGCTTCGACGCGCTGTCGAGCATCGGCGCGCGCTACGAAGGGGAGGTCGTGGGCTGGGTGATCAACCACGTCGTCTCCCCCGGGCTGGTGCGGTTCACGTGCAGCTTCCTGCGCAAGGATCTCTCCCGCCGGGGCCGGATCGTGCCGCTCTACCGCGAATCGCTCCGCCGTCTCGTCGACACCGACTGCCGCCTCGCGACTCTGGTCACTCCGGTCGAATACCCCAACATGATCCGCTTCCTTCTGCGGTGGATCGCGCCGATCGCTCAGTTCGTAGGTGAGACGCGCGGCAGCCGCAAGGAGCTGGCGACGGCTGCTGCGGCCGCCGATCCGACCTTCCGGGCTGGCTCTTGACGCTCCTGCGTGCGGCACGTAACCTCGCGTTCTCTAGAAGCTCGCAAATGGATGCTCTTCCGGCTGGGAGGGAAGGTCATGAATCTCCGTATTTGGCAGGTCGCGTCGCGGACGGCGCTCGTTCTACTCGTCGCCGCCGCTAGGGCTAGCGGCGCGCAAGAGAGCTACAGCGCGCCCAAGTTCGACTACGGCGAGGGCAAGATCGATCTGCTCGAAGCCGTTCGTCTCACGCTCGCGCACGACCCGAACCTGCTCCTCTCGCAAGAGGACGTTCGCGTGCAGCAGGGTGTTGTGGGGGAGCTCTCAGGCGCCTTCGACTGGGTGGTCGGGATCGATCTCTCCTACGACCACCGCGAGCAGGAGCTACGCCAGTCGGTGATCGATCGCGAACGCGAGAAGCGCGACGACCTGTCGGCCCAGAACCGGTTCGCCTGCGACCAGATCGACGTCCAACAGCAGAAGATCGACGACATCGACCGGGCGCTCGGCGGCAGCGTCAACCCGGACGACTTCAGCCTCAACACCGACGCCTTCTTCCAGGCCCAGTTGAAGCTGTTTCAGGAACGGTTGGTCAACGCGACCGACCCTGCCGAGATTCAGGCGCTGCTGCGCTCGCGCGAGGCGCTGCTCAATCGCGAGCGGACGATTGCCCTCGGCAAACGCGACGTGGCGACCTTCGGCTGCAGCGAAACGCGGCAGGCGCTCGACCGGCTGGGCGCGATCTCGGAGTTCGAGGTCTTCGATACGGGCAAGGTTTCGTTGCGTCTGGACAAGCTCTTCCGCTCTGGCGTCGGCTTCTCGCCGTTCATCGACGCCAGCTACGATCACACCCAGTTCCCGGGCAAGAAGAACGGCTTCTCGGTGCCGCGGCTCGACATCAACGGCAATCCGACTTTCACCGAGTTCGGAACTGCGCTGCAGCGCTTCATCGACTTTGGCGGCAAGAACGTCGAGGATCTGTACAAGGCCGAGGTCGGCTTCGACCTCAACCTGCCGCTCCTGCGCGGCGGCGGCGTCGATTCGACCGGCGCTCCCGAGCGCGCCGCGTCGGTGGATCTCGAAGCGAGCGGTTACACTCTCCGGCACTCGGCATCCATCTCGGCGGTCAACACCGCGCTCGCCTTCTGGGCGCTCCTGACCGCACAGGAGCGAGTCGCCGTGCTCGAACGCTCGGTCGCGCTCCAGGGCAAGATCGTGACGCTGACGGACGAGCTGATCGCCGGCGACGAGGTGCCGAGAGTCGAACGCGCCCGAGCGCTGGCAGGACTCACCGGCGCGCGCGCCCAACTCGAAAGTGGCAAGAGCGATCTCGTTTCGGCGCGCATGGCGCTGGCGCGCACCATCGGGCTCGACGTGGCGAGTGAAGCCAACGCGCCGCTGGCGGCCGGCCCCTTCCCGACGCCGCCGGACCCCGCGTCGGTGCTCGCCATCGACGCGGCGCGCCTGGCGGAGGAGGCGGTCGCGAGCCGCTACGATCGGCGCGCGGCTCGGCAACTGGTCGACTCCGGCAAGATCCTCTCCGAGGCAGCGCGTCGCGATCTGCGCGATCGGCTCGACCTCTCGATCGGCCTCTCGGCACTGGCATTGGGGGAGAAGAGCTTCTCTGAGGCGATCGACCGCTGGACCGGGCCATCGGGAGCGATCGCGTTTGCTTACGAGAAGCAGGTCGGCAACCGCACCGCGCAAGGGCGACTGGGGCAGCGCGAAGCGCTCCTGCGCCAGCGCCAGATCTCGGCCGGCGATCTGGAACGGAACATCCGCATCGGAGTCGTCGAAACGCTCGCTTCGCTCGCCGAAGCGATTGGCCGGCTCACCGAGGCCGAAGCATCTGCGAGCTTCTTCCAGGAGACGGTCGACGCCGAAGTCGAGAAGCTCCGGGCCGGGGCTTCGACGCTCGTCGACACGATCCTCACCGAGCAGCAGAAGACTACCGCCGACCTCTCGGTCCTCGCGGCGCGACAACAGGTCGCCTCGCTTCTCGCGCAGCTCGCCTTCGAGAGCGGTCGGCTCATCGAGGGCGACGACGCCGGCGGTAGCGTGCGGGTCGAGCTGCTCACCCAGCTTCCGAGCACCCAGCCCACGGTGGGCGGAGGGCTGCCGTGAAACGACTCGGATCGCTTCTGGGCGCCACGACGCTCCTCATCCTCGCTACGCCGGTCGGCGCGGCGGCCGAGGAACCGGCCGGAACCCCACTCTCGCTCGCCGACGCGGTCGCGACGACTCTCGCTCGCGATCCCGAGATTGCGCAAGCCGCGGAACGGGTGGCGAGCCAGCGAGCGGCGCTGCTCGAAGCGCGTGGGCTTTTCGACCGCCAGGTCTCGATCCGCACCGCGATCGACTACAAGGTCCAGGCGCTCTCTCCCGGGCGCCGGAAGGCCGAGCTCGACCGCCGCCTGCGCCTCGAGCTGCCGCCGCCGGTCTTCGACGAGGTGTCGCAACGGCTGATCGATGGCTTGCCGATCGTCCCCGGCGACCGCGATCCGGCGAGCTTCCTCTTTCCCGACTGCACGCAGGCGACCACTTTCTTCGTCATCCGCGACGAGCGCGACGAGGTGCAGAGCGTGCTCTGCTTCGACGCCAACGACAACTTGCTCGGCGTGCTCGGGCGCGGCCCGAACGGGGAGGCGTTCAACGCCTTCGATCTCAGCGGTCTCTTTTCCGATCTGTCGGCGATCGACGAACGGCTCGACGCATTCGTTCGTGCGCAGCTCTCGCTCTTGGCCGACGAGCTGCGAGTCATCGCCATCGCCCTACGGCAGACCGCGGCCTCGCTCCGGTTGCAACGGAACCGGATTGGAGATCTTCCGCTCGATCAAGAGAACATCAAGTTCGACTGGGGGCTCGACTGGGCGCATCGCTTCCGCGGCGGCTCGCGGCTGGTCTCGACGATCGATCTGTCGAGCACCGAAGACAACTACAAGGGCAAGCCGCTCTCGCCCGGCTTCGGCGACTCGTTCGTATCGAACGACTTCCGAACGACCTTCGGCCTCGGCCTCGACCTGCCGCTGGGGCGCGGCGGTGGCCGCCGTTCGGCGGAGGCGCCGGTGCGGTCCGCCGAGCGCAATCTCGACGCCGCGGAGGCGCTCTACGAGCATGTGGCGAGCCAGCGCGTGCTGGCGGCGCTCGAAGCCTATTGGGACGCCGCGGCGGCGGCCAAGCGGCTGCTGCTGCTCGAGGAGTCGAACCGGACGCAGCAGCGTCTGCTCCTGGCGACGGAGGAGCTGGTCAAGGCCGATCAGATTCCGCGCGTCGATCTGACGCGTAACCGAGCACGGTCGGCCGAGGTCTCGTCGCAAGTCGCCACCGCTCGACAGGCGTTGGCGGTGGCACGCCTCGAGCTGGCGCGGGCGATCGGGCTCGAGAGCAGCTCGCTGGTCGCCGCGCCGGACGCGGTCGACGGCTACGGCGACGCGCTGGCCGCAGACCCGTTCGCCGGCCTCGGCGAAGAGGATCTGGCGCGGCTGGCGACCGAAGCCCGGCGCGATCTGCTCGCGACGCGGGCGATCGCCGAGGCCGGCGAGGAGCTGGCGGTCGGCGCCAAGTCGGATCTCC
The DNA here is from genome assembly GCA_964590905.1 of uncultured Thermoanaerobaculia bacterium. Classification (GTDB taxonomy): domain Bacteria; phylum Acidobacteriota; class Thermoanaerobaculia; order Multivoradales; family JAGPDF01; genus JACTMI01. Next base: position 23,476 of record CAZPYU010000023.1, read on the forward strand.
GTCCCGAGGTCGCTCTGTCGCTCAACCTCTCCTACAACGCCTTTCACGAATCGTTCCGCGACCGCTTCTACGACTTCGAGGGCTTCTGGCGGGCGCTCGAGGACAAATACGCCGGCCCGACCTACGGCATGGCCCTCCGGGTGCGCCTGCCAGTCGGCAATCGCGCCGCGCGCGGCAGACTGCTGCAAGCCGAGTCGTCGCTGGCGCAGAGCCGGATCTCCGAGGAGGATCTCCGGCGGACGATTCGACTTCGCGTCCACGAGCTGGCACGGACGCTCGTCCAGGCGAAGGCGGAGCTCGTGCTGCAGAAGGAGACGCTGGGCCATCTCGAGGAGACCCACGCCGCTTCGCTCGAGCGCCACAAGGCCGGCGATCTGTCGGTGATCGACACGCTGACCACCGAGCAGCAGCTGACCTCGGCGCGCTTGCAGCTCGTCGACGCCGAACGGCGCTACCTCTCGCGCATGGCGCAGCTGCGTTTCGAGATCGGAGCGCTGGTAGAGCTGCCACCAGCGCAAGCCGAATCCGCCGACGCACTCAGCGCTCGGGTGGTCAGCGCGCGCCTCAAGCCGCTGGGCGAACCCGTGCTCTGAGACGCTGAGCCGCACCCAACCGGGAGGAGTAGATGCAAGGCAACGAATCGCTGCTGCGCAAGGCGTCGGTCGAACGGCTCTCCTCGCCCGAACAGCTCGACATGATGATGCGCGTCACCTCTCCCAAGGGGTGGATAGCGCTCGCCGCGGTCGGCGTCCTGGTTGCTTCGGCGATCGTCTGGAGCGTGACCTTCGAGCTTCCGGTCAAGGTGGACGGCCGCGGCTACATGGTGCGCGGCGAGAACATCCGCGAGGTGCAGAACGTGGCAGGGGGCGCGATCATTGCGATCGAGATCCAGAGCGGCCAGATCATCGAGCCGGGCACGATCGTGGCGCGGCTCTCCCTTCCCGATCTCGAGAACAAGCTGGCGACGGCCAAGCTGCTGCTAGCCGACCTCGAGAACCAGACCGCCTCGGCGTCGGTCGACATCGGCTCGATTCAGAGCGGCATGAAAGCCCAGCTCGGGCGCCTGCAGGAGGAGCGGCGCAAGAAGAGCGAGCTGGTGCGGCGCGGTCTCTTGACCGGGGCGGCGCTCTCGGCGCTCGATCAGCAGATCACCAGCATCCAGTCGAGCCTGCTGCAGAGCCAGATCGGGCGCGGCGACCGCGGCTTCTCGGTCGAGGGCAAGCGGCTGGAGGTCAAGGAGCTGGAGGCAAAGCTGGCCAACGACTCGGTGGTGCGCAGCCCATTCAGCGGGCGGGTGGTGTCGATCCGCGCCGGAGTAGGGCAGCAGATCCGCCCCGGCGATCCGATCGTCAATCTCGAAGCCGAAAAGGAGCCGCTGCGGATCATCGCCTTCATCCCGATCTCCTCGGGCAAGAAGATCCTGGCTCGCCAGGAGGTGCGCATCGCCCCTTCCTTCGTGAAGCCGGAGGACTACGGCTTCATGCTCGGCACCGTCGTCTCGGTGTCGACGCTGCCCGCCACTCCGGAGGAGATCCAGCGCATCGTGGCCAACGATCGGCTGGCCAAGGAGTTCATCGATCTCAACCCGTTCCAAGTCATCATCAACCCAATCCTGGCCGCGGCCAACCCGAGCGGCTTCAAGTGGACGTCGTCCAGCGGCCCGCCGCTCGAGGTCGGCAGCGGCACCGACTGCACCGTCCAGGTCGTGGTCGAGAAGCGAAAGCCGATCTCCTACGTCATCCCCACGATCAAGCAGACGCTGGGACTGACCTGACCCGATGACGCAGTCGACCCCCGAGCCCGCCGAACCGGGTCCGGCGAAGGCGAGCGCGCCGGCATCGCCGCCCAGCCGGCGGCAGAGGGTGCCGACCGTTTTGCAGATGGAGGCGGTCGAGTGCGGCGCCGCCTCGCTCTGCATGGTGCTCTCCTACTTCGAGCGCATCGCGCCGCTCGAGGAGTGCCGCGCCGAGTGCGGCGTTTCGCGCGACGGCTCGAAAGCCAACAACATCCTCAAGGCGGCGCGCAAATACGGGCTCGAGGCGAAGGGGTTCAAACACGAGATCGAGGACCTCTACAAGATCGACTATCCGGCGATCCTGTTCTGGAACACCAACCACTTCGTCGTTCTCGAGGGCTTCCGGAACGGGAAGTGCTATCTCAACGACCCGGCGCAGGGGCCGCGGGTCGTCACCATGGACGAGCTCGACGCCTCGTTCTCGGGCGTCGTCCTGACCTTCAAGAGAGGGCCGGAGTTCAAGCCGGGTGGCGAAAAGCCGGGCCTCGGTGCGGCGCTGCGGCGGCGGCTGGTCGGCTCGGAGATGGCGCTCCTCTTCGTCCTCCTCTGCGGGCTCTTCCTGGTCGTCCCCGGGCTCGTGATCCCGACCTTCTCGCGCATCTTCGTCGACGAGTACCTGGTCTCGGGGCGCGCCTCGATCATCAAGCCGCTGCTCCTGGGGATGGGGATCACCATCGTCTTGCAGGGGGTCCTGACCTTCCTGCAGCAGTACTACCTGCTGCGGCTCGAGACCAAGCTCGCGCTGCAGAACG
>CAZPYU010000024.1:0-6848 GCA_964590905.1 uncultured Thermoanaerobaculia bacterium
CCGCTGCGGCGGAGTGTGGCGACCACCGCGCGGTCGCCGACGTCGCAACGTTCGACGCCGACGTCGATCGCGGCGAGGGCGCGCTCGAGCCCGAGATTGGACATCGAGGTGGCGACGATGCGTGGCGGCTCGAGCTCGCCCTTCGACGCGAGGTTGCGCGCCCAGAGGAAGAGCATCGCGTCGCCGTCGTGGAGCTCGCCCTGCGCGTCGAAGAGGAGCGCCCGATCGGCGTCGCCGTCGAAGGCGAAGCCGAGGTCGAGGCCGCCGGAGCGGAGCCGCGCTGCGAGCGCTTGCGGGTGCGTCGATCCGCAGTCGCGGTTGATGTTGGCTCCGTCGGGCGCCGCGAAGAGAAGCTCGACCTCCGCTCCCAAGCTTGCGAAGAGCTCACCGGCGACTCCCGACGCCGCGCCGTGGGCGCAGTCGAGCGCGATCGACATGCCACGCAGTGCGTCCTTTCCGGGCGCGATTGCGGCGAGTCGATCGAGATAGAAGCCGACCAGGTGGGCGCCGGAGAGCGGGCGGCGGCCGGAAGCCGAGACCGCCGGAGTCGACTTCAAGCTGTCGGTCAGGAGATCCTCGTCCGCGACGCTCCATTTGAAGCCGTCGGGGCCGACGAGCTTGAGCCCATTGTCCGCCGCAGGATTGTGCGACGCGGAGACGACGAGCCCAGCCGCGGCGCCGACCTCGGGCACCAGTCGCGCCACGGCGCCGGTCGTCACGACACCGAGATCGAGAGTTCGGGCTCCGCCGACACCGAGTCCGTCGCAGACCCAATCGACGAGCGCCGATGTCGAGGCTCGAGTGTCACCGCCGATCAGTACCAGCGGCTCGTCCGTTGTGCGGTCGCGCAGATGGCCGGCGAGCGCGGCGCCGATTCGGCGCACGGTGCCCTCGGTGAGCGGCTCGTCGCCGAAACGGGCGCGGATGCCGTCGGTGCCGAAGAGCCGCGAGCTCATCGCCCGTCGTCTCGACGCGCCGGGTCGTCGTCCGGGTCGGCCGTTTCCGGCGTGTCGGGGTTCTGCATCGGAACCTCGACGGAGACGAACAGGGGCTCGACGATCTGAACGAGAGGATCCGACGAGACGACGCTCACCGTCTGCGTAAACGAGAGCGCGTGGCCGTCGAGCGAGATCGGAGCTGTGGCCACCGACGCCAGGCCGAGCAGGAGGCTCTGCGGCCCACGTACCTGGACACGGTCCGGCGTCGACCGCGGCTGGCCCAAGACCGCGCCGCCGGCGGGCTCGCCGACTAGGCGCACGACCACCCGGAGGGCAAGCGTCTCCTCGCGATCGATGCGCACCGCGAGGGTATTCGGCTCGACGGCGACGACCTCGACCTCCTGCGGCGCCACCACGTTACTCGGCGAGAGCTGGATCGGAAAGGTGCCCGGCGCCTGCGCGGTCACGTCCACCACGACGCCGAGGTCGAACGGTGTCACCGCCCGCACACGCCGATCGGGTCCGCGCAGGCGCACCTTCACGGTCTGGATCGGGTCGAGGAGGATCAGCCCCTGCGGTGGGTTGTAGGAGACCGAAGCGTCGACCAGGCGCTCGGAGATGCGCTCCCGCTTCTCGACCGAGGCGAGCCACCAGACCACGATGGCGCCGACGACGGCGAGCAGGCGCAGACCCCAACGGCCGGTGCGTGGGCTCATTGCTCCTCCACGGATCCGCGCCTGCGTTCGACGACCAGCGAGCGCTGGAGCGCTGCCCGCAGCGACGCGGCGTCGAGCGCGCGCTCCAACCGGCCGTTGACCGCCAGGGCGAGGTCGCCGCTCTCCTCCGAGACTACGATCGCGACCGCGTCGGTCTGCTCGCTGATCCCCAGCGCGGCACGGTGACGCGAACCGATCTCGCGTGCCACGTCGGGATCAGAGGAGAGCGGCAGGAAGCAGGCGGCGGCGGCGATGCGGTCGCCGCGCACGACCACCGCCCCGTCGTGGAGCGGGGTATCGGGGGCGAAGATGTTGACTAGAAGCTCGAACGACGCTCGCGCGTCGATGCGGACGCCGTTCTCGACGTAGTTGCGCAGACCCTGTTGACGCTCGAAGACGACCAGGGCTCCAACTCGCCGCTCGGCGAGGGTGGTGGCGGCGCGCACCGTGTCGTCGAGCACCGTCTCGATCTGATGTCTCGCGCTGCGGCCGAAGAGCGGGTTGCGGCCGATGTTAGCCAGCGCGCGGCGGATTTCGTCTTGAAAAAGAACGATGACTGCATAGGGGAGGAAGAGGAAGAAGCTCTGGATGATCCTTTCGAGCGTGCGCAGGTCGGCGGCCTTCGAGAAGCGATAGATGACGACCACGAGGAGGAGACCGAGCAGCATCTGCACGGCGCGGGTGCCGCGGATCAGGAGCAGCGCGTTATAGAACAGGATCGCGACCAGCGCGATGTCGACGAGGTCGGTCCAGGTCAGGAGGTCGACGATCTCGCGCCAGTTCAAGCCGGCGCTCCTTCCACTTCCAAGGCGTAGCAGGCGGCGAGAAAGTTCCGGGTTGCGGCGACATCGTGTACGCGCAACAGGGCGGCGCCGCCCTTGGCGGCCGTCGCGGCCGCGGCGAGGCTCTCCGGCTGACGATCGTCGACGGGCGAGCCGGTGAGACTGCCGAGAAAGCTCTTGCGGCTGGCGCCGACCAGGAGCGGCCAACCGAGATCGCAAAACTGCGCCGTTGCGCGCAAGAGAGCCAGGTTCTGCGCGGCGCTCTTTCCGAAGCCGAGCCCGGGATCGAGAACGACCTGCTCGCCTCGGATTCCGGCCGCGACCGCGCGCTTCAAGAGAGCGAGGAGCTCGGCCCGGACTTCGGAGACGACGTCGGCGAAGGAGATCCTCGCTTGCATGGTCGCGAGCTCTCCGCGGCTGTGCATGAGGACGATCGGGCAGTCGGCCGCGATCACGACCCCGGCCATCTCGGGGTCACCCAGCGCCGAGACGTCGTTCACCAGATCGGCGCCGGCGGCGAGCGCGGCGCGAGCGACCTCGGCCTTGCGGGTATCGATCGAGATCGGAACCGCGACGCGCTCGCGCACTCGCGTGAGAACGGGGAGCAGCCGATCCAACTCTTCGGCGGCCGAAGTTGCGCGCGCGCCCTCGCCGTAGACGCCGCCGCCGGGGCGGGTCGACTCGGCTCCGAGGTCGAGTACTTCAGCCCCCTCGGCGACAAGCCGCAGGGCGTGCTCGACGGCTCTCTCCGGCGCGAGGTACCTCCCGCCGTCGCTGAACGAGTCGGGCGTGATGTTGACGATGCCGACAATCCGCGGTCTGCCGGCGACGAGCTCGAGGGTTCCGGCGCGCGGGAAATGGAGTCGAAACTGTCGCAGCTCGGTCGCGGTCTGCACTCCTGGCGCTCCGGCGCGAGTCTAGCTGACGCTCGTCATGCCGGGCTCGGCTGCGGGCCGAGATCGGGGCTCAACGGTCGGGTCGCGGGCTCCGAGCCGGCGTCGCCGGCCTCCGCCGGCGGCGGGCTCACCGGTCCGCGCGGCTTGGCCGGCATCGCCGGCGTCAGCTTCTGGCCGGTGAGCTCCTCGATCCGGGCGTAGACCTCGCTCCCTTCGAGCGACTCCCGTTCGAGAAGATCGGTGGTGATGCGATCGAGCGTCGAGCGATAGCGGGTGAGAATCTCGCGCGCTTTCTCCAGTCCCTCCCGCACCAGGCGGCGGATCTCGCTGTCAATCTTCAGCGCTGTGTCGTCGCTGTAGCTGGTGCGCTGGACGTAGTCGCGGCCGAGGAAGACCGGTTCATCGCCATCGCCGTAAGAAAGCGGTCCCAGCTCCGACATCCCCCAATCGCAGACCATCTTGCGCGCCATGGAAGTCGCGCGTTCGATGTCGTTGCCGGCGCCGGTCGTGATGTCGCCCTGCGTCAGCTCCTCGGCGACCCGGCCGCCCATCAAGATCGCGATCTGGTTCAGTAGATACAACCTGCTCCAATTGTGTTTGTCCTCCATCGGCAACTGCATCGTCAGGCCGAGAGCTCGCCCACGCGGAATGATCGTCACCTTGTGGAGCGGGTCGTGGCCGGGGAGGAACGCGGCGACGATCGCGTGGCCGGCTTCGTGGGCCGCGGTGACGCGCTTCTCGTCGTCCGAGATCACCAGGCTGCGGCGCTCGGCGCCCATCAAGACCTTGTCCTTCGCAAACTCGAAGTCGGCCATTTCGACCTTCTTTTTATTGCGGCGCGCCGCGATGAGCGCGGCTTCGTTGACCAGATTCGCGATGTCGGCTCCCGCCAGGCCAGGAGTACCGCGCGCGACGACCTCGAGCTCGACATCGTCGGAAAGCGGCACGGTGCGGGTGTGGACCTGGAGGATGCCGACGCGGCCGGCGAGGTCGGGTCGGTCGACGACCACCCGGCGGTCGAAACGGCCGGGGCGGAGGAGCGCCGGATCGAGCACGTCCGGCCGGTTGGTCGCGGCGATCAGGATCACGCCCTCGTTGGTTTCGAAGCCGTCCATCTCGACCAGCAGCTGGTTCAGCGTCTGCTCGCGTTCGTCGTGACCGCCGCCCAGGCCGGCGCCGCGATGCCGGCCGACGGCGTCGATCTCGTCGATGAAGACGATGCACGGCGCGTTCTTCTTGCCCTGCTCGAACAGGTCGCGGACCCGCGAGGCGCCGACGCCGACGAACATTTCGACGAAGTCGGAGCCCGAGATCGAGAAGAACGGAACGCTTGCCTCGCCGGCGATGGCGCGCGCTAGGAGTGTCTTGCCGGTGCCGGGCGCACCCATGAGCAGAACTCCTTTCGGGATCTTGCCCCCGAGCTTCTGGAATTTCTGCGGGTCCTTCAGGAACTCGACGATCTCCTCGAGCTCGGCCTTTGCCTCTTCGGCGCCCGCGACGTCCTTGAAGGTGACCTTCTTGCCGGAGGCCGAAAGCAGCTTTGCCCGACTCTTGCCGAACGAGAGCGCCTTGTTCGGTCCGGCTTGCATCTGGCGCATGAAGAAGACCCAGAAGCCGATGAGCAAGAGGACGGGAGTCCAGTTGATGAGGATGGCAACCAGGAGGCTCTCTTTGAGCGGTTCGGCCACCACCTGGACCTTCGCGGCGACGAGTCGATCGGCGAAGGCGGGATCGGGGGTGAACGGCAGCTCGACGATGAACTGCTCCCCTTCGGCGTACTGGCCGCCGCGGCGGAAGGAGCCGGAGATCGACTGCCGCTGTAGCACGACCTGCTGCACGTGCCCTTGCTCGAGCTGCTCGGAGAAGGCGTTGTAAGTCAGGGTGTGCCGACGCACCCGCCCGGTCTGAAAGGTGTAGAGCAGGAGGACGACCACCACGAAGATGACCATCCAGAGGAGCAGAGTGCGCAGCGTCGCGTTCAACGAATCGTCCTTTCGCTCGAAACCCCACCTGGCAAGCCGGATCCGAGCGGCTCCAGCTCGGCCAACCAGCACTCCTCGTCGCCACGGAGTCGAAACGCCTCGTCCAAGGCGACACCCGGGACCCAAGCAATTCTCCCGCCGACAAGTAGCAGCGGCAGGCTGTCCCGTCGGATCGCCTCCACCCGTCGATCGATCAGAAGCTCCTTGAGCTTCCGCTCTCCGGGCGACCCGAGAGGGCGAATCCGATCCCCGGGGCGGCGATTGCGAACCGTCACTTCCTCGGCCGCGACCGCGAAGCCGGCTCGGTCGGGATCGCCGTGCAGCATCCACGCTTCGACAGCCGACCGCCGGATCCGGAGCCGGAGAGCGAGCTGGGGCAGCTCGACCTCGCCCGGAATCGAGAAAGTATACGAAAAAGGGGGGCATCGGGATTCTGGCGTCGCCCGGATCAGCCGACCTCGCTTCACCACGAGCTCCCTGGCCTCGAGCGGCAGCCGGAGACGGGCCGCTTTGCCGGCACCCAGCAAAGACAGAAAGGCTTTCATAGAAGGGAAAGACGGCAACCCGCGACAACCGAGTCGCTGGTGGAGAAACCAGTGCAGCGCCGGGACCTGGAGCGGTTCCGGAAGTTCGGTGAAGAACTCGACGCTGACTCCGGCCTCGTCTTCTTCTCCGAGTCTCTCTTCGAAGAGCTGGGCGAATCTGCGCTGGAGACTGCGGGAGCGCTCGGCCAGGGAGAGGAGGCGCTCGTCGAGATCGGGGTCGGTGGCGCGCAGGCGGGGGAGGAGGAGATGGCGGACGCGGTTGCGAGGAATCGTCAGGTCGCGATTGGTCGGGTCCTGGACCGCCCCGATTGCGAGTCTTTCGAGATAGCTCTCGATCTCGACGCGGCGCACGGCGAGGAGCGGGCGGAGGAGCGCGCCGAACCTCTCAGCGATGCCGCCGAGGCGTTCGAGCGGGGCGCCGCGCAGGAGCTGGAGGAGCACGGTCTCGATCTGGTCGTCACGGTGGTGCGCGGTGAGGATGAGTGTCGCGCCGAACTCGACGCGCAGGCGCTCGAGCGCGGCGTAGCGCAGCCGCCGCGCGGCGGCTTCGGGGCTCTCGTGGCGCTGCTTCTGGCGCGGCAGGTCCAAGTGCTCGACAATGAACAGCAGCTCGAGCCGAGCCGCCAGCGCGCGGGCACTCTCGGCGCGCGAAAACGACTCGGAATCGCTGCCATGGTCGATGTGGACGAGATGGAGCGCCGGGCAACGATCGCCGGCGGGCGCGGAAGGTGGAGCGAGCGCAGCGAGCGCCGCCGCCAGCGCCGTTGAGTCGGGCCCGCCCGAAAAGGCGACGAGCCAGCGTTCTCCTGGTCGAGGAGCCTCTCGCTCCAAGAGCCGATCGACAGCGGCAGTGATGGGGTCGAGGTTTTGCGTGGCGGCTGGGAGTTGGTGCCGGTGCCTGGACTTGAACCAGGGACCTAGCGATTATGAGTCGCTCGCTCTAACCTCTGAGCTACACCGGCGGGAAGGTGGCGACACGCTCCCGCTGT
>CAZPYU010000025.1:0-6117 GCA_964590905.1 uncultured Thermoanaerobaculia bacterium
AGGCGAGGGTGGGATGCGCCATGCGCGCGACGACGGAGTCGTGGACCAGCGCTCCCTCGCGCACGAAGCGGCGCTCGCCAAACGGGATCTTCCAACGCCAGCGGAACTCCGCCGACGGATCTTGAAACCGTTTGGGAAGGAGCTCGGCGGGCCACCAGCGCCAGGAGAGCGACGTGTGGAGGGAGGCGAGAGGGTCGTGCGGCACGAGCTTGCGGTAGCGCGCGCGGTCGAGCAGCAGCCCGCAGCTCTCCGCCTCGCGCGCCATCCAGTGGAGCGCGACCTTCGCGAGCCCGCTCTCGGCCTCGGGGTAGCCGCCTCCGACGTCGGCGTGGGCGCCGGCGAACCAGACCTGACGCACGCTCTGGTGATGGGCGGCCTCCCCCCAGAGGTTCGACCGATAGTAAGCACGGCGCTCGTCCAAGGCGATCGCGTGACGCACGTGCTTGACGATCGGGTTCTGGCGGGTGAACTGCAGCTTCCACGGATCCCAGATCTTGCCGACCGAGTTCACCGTGTCCCAGAGCCCGAGGAAGTGAACCCCCGGGGCGCGCGAGAAAGCGCGGCGAAAGCCGCGGTAGATCTTGGGATCGCGTTCGCGGCGGAGGATTCGCAGCGCGTAAGGGACGAGCTGCTCGCTCCCCGGCGCCAGCAGCCCGCACTTGAAGAGGAGCGCGGCCAGGGCGCGCGCGGTGTAGGCGCCGCGGCTGAAGCCGAAGAGAAAGATGCGGTCGCCTCGTCGGTAGTGCGCCATCAGGAAGCGGTACGCCTCGGCGACGTTGTCGAGCACGCCGTAGCCGAACGCCAGACCGAGGAGCTCGGAGAATCGTTTTCCGAGCGCCGACACGAAACCGGTGGCGGCCATCGTCCCGACGCCGGGATCGTAGTAGTCGAGTTGGTCGGGGCTCTTCCGGTCGAGGCAGGTGTAGAGCTCGAGGACGTTAGTGTTCTGGCGCCCGAACTGATTGCCGGTGCCGTCGAGGCAGAGGACGAGGTTTCGCAGGGCGAGCTACATTGCTACCGGCTGCTTGGCGAACATTCCCGGCGTGTAGGCGGTGATCTTGCCGGTGAAGGCGGAGGCGGCGACGGTGAGCGGGCTCGCCAGCCAGAGCTTGCCGGGGCCGCTCCGCCCCTTGTAGTTGCGGTTGATCGCCGAGACGGTGACCTGGTCGGGGCGATCCGAGACGCCGGGGCCGCAGCCGATGCAGGCGCCGCAACCGGGCGGGATGATGCGCGCGCCGGCGCGCACGAAGGTGTCGTAGAAGCCGTGCTCGCGGATGAAGCTCTCCACCGCCTGGGAGCCGCACTGCAGGATGAACTCGACGCCGGGCGCCAGAGCCACGCCGTTGTCGAGCGCCTCCTTCACGACCTGGTGGTAGAAGAGCAGGTCGTCGATCTTGCCCGCCGTGCAACTGCCGGCGTAGGCGATGTCGATCGCGATGTCGCCGATCTCGGCGACCAGCGCGCCGTTGGTCGGATCGGACGGGATGCCATGGTCGGGATCGCCGGGATGGGCGACCATCGGCTCGATCGTGGCGAGATCGATCGAGTGCACGCCGCCGGCGTAGTGCGCGTCGGGATCGGGCGCGACGGCGCGGGCTCGCATGCGCTCGAGATCGCAACCGGGCCGCCAAGCGGCGAGCCAGCGGAAGGTCTCCTCGTCTGCGATGACGATGCCGCTCTTCGCCGAGCACTCGGTCGCCATGTTGGCGAGCGTGGCGCGCTCGTCCATCGATAGGGTCGAGACTCCCGGACCGGTGAACTCGATGACCCGGTTCAGCGTCGCCTGCGGCTTCGCGAAGCGGAGCAGGATGTGGAGCATCAGGTCTTTCGCGGTGACGTTGCCGGGCAGCCGTCCGCTGAGCTCGAAGCGGATCGACTCCGGCACCTCGAGAAGCGTGAAGCCGGCGTGAGCGAGCGCCGCGTACTCGGTGGTGCCGACCCCCCAGGTGAGCGCGTTGTTGGCGCCGCCCATGCAAGTGTGGGAGTCGGTCGCTTGCACGAATTGGCCGGGCTCGACCATCTTCTCGCGCGCCAGCTCGTGGCAGATCCCGGGCGAGACGCCGTCGACGGCGGAGAAGTCGCGCACCCCGGTGTGGCGCTGGAACTCGCGCTGCATCTCGCGCAGGATCTCGATCTTCGGCATGAAGCGGCGGATCGCCGGCACTTCGTCGGCGTAGATCAGGTGATCCTCGAAGACCGCGAAGGCGGCCGGGTTGGCGAGCCGGTAGTCGGGGCCGTACTCGTCGACGAGAAAGGCGTGCACCTGCGCCGAGGTGAACTCGTGCGAGTAACCGACGTCGACAGTGACGACGACGGGATCGCCCGGCGCCACGCAGCGCTCGCCGGCAGAACCGCCAGCAGGACCGGCACCCGCATCGCGGAGATGGGCGGCGAGGATCTTCTCGGCCATGGTCATCGGGCGGCGCCCGGTCGTCGGGAGCGGCAGCTCGACCCGCCCCTCCGCCACGGCTTTCGAGAACGGGAAGAGGCCGCCGCACTCGACGATCTGGCGCGTAATAGCGTCGTAGCCACGGGTGAATTCGGCGAGTGGTACCTCTTCGCCGCGTTGCAGCCGGACGAGCAGGGCGTGGTTGCCCATCAGGGTGCCGAGGTTGATGTTGTTACGCTCGTGGATCGGCGCGAAAGAGCCCGCTATCGCGATCCGGATGCCGGACCACGCTTCGGCCTGCGCGGCGGTCTCGCGCGACGAACCGACCCCTTTGCGTTGACCCGAGACGATCACCTCGAAGTTGCCGCGCGCGAGCGCGTTCCCTGGAATCAGCCGCTGGCCGTCGACCACCAAGCCGGCGTAGGCGTTCTTGGCGATCTCACTCGGCTTCCAGTCGAAGCAGACCCAGGCCGGCGTCATGGCGTCGGTGTTGATGTCGTCGAGGAGGTCCGCGGGCGAGAGCTCCTCCATCTTCAGATCGAGCCCCTCTTCGAGCTGCCGGCGGATCAGCTCCGGATCCTTGGTGAGAAAGAGAACGCGCTGGCCCGCAGTGAGGCGGACGGTCGCCGGCGGCTTCATCGGCTGCGATTGTACCGCCAGCTCGAAGTGCCCGGAGCGTCTAGCCTCTCGCTGTCATCCTGTGCAGAGCGAAGGATCTCGGCGGCAAGGCTCCACGGGCTGGTTCAGCGCCGAGATCCTTCGCTGCGCTCAGGATGACAATGGAAAGAGCGGCTGCCGATCGCTCCGCCGCAGGCCGCTACGGCTGGGCCGCGGACCAGCGCGCTGTCGAGCCGCTCTCGAAGCCGTCGGCGAAGAGCGTGGCATTTCCTCCGCCCGCCGGGCGTTCGATCGCGCCGATGTCGGGCGCGGAGCCCTGGTAGCCGTCGTTCAGGCCGGCGAGGGGGAACCCGGCGTCGAGGAGCGGACTGCCGGCGGCGGGTGTGAAGTCGCCGGCGGCGGGGGCGACGAGCTGCGGTGCGGCCGCACGGCCGTTCTGCTCCTGTCCGGTGCCGGCGCGCACCGCCGCCAGGTCGGCGTAGCTCGCTCCCTCCCAGTAGGCCAGCCGACCGCCGGTCGAGCGGTAGAGATCGTCGGAGTCGAAGTCGAGCTCGACCGGATTGACCTTGTAGATCGCCTCGGCGGTTCCGCCGAAGAGGTTGTTGCGGGCGCGCAGGTAGGTGCTGGCGCCGGGATTGAGCAGCGCCAGCGCCGCGGTGTCGGGGGCCGTGCTCCAGAAGCTGTTGTGGTAGAGCAGGATCGGGCCGACGGGCGTCGAGTAGCCGCTGTTGATCTTGAGCGCGCTCGCCAGGTAGCCGTCGAGCTGGCTCGTCCGAGTCGAGCCGAAGTTCCAGGCGACGTTGCGCACGATCCAGGTCGGTCCCGGCGCCGCCGGTGCCACCGCAAACGCCATGTGCGCGTCGGTAATCGTGTTGCCCCACAGGCGGACGTTGGCGCACCACCCCTCGGGCTCGAAAGCGTCGTCGTTGTGAAAGGAGAGGCGGTTGTCGTAGACGTCGGTCTCGCTGGTGAAGCCGGACGGCGGCGCTTCGCCGCCGCAAGGGGCGATGCCATTGAACGTCCCAGCGACGACGTTCGCTCGGATGACGTTGCCGCGTCCGATCTCGTCGGTCAGAACGACGGCGTTGTTTTCGGCGGAGCTCCCCTTCGTCCAGTTCCAGTCCCAGCCCGAGATCGAGCTGTCGCGGATCTCGTTGCCTTCGACGAGATTGCGCTCGCCGCCCTTGATCCAGACTCCAGCGGCGGCGACGTCGTGGATCGAACAGTCGCGCACCGCGCTGTTCGACGCGTAGCGCAGGTAGACCCCCTTGCCGTAGTCGCCGGCGCCGAAGTGGCGGATCTCGAAGCGCTCGATGCGGACGTGCTCGACGCCGTCGAGATAGAAGCCGTCCTCGACGCGGGCGACGTGGAGGGTGTGCGCCGCGGGCGAGCTGCCGTCCGAGAGCTTGATCCGCAGCGTCGCACCGTCGAAGTAGAAACCGCCCGGCGCCCCCGCGTCGAGCGCCGCGAGGTCGGCGAGCGAGTCGTAGCGGAAGAGCCGACCCTGATCGGACACCACGTGTCCGGTGTCGAAGGCGAGCGCGCGCGACCAGACGCCGCCCCCCTGATTCGTCCAGGCGACGCCGGCAGCGATGGCGCCGTCGGCGCCGTCGACGATCGAAGCGGAGGAGCCTGCGGCGCCGCGAAAGACGATCGGTTGAGTCGCTGTCCCCGAAGCTCCGACGTAGACGCCCTCCCGGTAGGTCCCCGCTGCCACCTGAACGAGATCTCCCGGTCCCGCGCGGTCGGCACCCTCCTGGATCGTCCGCAGAGCGTCGTCGGGAGCCAGACCGGAGTTGGCGTCGTCGCCGTTCGCGGCGTCGACGTAGAGGGTGCGGAGCGTCGGCTCGGCAAGCGTCGCGCTGCGCGTCGCGAACGTGGCGGTGAGCGTCGCCGCTCCGCTCACACCGTCGGGATCGGAGAGCGTCACGCGCGCTTCGTAGGCCGTGCCGGGATTCAGAAAGAAGAGGCTGCCGACGAAGCGGGTGGCGTCGATGCGCACGAGCGGCTGTGCGGCCCGGAACGAGGGAGCGCCGCTAGTGCGCCATTCGAGCGCAGCGGTCGAGTCGCGGTCGGTATCGCCCGCCACCGTGGCGACCACTCCGGCGGCGTGAAAATTGCCCCACGGCGAGACGGTGGAAAGCGAGACCGAGCTTTGCGCGGCGCTCGGCGCTGCGGCGAAAAGAGCGGCCGCGAGAGTCGACGCGCAGATCGCGCCGATTCCTCGCCGCCAGCCCGGCCGAACCGTTCCTCGTTCCATCGAACCTGGCGACAAGTGTATCGAGCGCGGGGCCTCCGGCCTGTGACTCGGCTCACTCGCAACCGGCGGAGGTTCTCATCGCCTGCCGCCCATTCGTCGAGTAGGGTGCCGCTCGATCGGATTGGATTGCTTTGTACCGCTGGACAGGACGAGCGAAGAGCAGTTGTCCCATTCGATGTTAGATTCAGACTCGGAGATGAGAACGATGAAGAAACTCGCGCTGGTAGCGGCACTGATCGTAGGAGTAGGCTTCACGGCTCCCCTGTTTGCCGGGGGCGTCGGGAATCTGTGTGACGACAAGTTCATCTTCAAGATGAACATCATCGGGACGAAGGCGAAGAATCCGCCGATGAACAACATCAGCAGAAAGACGATTTTCGTCGGACTGGGAAGCACCGGCGTTATTTCCCGCACGGACATCTACCTGACTCAGGGCTCCTTCGCGGTTTGCGACGGCAACGGATTTGATACCGCCCGCGACTGCAACGGCAATCCGATCACCAACAGCGGCTCCACCAAGATCGGAGCCGTATTTCAGCTGCCCTGCAACCTGAACATCCCGGCCGACTTCGCGTGCGACGGTGGTGCCGAGGCTTGCTACGACATCTACTTCCGCGCCCTGGGAACTCCGGGCGGCGCGGTAACGATTACCACCTGCGGGCTCCTGACCGACGGGACTCGTGTCTGTTCCAGTGAAAATACGGGGCTGATCAGCCGTAACACAGGTACACCCAAGTTCACCCGGGTGACCAACGAGCTCAGCTCCCTGGTCGGATGTGTCACCGTCAGCGGAGTTCAGCAGTGCGGGCGTTACGCCCTCTTCCGGAACGAGTTCGAGGACTTCCTCTGG
>CAZPYU010000026.1:0-7046 GCA_964590905.1 uncultured Thermoanaerobaculia bacterium
GGCGAGGTATTCCTCGACGGCATCGAGCGGAACCGGACCGTAGATCGCCGCCAGAACGTCGCAGATCTCGACCGTGGTGCGCTTGCCGTCGACAAGGTTGAGCGCTTCGTAGGCGTAGTCGTCGCCGGCGCCGCGCAGGCCTTGGTGCGCGAGCAGACGGAGCGCCGCAGCCTTCTCGGCTCCGAAGTGGTCGGCGAGCCAGCCGTAGCCGAAGGCTGTCGCGGGTCCGGGGTGGTCCGGATTGCGCTTGTAGACGATGCCGCCCGCGCGAGCGGCGTCTTTCGGGGCGCCGACGAGGCGTTCGAGTCCGGCGAAGAAGCGCTCGGCGTCGGCGCGGACCTCCACCGGAATCTCGAAGAAGCGCTCCATCGAAGCGAAGAGCGAGCGCTCGGTAGCGAAATGAAAGCGGATGAGGTTGTCGGTTTCCGCTGCATCGAGCCCCTGCTTGCGTTCGACGAGGGCCGCGACGCGACGCAGCGACGCAGCGCGCTGGATCGCCCAGAGCTCGGCGGCGTCCTTGTTGCTGGCATTCGCAAGCGTCCAGCCGGTCGCCGCGGCGAGAAAAGCGACCCGCTCGAGCTTCGTCGGATCGAGGTTCGCTGGAACGTCGCGATCGGTGTGGATGTAGCGATCCGGCCAGTCGTTGAAGTAGACCGCCGGAATCCCGAACGACGAGTCGTTGTAGACCTGGTGATCGCTTCCCAGCGTGAGCTCTACGAGCTCGGCGCGCAGCGGCTCCTTGCGGCCGCTGGCGGCGACGAGCGGGTAGGCGGCGCTACCGGTCGCCGCGAAGGTGAGCGTCTCGGCGTTGACCCAGAGTGCCAGAGCACCGGCGACGTCGTGGACGAACGAGGGGAGGCTCGCGGGCCCGCGGGTGACGTGAAAGACGGCTCTCGTCTCCGGGCCACCGCCCACCATGTCCAGGTGCAGCACGGCGCGAAAGCGCGCCGCCATCTCCGGCCGGCCGACGAGGAGCGCGAGGGTGCCCTCGATCTCCGGCGGCCAGACGAAGCGTAGGGTCCGCCGCGGGCGCGGCAGACGCCCCTCGGCAACCAGCTTCGAGAGGGTGCGCGCCACCTCGAGGATGGTGGCGCAGCCGCTGGCGTTATCGTTGGCTCCCGGACGCGGATGGTCGAGATGGCAGCTCCAGACGATCTCTTCCCCAGCCAACGCGGGATCGCCACCCGGGATCGTCGCGGTGGGAATCTGGTAGGCGCCGGGCTCGGTTCCCGCGTCGACGGTCGCCGCGAGTCGGATCGTCTCGCCGGCCGCGAGGCGGGCCTGGAGCGCCACGGCTCGCGCCGGCGAAATCATGAAAGCGAAGGTCGGCCGCCGGCTAAAGGTGTCGAGGTGGCCCCAGCGCACCAGGCTCTCGTCCTCCCCCCACCACGCCTGTTTCTGGTTCTGCGCCCAGCTGACGATACCGAGGGCCCCGAAGCGTTCAACAGCGAGCGCGGCGACGGCGCCCGGCTGCGAGGAGGTCAGCACGATCTTGCCTGCGACCGACCGGCCGGCGAAGTCGGCCTCGGCAGTGCCGCCGCCGACATCGACCAGCTCGGCGCTCTCGACCCGCGCCGAGGCGCTGTCCTGGGCGAGGCCGAGCGGCGCCTCGTCCCAACTCGCGAGCCGGTCGCGGCGCGCGCCGGAAGCGTCGATCTCCCAGAGCTCCGCGAAGCGCGCGTTCCAGGGCGGGCGCGAGCGCTGGGTGCCATAGAAGATCTCGCCGTCGGCCGGCAACTCGAGGATCGTCGCCTCGGCCAAGCCGTAGCGATGGAGCTCGGCGACGATCTCTTCGGCGGCGGCGCGATAGCCGGCCGACCCGCGCATGCGGTGGTGGCGAGCGAAGCCTTCGACAGTGCGCAGCGCCGTCTCGCCGGAGACCTCCTGGGCGAGCGCCGCGAGCTCCGCCGGCGAGAGCAGCGGAGCCGCTGCGGCCGACGGAGCACCCTCTGCAGCGAGCCGCGTGCTCGCGACGAGGGCGACCGGGATCAGAAGGGCGAGGGCGGTTCGAATCGCGAGATCGTAGCAGCCCGTCGTAGAGGTCGACCATCCGCTGGGCCTCCGCCGCCGGGAGCGCACCTCGGTAGCGAGAGCTCAGCCGGCTTCTCGCATCGCAAAGCTCGAATTCCACCCGGCACCCCACCTAAAAACAGTGCAGACCGGAATCAGGCCAATCGAAACAGGTCACGGTGAGAAACGCGGGCTAGTCGGAGTCGACCCCGGGCTTGGTCGGAAGGGTGCTGGCTCCGGTCTGGATCGCGAACAGCTTGGACCGGCTGGCGACGTAGAGCGTGCCGGCACTCCCTTTGGGGGTGGTGAGCACCGAGCCGCCGACGTTGATTTCGCGAATTAGCTCCAACTTCCGGCCGGCACGCAGAATGGCAATATCCCCATCCCCGTCACCGAGATAGACCTTGCCGTCTGCGACGTACGGGGAGCCCCAGATCGCGGCGTAGGCATCGTACGTCCAGAACAGCTCACCCGTTCGTGCGTCGAGGCAATGCAGGTGGCCGGAGAGGTCGGCGGCGTAGAGGGTCCCGTCCGCGGTAATCGCCGGGGTCGAGATCGAACGATGGAACTCCTCGCCGCCGCGATGCCAGATCGCACCGCTCGCCGTGACATCGCCGCTCTTGCTGGCGTCGATGGCATAGAGATGTCCGACGCCATCGCCGTGCTCGGGATCCTGGCCCAACGCGACGTAGACCTTGTCCTCCCAAACCACTGGGGTCGAGATGATCTCGCTGCGGGTTCCTTCTCCGCCGACCTCGTGTACCGCGTCCTTGGGGTTGCCGTCGAACTTCCACAGCAGTTTCCCGCTCTGCGGGTCGAAGCTGTAGACCCATCCGTCGCCGCCGCCGAAGATCACTTGCGGCCGGCCCCCGATGACGCCGTAGGCAGCATTCGACCACGTGCCATGAAGAATGGCTTCGCCCGGCATGTTGCTCTCCCAGACGATCTTGCCGCTGTTGCGGTCGATCGCCAGAAAGCTCGGTGCCTTGGGCGAGGGGAGATGGGTGTGGTCCCCGTCAACACCGTTGCCGGTGGCCACGTAGATCAGATCGCCGACGACCAGCGGGCTTCCAGCCGCCATGTTGTGCGGGAAGACGTCCCGCGACTCGAGCATGTCCACCTTCCAGACGAAGTCCACGTCGATGTTCGCGGCGTCGGTTTCTTTGGCGAATGGGCCGTCGTTCTCGCCGTCGCGAAAGCCTTCGACGTCGGCGCAGATCACCTCAGCGCGGTTGGAGACGTAGTAGACCCGGTCGCCGTCGACGTACGGCGTCGAGCAGATGCCCTGGAACGGCCAGTCGTTCGCTTCACCCGACTCGAGTTTGGCATGGGCCGCCTGCCAGAGCAGGACACCGGTGGCGGCGTCGAACACCATCAGGTTGCCGCGGTCACCCGTCAGCTTCGGGTTGCGCTTGCCCTCGTTGTTGGTGCCGACGAAGACCTTGCCGTCCGCTACCACCGGCCCGCCGTAAGTCTGGGAGCCGAGCGGGGCAACCCACTTGATGTTCCGACCGGTGTCGACGTCCCAGTCGTCAGCCAATCCCGTTGGATCGGGGTCGGCCATGTTTCGGGCCGGCGTGTTGCCGAACATGCCGATTCTGACGTCGACGCTCGATGTAGCCGACTGGCCTACAGCCACCGCGCCAGGCGCTTCTGTCGCGGCCGGCTCCAGGTTGGCGGGAAGCCGAGCCGGGGCGGTCGCCGCGCGAACGGGTAGCGAGCGGGATCGTGCGACGAGTGCGACCAGCGCGCCGAGCGCGATGAGCGCGAGCGCCAGGTAGCTCAGAGTGCGGAGCCTACTCATGCCCTCGGATGGTACAACGGCGACATGTTACGATCACCCGAGCTATCGGCACGCATTCGGGAGCTGGGAAGAGTCAACCGGCGCGCCAACCCATCGACAGTAGGTAGTCCAACCTCGTCGCGAGATCTCGCGGCACCGTTTCGAAAGAGAACCATGCGGCGATACCTACTGCCAATCCTGCTCGTGGTGGCGACCGTATCGGCCGCCTGCAGCAGAAGCGAAACGTCGAAAACGTCTGCCGAGTGGCCTCAGTTCCGCGGCCCAGGAGGCCTGGGAACGTCGTCCGATACCGGCCTACCCGAGAGCTGGGGCCCAGACGGGAAGGGCCTGCGCTGGCGATCCAAACTGCCGGGTTCGGGCAACTCGTCGCCGGTGGTGGCGGCTGGGCGGGTCTTCCTCACCGCGGCCTACGACGTCACGGACTCGAGGAATTACGTCCAACGGGGCGTCGTGGCGTTCGACGTCGCCACCGGTGAGCTCCTCTGGGAGACGATGCTTTATTCGGCGCACGTCGAGAAGCAACACTCGTTGAACACCAGCGCCGCGCCCACCCCAGTCTGGGACGGCAGTCGTCTCTACGTCTACTTCGGTGCCGTGCTCGCGGCCCTGGATGCCGATGGGAAACTGCTGTGGCAGCGGAAGATCGACTCTGAGTACGTGAAGTACTCGCGCTACGGCGCAGCTAGCTCGCCAGTCGTCACCGAGAACGCTGTGATCGTGGTTCAGGACAAGGAATCGGGCGAGTCCGAGGAGGCAGGCTGGATGGCGGCATACGACAAGTCCGACGGCACGCAGCTATGGCGTACCGAGTGGGTCGACACCTGCTGCGCGTATTCGACCCCCCTGATCGTCGGCAGCGGCGCGGATGCCGAGATCGTGTTTGCTCACTCCGGCAAGATCGCCGCCTACGACCCGCGGACAGGCGAGCAGCTGTGGCAACACCCGTACGAGATCAACCAGATGGTCTCCGGCCCGAGCGTCGACGGGGACCTGATCGCTGTCGCGGGGGGGGCCCACAATGTGAAGAGCACCCATTTCCTGCGCCGCCTCGGCAAGGGGAAGGAGACCCGCATCGAGGTCATCTCTAGCCACCTCCGATTCGCCCCGCAGACATCCTCGCCCGTGCTTTACAAGGGCCTCTACTTTACTGTCACCGAGCAGGGCGTGGCGGCGTGCTACCGGGCCAAAACTGGCGAGCTGCTATGGAATGAGATGCTCCCCCACGGCGGCAACCACTCCTCCCTCCTGGCCGGCGAAGGCAAGATCTACATCTTCTCTGATACGGGCCGGGCCTCGGTCGTGGCTGCCGAACCAACCTACCGACTGGTAGCGACGAACGACCTCGGAGAAAAGCTCACGAATGCCACACCGGCCATCGCCGAGGGCTGTCTCCTGGTGCGGGGCAAGCGAAGCCTGTTCTGCATTGGCGAGAAGACGTAGCGCCGGCGGGGGTCTACCAGATCTATCGGGAGCGCTCGTGCAGAGACCCGGCTAAGGGCCTCAGCGGATCACCGTTCAGCCTGGAAGGTCGGCTTGCCGGGGCTCTGGGAGAGCGAAGCTCACGGCGACGCCGATGATCGCCGCTGCGAGCGCCACGATGGCGCTCGCCTTCGCCAGCGCCGCCGCCGGGCTCGCCGCGGTGAGCTGGTTGGCCAGGTTGACGCTGATCCAGGCGGCGGAGGTGCCGATGAGCCGCCCGCCGATATTGGCGGCGAAGCTCTCACCCGTGCCGCGCAGGTGCGTGGGATAGACACGGGGGAGGTAGTTGCCCCAGAAGCTGAGCTGGGCGATGGCCAGGAAGCCGCAGAGGAACAGACCCCAGCGAAAGACCTCGCTGTCGAGACGCATGGCATTCCAGAAGAGCAGCGGAAAGACGATCAGGACCGGGATCTGGAACAGGCGCAGGAGCCGGCGCCGCGAGACGATGCGCACCGCCAGCAGCGCGAGGGAGATGCGGCCGAGCAGGCCGCCGACCTCCTGCAGCTTCTGGGTACCGGCGACGACCTGCTGCTGCGCCGGCCGCTCGAGGGTTCGCACGTCGTCGAGGCCGGGCACGATGCGCGTCGCCTGCTGAATGGCGCCGAAGGCGAGAGCGTAGCTCGCCGCCATTAGGACCGTGGTGACGATCGTCGTGCGCCGCAGCTCCGGGCTGAAGAGCGCGGAGAAGCGCGGGCGCGAGAGCGTTCCGGCCTCCTTCTTCGCCCTCCACGCGGGCGACTCCGGCAGCCAAGGCCGCAGGATGAGGAGAGGCAGGGCGGGGATCAGGCCCGAGAGCAGGGTATAGCGCCAAGCCGAGTGGCCGCCGGCGATCGCCGGGAGCGCGTCGGCGTTGCGGACGGCCATCCCGTAGAACCAGGCGACGAGAAGGCCGCCGAGCGAGGAGAACGCCTGCGTATAGCCGAGCACCCTCTCGCGGCGGGCTGGATCGGTGAACAGCTCGGCCAGCCACGCCGTGCCGGCGACGAACTCGACGCAGACGCCGACGAAGACGACGCAGCGCAGCGCCAAGAGCTGCTCGGGGCTGGTCACGAAGGCCGAGGCCATCGCCCCGCCGGCGTAGAGGAGGATGCTCCCCATCAAGACCCGCCGCCTGCCGAAACGATCGGTCAGCCAGCCGCCGAGCAGGCCGAAGATGCCGCCGAAGATGGCCGGCACGTAGAAGAGACGGCCCATCCAGGTGCCGATCTCCGGGCTGCCCGGCTTGGCGCCGAGCAGCTCGGCGAGCGCCGGCGGCCCCACCAATGGCAACATCAACAGCTCGTAGATGTCGAACAGGAAGCCGATCGCCGCCACCGAGCAGATCAACCACTCGAGGCCGGTGAGACGGAGCTGCGATCCCGCGGCGGAGTCGGGCTTGTTCAGCATGGGCTTCCCCTCGCGTTCTAGAGTCATCCGGCCGCCGTCGCCGGCCGAAACGCGCGGATGCTACTCCTCCTTGAGCGCCTGCACGAGCGGCGCGCGCACCGTCGCGGCGACGGCGGCGAGGCTGGCGAGGCAGCCGACGGTGAGCACCGCGCCGAGGGTGAGCAGCAGCGGCTGCCAGGGGACGCGCGCGGCCTGAACGGCGAGGTGCGGCGCCGTCGCCACCGCTGCCGAGACGACGCCGAGGGCGAGGCCGGCGACGAGGAGCACGAGGTTCTCCGCCAGCACCAGGCCCGCGAGCTGCGTGCGGCGGAAGCCGAGGGCCGACATCATCGCCAGCTCGCGGCGCCGCTCGAGCGCGTTGCGCAGC
>CAZPYU010000027.1:0-3764 GCA_964590905.1 uncultured Thermoanaerobaculia bacterium
ACGCTTTCCAAACTCCGACCTCCCGCCTGCCCGAGCAGACGGAGTAACTAAGTCTCCGGTCTGACACCATTTGATGCCTCCGTGTGGGTGTTCGTCTTGCCGCAGTCCCACAAAGATCGGGACGCACTGAATGTAAGGACGGCCGCCTGGAGCCGCATGCTCCTGTCGGGTAGAGCCAGTCCCTCGTTCGGGAGCGCTCGCGCTGACGATCCTGAACTCGCGAGTTACCTGCGGATCGAGCAGCGGGAGCTCGAGGCGGGGCGGAAGGAACTAGGTACCACTGAGGGCGGCGTCAGTAACTGTGCCGCCTAAGTCACGTTTGGGCGTCGCCGAGCTGACGTAAGAGCGAGCCGGTGTCCGCAATCTCCCACGCCTCGACGATCAAGCCGTCCCGGAAGTGGGCGAAGATCACCTGGTCAATTATGAAGCTCTCTCCCGCCGCAGAGATGCCCGCGAACTCACCGATGAGGGTGCCGGTGACGACGACCCGAGCCACCGCCCGCGACTCCAGAGCGATGGTCTCCTGAACCTCATGGCGGATGTCTGGCATCGCGGCTTTCCCGTCGGCCCAGACAGCCTTCTCCGCCTCGACACCCTGCGTAGAGAGCCCAAGCGGAGCATGGACGATCACGTCGGGATGCAGGTAGCGGTCGAACGCGTCGACGTCGCCACGATCACCTGCGGCTAGCCAGTCGCGGAGCAGAGTCTCGTGCGGATGCATCTCCGGCATGATCGCCGATGGCCGACCTCGCGAGCTACCTACGGATCGAGGAGCGGGAGCTCGAGGCGGGCGGGCTGAACTAGGTGCTACTTCAGCGCAGGCGACCAGAGAGGCTGGGTGTCGAAACGACCCGCGGCGCGCGTCAGGTTCCGCCGTCCGCTCCCGTCGGCGTTCATGACGTGGATGTCGGCGTTGCCGTCACGATTGCTGACGAACGCGATCTTTCGCCCGTCCGGCGACCAGTAAGGCTGCGATCCGCCTTGCGTTAGCTTCTGCTCACCGCTCCCGTCGGCGTTCATGACGTACAACCCGAGGCCCCACGATCCGGCGGCCCCGTTGCTCACCTCGCGTTCCCGCCTTCCGCGCGTGAACGCGATCCTCTTCCCGTCGGGGGACCACGCAGGATTGAAGTTGTGCACGCCCTTCAGCGTCAGCCTTCGCTTCCCGCTGCCGTCTGCGTTCGTGACCCAGAGCTGCCAGTTGCTCTCGAAGGCGATCCTCCGCCCGTCGGGCGACCAGACGGGGTCGTTGTCTCGCACCGGGCTGCGCGTCAGCCTCTGCTGACCGCTCCCGTCGGCGTTCACGACGTAGATCTCCAAGTCGCGGGTTTGCGCAGCGGGGGCCTTCGGGAGTTCGATCGTGAAGGCGATCTTCTCGCCATTCGGTGACCAGGCGAGCCGACTGGGGTAGGTCACCGCGGCAGGCATCAGCAGCCGCTGCTCGGTCCCGTCGGCGTTGATGACGTAGATCCCCACGTTGCCGTCACGGAAGCCGGTGAACGCGATCCTTCGCCCGTCTGGCGACCAGGCCGGATTGCCGCCGCCGCCGCCGCCCGTCAGCCTGCGCTGCCCGCTGCCGTCGGCGTTCATGACGTAGATGCCGTGGATGGCGACCTGCCGCCCATCCGGGGACCAGGCATGACCCCCCTCCTGCCCGCACCCAGGGACGCCGCCATTGGTCAGCCTGCGCTGCCCGCTGCCGTCGGCGTTCATGACGTAGATAACGCCGCAGTAACCGCCGAAGGGAGGCTCGCTGAGAAAGGCGATCTTCGAACTCGCTGCCTGCGCGGCAAGGCTCGACCGAGCGGAAAGCGCGGGCGAGGCGGTCTGTGATGCCGCACCGCCTTCGAGGAGGATGAGGACGACCACGCCCACGAAGGTCACGAGCGCTGCGACCGCCCAGTACGTCCGATAGCGACGACGGGTCTCTCGCCTCGCCTCTTCGATCAGCGCCTCGACGAGGGCTTCGATTTCTTCGCGTTCGAGCGGTTTGCTGTCGCGAGGCGCCGGCGAGGGCGGACGAGGCGGGGCGGAGACGGTCATGCGTGCCTACCATCCAGCATTGAGCTAGTATTACTAGTACATTGATTTGTGTCAAGGTGAACAGGGAGGCTGGCACCGACCTCTATCTCCAGGTCGCCGCCCAGATACGGCGTGCGATCGCAGACGGGGAGGCGAAGCCCGGTGAGCGACTCCCTCCGGCACGAGACCTCGCGACCGTTCTCGGAGTGAACACGAACACCGTCCTGCGCTCGTTGCGGCTGCTTCAGGACGAGGGGCTTCTCGAGCTTCGGCGCCGGCGCGGGATCACGGTGGCCGGAACGCCCGAGCGCGGCGCCGTCATGCAGAAGGTTCGGGAGCTCGTCGAGTTCGCTCGCGGACAGGGGTATGCCGTCGACGAGCTGGTCGAGATGATCGAGGACGTCGGCTGACGACGACGATCTCCGCGCTCGCGAGCTCCCGAAGCTGCCGCTCGAGGACGCCCGACAGCTCGTCCACCTCTACGCCGAGCGCGGATCGCCCAAGTGCGAGCGCGCCGCACTGCGCTGTCTTGAGCGTTATCTGAGCGAAGGCACGCCCAGGCTCCAGCACTTCGCTGAGATCACAGCGACCCTCGCCAAGCTCAAGCCGTGAGAACACGAGAGCCCCGCCGTCAGCAGGGCTCTCTCACAACCGAGGAGTTGTCGCATGAAGTGTCGGTCGCGTGCCCTTCGGGCTTGAACCTGCGGATCGAGGAGCGGGAGCTAGAGGCGGGCGGACGGAACTAGATCGATAGGTACCGCCCCGAGCTTCTCAACGTCCGGGTGGTCGGCTCTTAGGCCGACGCCGGCGTCCCTCACTCCATCGCGAAACCACTCTGGAAGCAGCGAGTACGAGATATCGGTGCTCGGGCCATTCAGCCACTCCCACCTGTCTTCATAGGCGGCGATGTCTCCGGTTCGAATGTTCCTGATCGCCGACTCCCTGTGCGCTCTGCCGCCTCGTCCGGGTTGTCTCAGCCAAAGTCGGTGGCCCACCCAGATGTATGCAGCGACGTGGTTTCTGGGCATCACCCAGAACCGCTGATCGCTCGACTGCGTCCCGAGCGACACGAGCACGAACCACTCGTCAGGAGCCGAAGTCGGGGCCTCTTCCTGCCGACCGAGAATCCATCGTCCCTCGCGGGTTGCCGTCTTCGTCTGGATCGCGACCACTCTCTTGCTCTCAAGATCCTGAGCGAGCACGTCCGTGCCGGGCGCGTTCTTGATCGTCACCGTTGCGAGCCAGCCGCGCCGCGAAAGTTCCGCCGCGACGAGGTACTCCCCAGCCGCCCCGATCAACGAGTTCGGAACCTTCACGAGCCGATACTAGGCAGTGCCGCCTTTCGGAGCGCGGACGCGCGTCAAGTCTTCTTCCGTGCGTGCCACACCATGCCGAGTGCATCAAGAGCCGCGATCCGCTCCGCAGATAACCCGTCCCGCCTGCGCTGCCTGCGCCGCATGGCGATCCATGTGCCGAGCTGGTAGCCATCGTCAGTAACGAACTTCTGCGGCACGCGCAGGTGGCCGTGCGCCGCCCGGTAGGCGCGGGCTTCAGCAAGACCTGTCTGCCAGTTCTCCTCGGAGATGTCCCACAACATGTCGAGCCCGTCTAGCTCTGCGATCCGCTCGGCCGGAAGGCGACCCTTGTTGCGGTCGACGCGGCGACTGCTGATCCAACTTCCGAGGCGGAGTCCGCCGTCTGCAACGAGGTTCGTCGGCACTCTCAGGTGCCCGTTGGCCTCC
>CAZPYU010000028.1:0-14656 GCA_964590905.1 uncultured Thermoanaerobaculia bacterium
GCGCCTAAGAGCGGGCCCGGCTAGGCCTGCTCAGGCCGGCACGAGCTCGCCGAGCTCGCTCTCGACCCGCTCCCACTCGGCCATCAGCTCCCCGACCTTGGCGGCGAGCGTTCGTTGCTCCGCCTCGATCCGCTTCACCTCGCCGGGCGCGGTGCGATCGAAGAAGCCAGGGTTGCAGAAGAGCTCGGAGATCTCATGCACGCGCTTCTCGGCGCGATCGATCTCGGCGGTCAGGCGATCGCGGCGTTGCGCCAGTTCCTTGGTGTGCCGCAGCTCGGCGGCCTCGTCGCGCCCCTTGCCGCCCGCTCGCTTCGCCGCTTGCACGCGCTTCTTCTGCTGCCGCAGGCGGGCCAGGACCGCCTCGGCGTCGAGGTGGTCGTCGCCGCAACGCTCCAGGTATTCGTCGTAGCTGCCCTGAAAGTCGCGGATGCCGTTCGGAGTGATCTCGAGAATCCGATTGGCGAGCTTGGAGACGAACCAGCGATCGTGCGAGACGAAGACGAGCGTCGCATCGAGACGCTCGAGCCCCTCGACCAGCGCATCGATCGCCTCGAGGTCGAGATGGTTGGTCGGCTCGTCGAGCACCAGCACGTTCGGCTGCGTGACTGAGAGCTTGGCGAAGACCAGCCGCGCCCCCTCCCCCCCGGAGAGGGCGCGCAGCGGCTTGTGCACGTCGTCGCCCTGAAAGAGGACCTCGGCGAGCTTGCCGCGCACGAAGCCGATCGGTTCGCCCGGAACCAGCTCCCAGAGCCACGCCTCGACGCTCTGGTCCATGCGATTGGGTCCCTCGAGCAGCTCGCGGTGGTCCTGCGCGAAGTAGCCCGGCCAGGTCTCGTAGCCCCACTCGACGCGGCCGGAGTCGGCGGGGACGACCCCCATCGCGATCTTGAGCAGCGTCGACTTGCCGATGCCGTTGGGCCCCAGGATGGCCAGCCGGTCGCCGCGCTGCACGGTGAGCGAGACGCCGTCGAGCACTCGGTTGTCGCCGTACGCTTTGGAGATCGACTCGAGCGCCAGGACCTGTTTGCCCGATGGGCGGCGCGGCTTGAACTTGAAGTTCGGATAGCGCCGCGACGACTGCGGCAGCTTGTCGATCACGATACGCCCGATCAGCTTCATCTTCGACTTCGCCTGCCGCGCCTTGGACGCCTTGGCTCTGAAGCGGTCGATGAATTCGCGATGGTGCGCGATCTCCTCCTCGCGCTTCTCGATCTCCGACTCCTTGCGCTCGCGCTCCTCGGCTTTAGCCGCGGCGAAGCGGGTGTAGTTGCCGTGGTACAGCGAGACCGTCTCGTAGTCGACGTCGAGAATGTGCGTCGCGACGTTGTCGAGGAAGCGGTGATCGTGCGAGATGACGACAGCGCAGCCTTTGAAAGCGACGAGGAACTTCTCGAACCAGCGGATCGAGAGGATGTCGAGGTGGTTGGTCGGCTCGTCGAGAAGCAGGATGTCGGGATCGGCGGCGAGAGTCTGGGCGAGGAGCACGCGCAGCTTGAAGCCGCCGGAGAGGACGCGCATCGGCTCGCGGTGCACCCGGGTCGGGATGCCCAGCCCCTCGAGCACTTCGGCGGCGCGCGCCTCGAGCGCGTAGCCGTCGGAGCGCAAGATGAAGTCCTCGACCTCGCCGTAGCGCTGGTGGTCGAACTCCTGGTCGTCGGCGTGGGTGAGTAGCTGGTCGCGTAACGTCAGTGCCTCCCAGACGTCGTGCCGCCCCATCATCGCGACCTCGAGGATCATCGTTTCTTCGTAGCGGAAGTGATCCTGTTTCAGGAATCCGATGCGAGCCCGCTTGGGCAGATTGACCTCGCCATCGGAGGGGAGCTCCTCGCCGGCGAGAATGCGCAACAAGGTCGATTTGCCGGAGCCATTGGCTCCGACCAGGCCATAACGACTACCGGCGTTGAGCTGCTGCGAGACTCCAGAAAAGAGGGAATCGGCGCCGAACGCCTTGCCGAGGTTGGTGACGGAAATCATGGCGGTGGAAGAGTTTAGCAGCGGCGTCCCAGAGGTCGGCGAAAGATTGGCGCGCGGGTTACCGTCCTAGGGAATCTGATCTGGGAATCGAACCCTTGAGACGAGGAGAGGAGTCGGGAGGTCAAGTACACGTGTTCGATACGTATAATGCTCCAGTGCACCGCAAGCTGACAATCACCCTCGACGAGGAGGTCTACGCCGGGCTGCACCGCGAAGTGGGCCGCCGCAGGATCAGCCAGTTCATCGAGGAGCTGGTTCGCCCGCACGTCGTCGACATCGAGCTCGAGGCCGGCTACGCGGCGCTCGCTACCGACGAAGTCGCCGAGAGGGAGGCGCTGGCCTGGTCGGAGGCGACCCTTCAGGACCTGGGCGATGACGCGGGGTGAGGTCTGGTGGATCGACTTCGGCCCGATTCGCGGCGGCGAGATCGCCAAGACGCGCCCGGCGGTAATCGTTTCGAACGACGCCGCCAACCGCCAGCTGAATCGGGTGCAGGTCGTTCCCCTGACGTCGAAGGTGGAGCGGATCTATCCCGGGGAGGCGGCGGTCATCCTGCGCGGCAAGCCCGCGAAGGCGATGGCGCACCAGATCGCGACGGTCGGCAAGCACCGCCTGCAGCGCCGCGCCGGCCGCCTCGCCGAGTCCGATCTCGCCGACCTCGAACGCGCGCTGCGGGTCCAGCTCGGATTGGGGTAAGGGCGCGCCGCTAGATTCGCAGCTCGAGCGCGGCGGCCAGGGCGCGGAGCTTCGCTTGCACTCGCCGGGCGTTCTCCGGCCCCATCCGCATCAGGTGCTTCTCGGCGGAGGTGCGCTCTTCGAGCCGGTGATCGGCCCAAGCGTAGAGGGCGCCCTGCGGCACCAGCTCGAAGGGCGGCGACGGTAGCGGGGTGGCGAGCAGAACACCGATCGCGCGCCCGAGCGCGGCGTCGAAGCTGCTCTCGGGATGCCCCACCTCTCGATAGGCGGCGTCGAGAAGCGGCCGGAGCCGGCGATAGAGCGCGGCAGCTCCGGCAGCGTCGAGCGAGACGAAGACTTCGGTCACCAGGTCGTAGCGGCGAAAGCTGGCCGGATCGACATAGAGCCTGCCCTCCGACGAGCGGGTGCGGAGGCTCTCCGGTGGAGTCAGGAAACGAAGGTGGTTCGTCGGGCTGCTCCCCTCGGCGAGATTGACCACCGCGGCGACGAAGCGGCGGACGAGCTCGTCGTTGGCGAGCCAGACCGCGAGCCGAGGGTGAGCGGAGAGTCTCGCGGCGAGCTCGCGTACCAGGGCGTCGCTGGCGTCGAGAGTGGGGAGGGTCGGCGCGGCTGCGACCGGAGCCGCAGGCGCTGGAGCGGGCTCGGCCTGCTGGGCTACCGTCTCCGGCGGAGACGCCGGCGAGCGATTCCAGAGATACCAAACGGCGGTGGCCGCAAGCAGTACGCCCGCGACGCCGAGCGCCGGGCCGAGTCCTGAGGAGGTGCGGAGGCGATCGGGCGGCGGCGGCGCGCTGTCCGGTCGGTCGAAGTAGAGGTCGTCGGGTTCGCGCATCAGGCCCTCCGGGAGAAATTCAGAGCTGCGTTGTCGGCGCGGCGAGGATCTCGCCCCGACGCCGGTCGCGAAGGTCGATCTTCAGGCGGGCGCCGGCTGCGGCTGCCGGTCGCGCGAAGAAGAGGCGATAGTGGCCGCTCACCGCCCGTGCCAACCGAGCGGTGGCGCTGGACGGAAAGAGATGGGTCTTGGCGTAGGTGCCGCCGGTGTCTTGCGCCACCTTCTCGAGTCCGACCTCGAGCGAGTGGTAGTCGGCGCTCGTCACGTCGAGTACGAAGACCGAGGCGCTCGCGCGCTCTAGTGCGGCCAGTGCATCGCGGTACTCGGGGAGCATCCGGACGCCGAAGGAGGTGTAGACGCCGAGACCCCAACCCAGGTAGACGACGATCTTCGTCCCCGG
The DNA here is from genome assembly GCA_964590905.1 of uncultured Thermoanaerobaculia bacterium. Taxonomy (GTDB): domain Bacteria; phylum Acidobacteriota; class Thermoanaerobaculia; order Multivoradales; family JAGPDF01; genus JACTMI01. Next base: position 3,903 of record CAZPYU010000028.1, read on the forward strand.
CAGCCCTTCGAGCGCGCGCGCAGCCACTGCCAGCCCCTGCTCCGGACTCGCGGCGCGCCGCGCCGCCGCGAAGTCGAAGCGGCGGACGAGCGACGGCTCGCGCCCTGGCCGCAAGCGCGGCTCCGGCGCGAAGACGATGGCGTCGGCGAGCGCCTCGCGCAACCGTTCGCGGTCGTCGGTGAAGTCGGCGCGCAGCTTGAGATGCGAATCGAACGAGACGACAGCGATCCGATCGTCAGGGCCGAATTCCTCGAGGAGGCGCAGTACTTCCGGTTGCATCCGCATCTGCCCGCTGATCCGCGACGGGTGAAGGCTGGCCTGGACGAAGAAGAGGACCAGCCGCCTGGCCTCCGGGGGCGGGGGCCTCGTGGAATCGACATGGCTTTCGCCGAGCGACGATTCGAGCTCTGGTTCGGGGCGATCGCCGATCCACTCGACGGCCGCGAGCGCTACCTCGACGCCGTCGATCCGGAGGACGAAGTCGTCCGGCCCCAGCCCGACGACCGGCTGGCCGGAGCTGTCGACCACGCGCAGCATCAACGAGGTCAGCGCCACGTCGATCCGTTCGCCGAAACGTGGCGTCGGGGGCTCCTCGCTTCGGGGCTGCAGCGGCTCGATCGCCTCCGGGGCGGCCTCTTCGAACGGGAGGATGGCGGCCGCCGGCGCTACCCAGGGCAGGAGGAGGAGGAGCGGCAGCCAGCGGCGCGCGCGCATCGGCTCGACTCTACGCTGCCTTCAGTCGCCGCGTTGGCGATCGGTGTGGCGCTCGTCGGCGCGCTGCTCAACTTGGGGATGCCGCCGTCCGGACCTGTTCACCCAACCGGTTGAGCTCGGCACGAGATCCCCTCCCGGCTTAGACTCTGGTGACGCTGACGGGCTGTCGCGCGGCGAGCTGGAGACGAGAATGACCGAGATCGAGCTGGGCTGGCACTATCTGACCGACGTTCTGCTGAGCCTTCGCAAGTCGAAGACCCTCGCCGAGCGGGCGCTGGCCCAGGTCGACAACACGCGGTTCTTCGCAGTGTCGAGCGTCGAGTCGAACAGCCTGGCGCTGATCGTCAAGCACCTGGCGGGAAACCAGCGCTCGCGGTGGACCGACTTCCTGACCTCCGACGGCGAGAAACCCGACCGCGAGCGCGACCGCGAGTTCGAGCTCGAGGAGCGCGACAGCCGCGAGAGCCTGATGGCGGAGTGGGAGGCAGGCTGGACGTTGGTGCTCGAGTCGATCTCCTCGCTGCGGCCCGACGATCTGCTGCGCGAGGTCACGCTGCGCGGCGAGGCGCACACCGCGCTCGAGGCGATCGATCGCCAGCTCGTTCACTACTCGCATCACGTCGGTCAGATCGTCTTTCTCGCCAAGCAGTGGACGGGCCTCGCCTGGAAATCGCTGTCGATCCCCAAGGGGAGGTCGAAGGAGCTCGAGGTCTCCGAGGACGGCTCGGTCTCCGAGCCGCAACCCGGCTCCTAGGCGCCACGCCGGCACACTCGCGCGCGCCGATTTCCGCTCATGGGCTCGGACTCTCGCTCGCCGCGCCTCTCGCTGGTTGTCCCGGCCTACAACGAGGCGGCCTACCTGCCGCAGCTCTTGCGCTCGGTCGCCGCGGCCCGCGCCCGCGTGACGGAGGCCTTCGCGGTCGAGGCGATCGTCGCCGACAACGCCTCGACCGACGCGACGGCGGCGGTGGCGGAGAGCTTCGGCGCCCGGGTCGTGCGGGTCGAGAAGCGGGCCATCGCGGCGGCTCGAAACGGTGGCGCCGCCGCGGCAAGAGGAGAGATCGTCGGCTTCGTCGACGCCGACAGTACGGTGCACCCAGACACATTCGCCGCGATCGAGGCGGCGATGGGGCGCGGCGGAATCGTCGGCGGCGCGACCGGAGTGGTCTTCGAACGCTGGTCGCCGGGGCTGCGCTTCATCTACGCCGTGGCGCTGCCGGTAGTCTGGCTGCTCAACGTCGACACCGGCGTCGTCTTCTGCCGGCGCCGCGACTTCGAGAAGCTCGGCGGCTACGACGAGCGGCTGCGCATCGCCGAAGATGTCGACTTCCTAATCCGACTCAAACGCCTCGGCCGTGCACGCGGCGAGAAGTTCGTGCGGCTCTCGGCGGTCAAAGGCACGACCTCGACGCGCAAGTTCGACCGCCACGGCGACTGGCACTTCCTGCCGCTCGGCCTCTGGCTCGTCCTGCTCAAGCTCTTCCGTAGCCGAGCCTTCGAGCGCCAGGTCGAGCGCTACTGGTACGACGTCCGCGGCGCCGCCGAGTCGGAGCCGCCTCGCCCGCGATAGGCTTTTCGATCGAGCGGTTTCGAGCGACCGCGTCGGAGGGGACGATGAAAGCAGAGTTCAGTTGGAGCGGACTGCTGTGGCGGGTTTCGGCGGGGGTGCTCTTGGTGCTCACGACCTTCAACCCCGGCGGTTGGTCGTACTGGCACTGGGCGTTACGGCAGCCGGAGGCGATCTCGGCCCTGAAGGTGGTCTGCGGCCTTCTCCTCGCCAGTGCCTGGCTGCTCTACGGCCGCGCCGCCTTCCAGTCGCTCGGCCGGTTGGGGCTGGTTCTAACCGCGGCCGTGTTGGCGGCGTTCGTCTGGTTGCTCTCCGACGCCGGGCTCATCAATCTCGACCGCCCGTACGTCCTGAACTGGGTGATCCTGGTCGCCCTCGGCCTGATGCTCGGCTTCGGCCTCTCCTGGTCGATCCTGAGACGCCGGTTGACCGGGCAAGTCGACGTCGACGAAGTCCCGCATCATTAAGAAAGATGCCTCCTCCAACTAGGGCGTCTGGAGCGCCGCGAGCGTCTCGACGATCTGCTGATTGTGGCGCAGGTTGTGGCCGCCGATCATGGTGAGGATCTGGTGAGCTGTCATCTGTCCGATTGGCAGAGTGGCCACATGCTTGTCGACTGCGTCACTCGTGCGGCGCACGAACTCAGACGTCACCTCCCGCGTTCCGCCGAACTTCGCGAGCGCATCGGCGCGTGAGAGCCCGCCCTTCGGCTGCGCCGGTTCCGGAGCCTGGAACTTCTTGGAGCGGTCGCCGAGAAACGCGAGCTGCTGCTCTGCGGTCACTCTTCCAGCGACCAGCGCCCAGTTCGGATCGACAGGCTGGGCGAGCGCCTGCTGGCTGAGACCGAAGAGCAGGCCCTCTGCCAGCGCGAGATGCTCGACGACTTCAGAGACCGACCAGCGCTCCGGCGCCGGTTTCTTTGCCCACAGCTCGTCCGGCGTCTTGGCGACCAGCTCCTCGGTCTCGCGGCGGCTCCGTTCCAGAAGATCGAGCAGGAAGGTGCGCCCCTCGATTCCGAGGCTACCGCTCGGCGCCGACTCCTTGAGCTCGGTCACCAGCACTCGGATCGTGCTCTTGCCGACGTTCTTCGCGCTGTGGGTTTGGGCCGATAGGAAGACGGTCTGGCCGGCGACCAAGTCGAGGTCCGTCGCCTGGCCATCGGCAGCCGTCACCCGCAGCTTGCCGCCCGAGAGGATATAGAGCGCGTGGTCCGGGTGGGAGTGCAGGCCGATCTCCGCCTTCGGTTTGAAGGTCACCTCGAAGACCCTAATGCGCTCGTTTTCGGAGAGCTGTTTGTAGATCGTCGGACCGACCTGCGCCGGATCCTGAGCAGCTGCGGGCGTCGTCGCCCCGGCGACCATTCCGAGCCAGCCCACCACGACTCCCAGTGCAACCGACGGCGCCACAAACCGAAAATGTCTCATCGTCTTTCCCCTTTTGTGAAAGTAGCGGGATTATCTCCGATCTCTGAACCGGCGGGCGGCGCCAGCTTCGCGGTCGCCGCGGCGATCGCGGCGCTCGCTTCGTCGAGGAGGCGGGCGACGACGCGAATCTGCGCGTCGGCCTCGCTCCAGCGGCGCAGCTCGATCGCTTCGCGAATCGCCGGCAGCGTCTTGACCCCGTAACCGGTGTACTGCCCCGGCGCGTAGATCTGATGCTTGTACCAGGGACGGCCGGGCAACCCAGCGTCGCTGGTGAGCCGCCGTTCGAAGCCGCGCAGGAAGAGGTTCAGCTCGTCGCGCGCAGTACTCGCCAGGCCGCGGGTGAGGGCAGCGGAGCGCGCCGCTTCGAACGCGGTGGCCGCGCGCGTCAACTCCGCTGCGGCGTTCTGGAGCGGCGACAGCTCGAGGAACGGCACCCGGTCGAGAGCCGGCGGCGATACGAACCTCTCGCGGGGATCGGCGGCGAGCTCGAGACTCCGTTCGGTGAGCAGGCGCTCACGCTCCTCGGACTCCTTGCGCATCTTCTCGGCGAGCACCGGCAGCTCGGCGACGTAGTCGCCGATCGCTTCGGCGACGCGATCGAGGGTGAGCGGCAAGAGCTCGGCCTGCGCCAGCCGCAGGCTGATGCGCGCCGCGACCTTGGCGGCGGCGGCGACGTAGGCGAAGCCGGGATCGCCAAAGCGGAGGTAGTGGTCGATCGAGTCGTAGATCGAATGGTACTGGCCGTACTGCTCCTCGCCGCCCATGTCGATGGCGAGCGAAGCGATTCCTAGATGCTGGAGAAACGGCGTGTAGTCCGAGCCGGAGCCGAGCGCGTCGAGGCGCAGATCGGGGCGCGAGCGCAGCTTGGCGCGCCCCTCCGCATCGGCGTCGACGAGTTGGCGCGCGCGCGCGGGTTCGAGCAGCGGCCGCTTCCGTACCGGGTCGTCAACCGCGCGTCCGACCTCGTTGGCCAGCCGTTCGAGCGAGTGCGAACCCGCGAGCTGTAGGAAACCGCGCGCCAGATTATCGGTGTTGAGATAGGCGACAGCCTTGGCGCGCAGCTCTTCGGCATGTGTTTCGGCCCACTCGGTCGAGCCGAGAAGAGCTTGCTCCTCGCCGTCCCAGGCGGCGTAGACGAGCGTGCGCCGGGGACGGAAACCGTTCTGGGCGCGTAGCCCGATCGCCTTCGCCTCGGCCAGCAGCGCCACCAGTCCCGACACCGGATCGGTGGCGCCGTTGACCCAGGCGTCGTGGTGGTTGCCGCGCACGATCCACTCGTCGGGCCAGTCGGCGCCGGGGAAAACCGCAATCACGTCGTGCACCGGGCGCAGGCTCCAATCGAAAACGACCTCGAGCTTGACTCGAGCTGGACCGGGCCCTAGCCGATACGGCAGCGGCAGGGCGCCGCGCCAGGCCGGCGGAGCCATCGGTCCGGCGAGGGCGCGCAGCAGCGGCTCCGCGTCGCCGGCGGAGATCGGCAGCACCGGAATCTTGGTGAGAGTCGTAGCCTGAGCGAGCGCCAGCCGCTGGGCGCCCGCGGTGGCGCCGACGCCGGGCGTGAGCGGGTCGCCGGTGTGGATCGGCATGTCGGCGACCGAGCCGCGCTGCACCGAGTCGCGCGATCGCCAACCCCCCTTGGGCCAGACGTCGCCCTGCTCGTAGCCGTCGGCGCTCGGATCCGAGAAGATCAGGCAGCCGATCGCGCCGTGCTCGGCCGCGACCTTGGGCTTGATCCCCCGCCAGGAGCCGCCGTAACGCGCCAGCACGATCTTGCCGCGCACGTCGATGCCGCGCTGGGCCAGCTCGTCGTAGTCGCTCGGCAGCCCCTGGTTGACGTAGACCAGCTCACCCTCGACCTTGCCGTCGATCGAGTAGGCGTTGTAGGTGGGGAGCTGCTCGCTCTTCTGCCCCGAGGTCGAGTCGTCGACCAGTACCGGCTCTTCTAGCTTCGCTCGGTAGTAGCTCGGCGAGACCATCTCGAGCGAGCGCACCTTCGGTATCGGAAAGAGGACTTCGAAGGTCTCGATATGGGCCTGATAGCCCCAGCTCTCGAACTGCTCGCGCAGCCAGTCGGCGTTGGCGCGGCCCCAGGCCGAGCCGGTGTGGTGCGGACGCGCCGCCAGGCGGCGCAGCCACTCCTCGAGCTCGGCGGGCGAGATCGCCGCGTCGACCGCCGCCTCGAGCTCGAGCTGCGCCGCGCTCGCCGCGGCATCGAAACCGAGGAGCGGCGCCGGTTCCGCGCCAGCGAGCGCGGTCGCGAAGAGCACGGAAGCGAGGGCGAGGATCGGGAGTGTACGTCGATGCGTCATGGGCTCCTCCGGCCGAGCGCGGATCTTCGCACGTCGAGCGCGATCTGCTTCTCGTAGACTTGCGCGGTGGCGACCTTCGGCTCCTGGCTCGGCTTCGTGCGCGGCCCGGGCGAGCACGAGATCGTCCTCGACACGCGACCCGAGCACGAGGTGGTGCCGGGGACGATCCACTTCGCGGTGCTCGCGACCTTGGGCGAGGTCGCGGCGGCGGCGACGATCGACGCGGCGATCGCGCCAGTGGCGCTCTCGGCTCAGTTCGTGACCCGCGCCCGGCCGGGGCGACTCGTGGCGCGCGGCCGGCTCCTCAAGCGCGGCGGCCGACTGGCGTTCGCCCGCGGTGAAGTGGAGCAGGAGGGGCGCGTCGTCGCCGCCGTCGACGTCACCTTCGCGCTCGTCTGAGCCGTTGCGCAGAGCCCGCCCGGTGGCCAAGGCGAAAACCAGGTCCGGTCCGATCCGGACGCTGACCCTCTTCTTGCGTCGGCGCGATCGCAAGTTCGCCCGCTGGTTCGTTGTCGGTGCGCTGGTCGTTCTTGCCGCGTCAGCCTGGAGCGTCTGGCCGTACTGGGAGCTTTCGGGCCACTTCGAGCCGCTGCCGACTAAAGAGCCGTCGCGTCTCTACGGACGACCGTTCCGCGTCGTGCCCGGGATGTCGATCCAGAAAGAGGCCATCGTCGACCGCCTGGAGTCGCTCGCCTATCGGCCGGCGGGCGAGAGCGGCCTGGTGCCAGGGACCTACAGCGTCTCCGCGTCGCGGGTGGCGATCGCGCGTCGCCGCTTTCGCGCCGCGGCCGGAGACGGCGGTGGCGCGCTCCTGGTGATCGAGCTCGACAAGGGGAGGATCGCCCGCCTGCTGCTCGGCGAACGGCCCGCCGCCGAGGGGTGGCTCGAGCCGCCGCTCTTGGCTACCTTCTACGGCCCCGAGCTCCTCGAACGGCGTCCGACGCCGATCGCCGAGGTTCCGGAGGACGTCGTGCGCGCCATCCTGGCCGCGGAGGACGCCTCGTTCTTCGATCACCCCGGCATCTCGGCGACGGGCCTTCTCCGCGCCGTCTGGGCCAACCTGCGCGCCGGTGAGGTGCGACAGGGCGGCTCCACGATCACCCAGCAGTTGGCGAAGAACCTCTATCTCAGCCACGAGCGGCGGATGAGCCGCAAGGTGCGCGAAGCGCTGCTCACGCTGATGCTCGAGATGCGCTACGAGAAGAGCGAGATCCTCGAGGCGTACGTCAACCAGATCTTCTGGGGGAGAAGCGGCGCCGCCAACTTGATCGGCATCGGCGCCTCGGCCTGGGCGTTCTGCGGCCGGCCGGTCGGCGAGCTCGACCTCGCGGACGGGGCGCTCCTGGCCGGCATGATCCAAGCGCCAGCCAACTACTCGCCGGTCTCGAAGCCGAAGGAGGCGCGCGCTCGCCGCGACCACGTTCTGGACCGTATGGTCGAGCTCGAGTGGATCAGTCGCGGTGCGGCGGACGAGGCCAAGGCGAAGGCGCTGCCGAACCGTGACCGACCGCTGTCGCGCAAGTTGGCACCGTACTATGCCGACGCCGCCGTCGCGGAGGTCGCGCGGCGCTGGGGGATCGCCGAGCTCGCCGACGCCGGGTTCGCGATCTTCGGCACCCTCGATCTCTGGGATCAGGAGCGCGCCGAAGCGGCGGTCGCCGAAGGGATCGGCGAGCTCGTCGACAAGAGCGAGCGGGTGCGGAAGAAGGAGGGGATCTTCCAGGCCGCTCTCGTCTCGCTCGAGCCCGGCAGCGGCGCGGTGCGCGCCTACGTCGGCGGGCGCGACTACAAGGAGAGCCAGTTCGACCGCGCTGTTCAGGCGCGGCGGCAGGCCGGCAGCGCCTTCAAGCCGATCGTCTATGCCGCCGCTTTCGAGAGCGGTGTCGCGACTCCGGCGACGCTGCTCGAAGACTCACCGCTGACAATGCTGGTCGGCACCGAGAGCTGGTCGCCGCAGAACGACGACGACGAATACCGCGGCTGGGTCACCGCGCGAACCGCCCTCGAGAAGAGCCTCAACGTGCCGACCGTGCGGCTCGCCATGCAGACCGGCCTCGAGGAGGTGGTCGAGATGGCGCGCGCGGTCGGGCTCACGGCGAGGCTGCGGCCGTATCCCGCCGTGGCCCTGGGGGCGTTCGAGGTAACGCCGCTCGAGCTCCTGACCGCCTACGCGACGCTCGCCAATCAGGGGATCCGTCCGGCGGTGCATCTGATCGACGGCGTCGCCGGGCGCGACGGCAAGTTTCTCGAAGGCCAGCCGCTGCCGCCGCCCAAGCTGGCGCTCTCTCCGCAGGGGGCGTATCTGGTCACGACCCTGCTCCAGGGCGTCGTCGACTACGGCACCGGCGCGCAAGTACGCCGGCTCGGCCTCACCGACCCGATCGCCGGCAAGACCGGCACCACCAACCGGCGGCGTGACAACTGGTTCGTCGGCTACACGCCGGAGCGCGCCTCGTTGGTTTGGGTCGGCTTCGACGACGATTCGCCGACCCCGTTCTCGGGCTCGAAGGCGGCACTGCCGATCTGGACCAAGTTCGCGCTCGCGGTGCGTCCGCCGAGCGGCTTCGCGCGCTATCAACCGCCCGGCGGGGTGCGCGTCGTGCTTGTCGATCCAGCCACCGGCGAGCTGGCGACCGACCGCTGCCCCGAGGTGCTCGCCGAGGCGTTCCGCGCCGATCGGATTCCGAGCGCCGTCTGCCATCTGCACGGCGGCTGGCGAGCGCAGCCGATCGATCCCGGCTTGCGCGCCGAGCGCGATTCCGAACGGGGTGGCCTGCGCGACTGGCTGCGCAAGCTGTTCGGCAAGGAGAAGGATCGCGACCGCCGCGGCCCGAGCGAGGAGCCGGCAACCGGCCCGCCGCCTTAGCTGGCCGTCGACGGCGCCGAGAACGTCTCCATCGCCGCCACAACCGTCGCGATCCAGAGCAGATCGGCGAGCAGCAGGTGGGCGAGCTGGAGCGGGACAGGGGCGAGGAGCGCGAGGTTGGCGAGACCGAGAGCGATCTGAGTGAGGGCGAGAGCGCCGGCAGCGCGGCGCCATCGCAGCCCGGTGCGGGTTTCCGACATCCGAAAGCAGAGTACGAGAACGGCGACCGCCGCGAGCGCGGCGAAAACCGGATGCGCCACGCGCAGTCGCAGCAGCGCGTGGGCCGCCGGGTCGAAATCTTGCGCCACGGCCTCCCCTAGGGTTCGCGCCGGAAAGAGCGTGTCGCCCAGCGCCGCCACGCCGCCACTGGCGCCGGCGAACGCCAGGAGGAGCAGAGTACCGAGCCAAGGAAGCGCTTCGCGCCCGCGGCCGCGCGGCGCGGGCAAGCCGTCGCCGGCGGCGAATCGCGCCGTGAGGGTGAGCGCCCCCAAGAGCAAGAAGGTGTTCACCAGATGCAAGGGGAGCACGACGGCGCGAGCCAGCGAGGCGTTGTCCGCGACCAGGCCGGAGAGCACCAGCTTCGCTCCGATCGCCGCTTCGACGAAAACGAAAACGACCGACCACCGCGCCGCTGCGCGCGCCGCGAAGAGCGGCGGGCGGACCCGATAGACAGCGACGGCCAGGGCTACGATGGCGACGAGTGCCAGGCCGCTCGTGGCGCGGTGCACGAACTCGATTCGCTGCGCGGCGGACGGCGCGCGCGGCACCACCTGGCCGTCGCAGAGCGGCCAGTGCTGCCCGCAGCCGGCACCCGAGCCTGAGGCGCGCACCCAGGCTCCCCAGAGGATCACCGCCAGGTTGAGTGCCAGAACCGCCCAGGCGAAGCGGGCCAGACCGCGCTGCTCCATGCCGAGGAGTCTATGGGGGCGGCGAGGACGCTTCGAGTAGAATCCTCGACCTTGAACGGTTGGCAGATCTTCGTTGAAATCTCGGGGCGTCCGCCGGTCGAGGTGCGCCCGGGCGAATCGATCATCGGCCGCAGCCGGACGGCGCAGGTGCACATTCCCGATTCGACGGTGAGCCGCCAACACGCGCGCCTGGTCAGCGGCGCGCTGGGCGACCTCGCGGTGGAAGATCTCGGCTCGTCGAACGGCACCTATGTCAACGGCGACAAGCTCGACGGCCGGCGCAAGCTCGCCGACGGCGACAGGATTTTGATCGGCGACGCCGAGCTGCGCGTCCGGATCGTGGCGCCGGTGGCGTCCACGGAGGCGACAGTACGGCTCTCGTTGCCGCCGCTCGGCGCGATTCAGGCCGCGGGAGCGGCTCCGTCTCTGCCGCCCGCCGCGGCGGCGGCTACGTTCGCCCCCGCTCCGGCCGCGGCGCCGCGCGACCTGCCGCTGGCGCTGCCGCTGCCCCCTCCGCCGCGGCAGCTGCCGCCCCCGGCTCTACTCGCTTCTCCGGCGGGTGCACCGCCGGCCTTCGCTGTGACGCCACCGGCCGGCCTCGTCCTACCGCCGTTGCCGCCTCGCCCGTCGGCGCCTCCGGTGGCGCCGCCCCCGCTGCCCCCGCCGCCGGCGATGCCGCCCCGCACGATCGATCCGCCGCTGCGAGTCGCACCGCCAGCGCCGACGTACGCCGCACCGCCAGCACCACCGCCGCGGGTCGATCCGCCGCCGCTGCGGGCGGCTCCGCTGCCGCCGCCGCGACGGGAGGTGCTGCCGTCGATGGAGGAGATCGAGGGGCGCCTGCCGCCGCGCCCGAACGCGCCGCGGCCTGCGTCCGCCGTGGCGCCCGCCACAACCGCCCCGCTCGCAGCCGAGTCGGCCAAGAGTCCCCATCGCCCGGCCGGCTTCTGGATCCGCGTCGCGGCG
>CAZPYU010000029.1:0-7854 GCA_964590905.1 uncultured Thermoanaerobaculia bacterium
CGCTCGTCGAAGACCCCGTCGATCCCGAGCTGCTCTTCGCGGGCACCGAGTTCGGGCTCTACTTCACCGTCGACCGCGGCAAGAAGTGGGTCGAGCTCTCCGGGGGATTGCCGACGATCCAGGTGCGCGATCTGGCGATCCAGCGACGCGAGTCCGATCTCGTGCTGGGAACTTTCGGCCGCGGCTTCTACGTGCTCGACGACTACTCGGTGCTGCGCGAGGTCGACGCCGCGGCGCTGGAGTCCCCGACCCTCTTCTTCCCGGTCGATAAAACGTGGCTCTACGTGCCGGCCACCCGGATCGGCGACCGCGAGAAGGGGTTCATGGGAGAGAGCTTTTTCATCGCCCCCAATCCCGCCTTCGGCGCGACCTTCACCTACTACCTGAAGGAGGCTTGGCTCTCGCGGAAGGAGATCCGGCAGAAGGGCGAGAAGGAGGCCGAGGAGGCGAAGCGCGACATCGTCTTTCCGAGCTTCGACGCGCTGCGCGCCGAGAAGCTACAGGAGACAGCCAAGGTCGTTGCGACGATCGTCGACGCGGCGGGAGCTGTCGTGCGCCGCCTCGAAGGGGCTTCCGGTAAGGGGATGCACCGCCTCGTCTGGGACCTCCGCTACCCGCCCGCCGATCCTGCTTCCAAGAAAGCCGCCGAGCCCGTCCCCTTCGTCCCACCCCCCGCCGGCCCGCTCGTCGCGCCCGGAAAGTACACGGTTCGACTCGAGCAGATCGTCGGCGAGGAGATCCGGCCGTTCGGCACGGCGCAGAGCTTCGAGGTCGAAGTCTTGGGCAACGTCACCCTGCCGGCGAAGGATCGCGCGGCGGTGCTCGAGTTCCAGCAGAAGACCGCTCGCCTACAGCGCGCCGTCCTCGGGGCGGAGCGCCGGGTAGGTGAGCTCGAGGAGCGGCTGGGCCTCGTGCGAGCCGCGATCGCCGCGACTCCGGCATTGGGTCCGGAGGTCGACCGGCGGGCGCGCGCGCTCGAGCTGGCGCTCGACAAGATCTCGAACTCGCTTTCAGGCGACGAGTTCCTGCGCTCGCAGCACGAGAACACGCCGCTGGCGATTTCCGAGCGGGTAATGAACGTCGTCTACGCCTCCTGGTATACAACCTCCGAACCGACACGCACGCAGCAAGAGGCCTACCGGATCGCGGGTGAGCAGTTCGCGAAAGAGCTCACTAGTCTGCGCCAGCTCTCCGAAGTCGATCTCCCGGCCCTCGAGCGCGAGATCGAGCTGGCCGGCGCCCCCTGGACTCCCGAGCGGCTGCCCGACTGGAAGCTCGAGCCCTGAGCGAGCCGAGCAGGCTGAGCGAGTTGAGCCGGCGCGACCCGCAGAGTGAGCCCGCCCGACTCTCCCGAGAGCCGCGTCTTGCCCTTCCGGTAGGATCCCGGCGGGAGTTTCTGGCTCCAGCCATGGATCCACACGAGTCGATCGAGATCCCCTTCCTCGGCGAATGGAACGATCTGCGCCGAGAGCGACGCGAGCTGCGCGAACGAATGGCGCGCCTCGAGTACGAAGAGGGTAAGTTCTCCGACGCGGTGCTGGCGCGCGTGCGGCTCGACTACGAGCGTCGGCTGCTCGAGCTCGAGAGCCAGCTCGAGGATCTGACCGCCCGCGCTCAGAACGAGAACAACACTCTGACGACGGCCGTCGCGCAGCAGGAGAGCGAGGTCCGCGAATGTCGTCTCGGGCTCGAGGAGTTCGAGCTGCGCGAGCGGGTGGGCGAGCGACTCGATGACGAGAGCGCCCGCCGAGCGAGCGAGCGCCGAGCCGAGCTCGCGGGCCTCGAAGACGATCTGAAGGCGATGGTCGAGCTGCGCGATCGGGTTCAAGCGATCGTCGAGGGGCACACCGGAGAATTCGCGACGGTCGTACCGCCCCCGATCGAAGCCCTCGTCGCGTCACCTCCTGAGCTCCCGGAGCTACTGCCTCCGATCCCGCCTCCAACCCCGATCTTTCTTCCATCCTTGACCAGGACCTCGCCGATCGTGATCCCCCAGATGCCCCGACTAGTGCCGGTCGAGAGCGTCGACGGCGCCGATCACTTCGCGCTCTTGCCGCTGACCGTCGTCGGTAGAGTGGCGGAGAGCGACCTCCGGCTGCCGGTCGGTACGGTCTCGCGGCGCCACGCCGAGATCGAGTGGACAGGCGAATCGTGGCGCCTGCGCGACCTCCATTCAGAGAACGGCACCTGGGTGAACGGGGACCGCGTCTTCGAGCGCCTGCTCGCCGACGGCGACCAGATCCAGTTCGGAACCGTCCAGCTCGTCTTCCGCTCCAGCTGAGCGAGCGGTGACGAGCTCCGAGGTCGCGCTGCTCCTCGCCGCCGGAGCGGGAGCGGGAGTCATGAACTCCATGGCCGGCGGAGGCACGATCCTCACCTTCCCGGCGCTCGTCTGGGTCGGTCTCGCGGCCAAGGTGGCCAACGCCACCTCGACTGTCGCGCTCGTACCGGGCGCTCTCGCCAGTTTCTTCGGCTACCGCGACGAAGCGCTCCCCCATCGCGCTTGGCTGCGAGCGCTGATCGTTCCGAGCCTCTTCGGCGGTGCGGCCGGTTCGCTCCTCCTGCTCGCCACACCGGAACACTGGTTCGAGCGGCTCGCCCCCGGGCTCGTGCTCTTCGCTACGCTCCTCTTCGCCTGGCAGAGCCGGGGAGCGGCGGACGAGGTGCGGCCAGCGCCGCGCCCCGAGGAGACGACCGCTAAAGCCCGTCTCGTTGCCGCCGTCGCCCAGTTCCTGGTGGCGCTCTATGGAGGTTACTTCGGAGCTGGAATCGGGATCCTGATGCTGGCGATTCTGACTCGCTTCGGGCTCTCCGACGTGCACGCCATGAACGGCCTCAAGAACCTCCTCGGCGTCTGCATCAACGGCGTCGCGGCGCTCGTCTTCGTGGCCAGCGGGAGCGTCGACTGGCCGACCGGCGGGGCTGTCTTCGCCGGCGCTGTCGTCGGCGGTTACGGCGGCGCACGGCTGGCGCGGCGCATCGGCCAGACCTACGCCCGCCGAGCGGTCGTCCTGATCGGACTCTTCGTCGCCGCCCTCCTCTTCGCCCGTCGAATCTGAGCGGCAACGACTCAACGCGAGGGAATCAAAGCCGAGACGGTGGCGTTGAACAGGAACCAGACACCCCGCGAGCGACGCATCGCTCGCCGCGCGGGCTCAGGAGGTGGTGATGGCGGATCCGATCCAGCTCCCCGTTCTCCCTTTGCGAGAAGCGGTTCTCTTTCCCGGCGTCGCGATGCCGATCGGCGCCGGCCGACCGGGGACGATCCGCGCCATCGAAGCCGCGATGCGGGAGGCCGAGCCGTCGATCCTGGTGCTGACCCAGCGCCAGAACCGTGACGAGGTCACCGCCGAGGGTCTCTTCGGCATCGGGACCGTGGCTCGCATCGGACAGGTGCACCGCACCCTCTCGGGCTTGCAGCTCGTGCTCCACGGCGAGCGGCGCGCCGTGGCGCTGCGCATCGAAGAGAAGAACGACTACCTCGTGGCGACGACGGTTCCGGCCGCCGAGATCGGACCGGCCGACCCTCGAGATCCAGCCTTTCTCGGCCTCCTCCGCGAAACACGCGAGCGCGCCCTCGAGCTCGCCAAGCGCGCCGGCCTCCCGGAAGAGTTGGCGGAACAGGTCATCACCGCGGTGGCCGATCCGGGGCGCTTTGCTGATCTCGCCGCCGCTCACGTCGAGCTTTCGCCGGTCGAGCGGCAGTCGTTTCTCGAGATCCTCTCGGTCGAAGAGCGGCTGCGCGGCGTGCTGCTCCAGATCCAACGTCAGCTCGCCGTGCTCGACGCCCAGCAGGAGATCCAGGGCAAAGTCCGCGAGGAGCTCGGCGACCGTCAGCGCGAAGCGATCTTGCGCGAACAGATGAAGGCGATCCAGAAGGAGCTCGGCGAGGGCGGCGGTTCGGGCGAGACCGAGGAGCTGGCCGAACAGCTCGCCAAGCTCGCCCTCCCGAAGGCGGCGCGGAAAGAGGTCCAGCGCGAGCTCGGTCGTCTGCGTCGCATCGGAGCCGAGGCGATGGAGGCACAGGTGATCCGCACCTACCTCGAAACGATCGCCGAGCTGCCCTGGAGCGCGCGTAGCGAGGAGAAGCTCGACATCCAGGAGGCGGCGCGCATCCTCGACGAGGATCACCACGGCCTGCAAGAGGTCAAGGATCGTGTGCTCGAATTCTTGGCAGTCCGCCAGCTGAGACTCGCCCGCGAAGTCGCTGCGCAGAAGGATGGAGAGGCTGTCGCTGAAGTGAGCGCCGGCTCGCCGAGCGAATCCGGCGCAGTCGAACGGAGTGAGCGCCAGGCCAAGGGACCGATCCTCCTTTTCGTCGGTCCCCCCGGCGTCGGCAAGACCTCGATCGCCAAGTCGATCGCCCGCGCCATGGGCCGCGAATACGTCCGCATCTCGCTCGGCGGCGCGCGCGACGAGGCCGACATCCGGGGTCATCGACGAACCTACGTCGGCGCCATGCCGGGCCGGATCCTGAACGGGATGAAGCAGGCTGGAACGCGCAATCCTGTCTTTCTCCTCGACGAAATCGACAAGCTCGGCGTCAGCTTTCAGGGCGATCCGTCGGCGGCGCTCCTCGAGGTGCTCGATCCGGCCCAAAACGACAGCTTCACCGATCACTACCTCAACGTGCCGTTCGACCTCTCCGAGGTTCTCTTCGTCGCCACCGCCAACTTCGCGCAGCAGATCCCGGCGCCGCTGCTCGACCGGATGGAGCTGGTCGAGTTCTCAGGCTACACCGAGAGCGAAAAGCGCGAGATCGCGCGCCGCTACCTGATCCCGCGCCAGCTCGAGGAGAACGGGCTCGCGAGCGGCCAACTGGCGCTCTCGGACGAAGCCCTCGCCCACCTCGTCTCCGGCTACACCCGCGAGGCTGGCGTGCGGCAGCTCGAGCGCGAGCTGGGCCGGCTGGCGCGCAAGGCGGCGCGCAAGGTCGCCGCGCACGAAGCGGAGCAGATCGACGTCATTCCGGAGACGGTGCGCGAGCTCCTCGGACGACCCAAGGTCCACCCCGAACACGCGGCGCGGCAGGATCAGGTCGGCGTCGCGACCGGCATGTTCTACACCCCGGTCGGCGGCGACATCCTGTTCGTCGAAGCGTCGGCTATGAAGGGCAAGGGCGAGCTCGTTCTCACCGGCCAGTTGGGCGACGTGATGAAGGAGTCGGCGCGCGCGGCGTGGAGCTACGCCCGGGCGCATGCGAGCGAGCTCGGCATCGATCCCGACAGCTTCCAGCAGGATCTGCACATCCACATTCCGGCCGGAGCCACGCCGAAGGACGGCCCCTCGGCGGGCATCACCATGGCGAGCGCCGTGGTCTCCGTCCTCGCGGGGCGCCCGCTGCGGCACGATCTGGCAATGACCGGCGAAATCACGCTCACCGGCCGCGTGCTACCGATCGGCGGTCTCAAAGAGAAGATCCTGGGGGGCGTGCGCGCCGGGATTAACGAGTTCGTGCTGCCCAAAGAGAACCTCGCCGACCTCGAGGACCTGCCTCCCGAGGTGCGGGAGCGGATCGTCGTTCATCCGGTCGAGGAGCTGGGAGAGGTCTTGGCGCTCGCCCTACGTGGCGGACGCTTCAGCGAAGGGCGGCTGACCTTCGGCGAGCCACGCCCGACCGGCGACAGCATCGCAGTGCAGCACTGATCTCGAGCGCAACTGACGATAGGATCGCTGGTCTTCCTCCTGCCGGGAGAGCCGCATGATTCCAGTCGTCTCGTCGCATCCCTTCAGAGCTTCGCGTCGCAGTCGACGCCTAGCAACCGCCCTGATCGCGGCTCTCGGCGCCTTGCCGCTCGCAGCTCTCGAGCCGTCGCCGCTCGCGGCACGCATCGACGCCGCGCTCGCGGCGAACCAGGGCCAGCTCCTCGAGTGGCGGCGCCACTTGCACCAGAACCCCGAGCTCGGTAACCGGGAGGTCGAGACAGCGAAGTACATCGCCGAGCGGCTGCGCTCGTTCGGACTCGAACCGCGCACGGGAATCGCGAAGACCGGCGTCGTGGCGGTGATCGCCGGCGGCAGACCCGGACCCGTCGTCGCGCTACGCGCCGACATGGATGCGTTGCCAGTGCAGGAAGAGGTCGACTTGCCATTCGCCAGCCGCGCCACCGGGACCTACGAAGGCAAGACAGTTCCGGTCATGCACGCCTGCGGCCACGACACCCACGTCGCCATGCTGCTTGCCGCGGCCGAGGCACTGACCAAGGTGCGTGCCGAGCTGCAGGGCCAGGTCGTGCTGCTCTTCCAGCCGGCCGAAGAGAGCGTGCCGCTCGCCGAGCAGCCGGCGGGCGCCGCGCTGATGGTCGCCGAAGGGGTGCTCGACGACCCCGAGGTCGACGTCGTCTTCGGCATCCACGTCTTCGCCATGGTCGAAAGCGGTCTCGTCGGCTACCGCCGCGGACCGCTTCTGGCGGCGTCGGATCGCTTCGAGATCGTCGTCCAGGGGCGCCAAGCACATGGCTCGGCGCCGTGGAAGGGTGTCGACCCGATTGTCGTCGGCAGCGAGATCGTCGGTGCGCTCCAAACTATCGTGTCACGCGAGCTCGACATCACGCGCGAGCCGGGGGTCGTGACGGTCGGCCAGTTCGAGGCAGGCGTGCGCAACAACATCATTCCCGACCGCGCTCGGCTCGTCGGCACGATCCGCACCTTCGACGAGGCGATGCGCAACGCCGTGCACGCGAGCGTCGAGCGGATCGCGAAGAGCGTCGCCGCCGCGCTCGGCGCCACCGCGACGGTCACGATCGAACGCGGCTACCCAGTGACAGTGAACGACCCGGCGCTCACCGACAGGATGCTGCCGACCCTCGAGCGGCTGGCGCCTGGCCGCGTTCACGAGGTGCCCAAGATCACCGCAGCGGAGGACTTCTCGCTGTACGCCAACCGCGTTCCAGGACTCTTTCTCATCTTGGGCGTGACCCCGCCGGAGCAGATGGCCACCGCGGCGAGCAACCACTCGCCGCGCTTCTTCGTCGACGAGGGGGCGCTGCCCAACGGCGCCCGCGTTCTCGCCCATCTCGCCGCCGACTACCTGTTCGCCGGCGCGCGCTGAGGCTTCGGCGCACCGGCACGCCGGAATTGACCCGAGCTCGAGAAGAGGTGGCTATGTCTTGCAACCGTCGCCAACTGCTGCTCGGCCTCGGTGCCGCTGCGCTGCTGTCGCGCGCGTCAGCCGCCCCGAGCCCTTCCAGCCGACCGGAGTCCTCTGGACGGCGCTCGAAGGCGACGAGGTGGCGGAGGCTTCGCTCGTCACGCTCGCCAGAGTCGGGGTTCCGCACCAACGTCTCTCCGCCGTCGAGTTGGCGCGGCGCTATCCGCAGATGCGCCCGGAAGCCAACGGCTGGGCGATCTGGGAGCCCGAGAGCGGAGCGCTCTTGGCACGCCGCGCGGTCGCGGCGGTGGTGTCCGATGCCGTCGCCGCGGGTGTCGAGCTAGCGATCGCCGCCGCCCTCCCCCCCGAAGGGAGCGGCAGGCTGGAACAGCTCCGTTTCGCCAACGGCGATCGGGTCTCGGCGGCGGCGTTCGTCTTCGCCTGCGGGCCGTGGCTGGGAAAGGTCGTGCCCGCGGCGCTGGGAGAGCGGATCTTCCCGACGCACCAGGAGGTCTTCTTTCTCGGCACACCTCCGGGCGACACCCGATTCAGCCCGCCGGAGATGGCGACCTGGATCGACTTCGGGCAGCAGTGGTACGGCATGCCCAATCTCGAGGGCCGCGGATTCAAGCTCGCCAACGACGCCCACGGCGACACGATTGATCCCGACACGCTCGAGCGCGTCGCCTCGGCCTCCGGCATCGCGGCGGCGCACGCCTTCGTCGCTCATCGTTTTCCCAACCTCGCCGACGCTCCGCTGGTCG
>CAZPYU010000030.1:0-28884 GCA_964590905.1 uncultured Thermoanaerobaculia bacterium
GCCCCCTCTGTATTACCGCGGCTGCTGGCACAGAGTTAGCCGGGGCTTCCTCTCGAGGTACCGTCAAGCGCGCGGGCTATTTACCCGCGAGCCTTCGTCCCTCTCAACAGGGGTTTACAATCCGAAGACCTTCATCCCCCACGCGGCGTTGCTGGATCAGGGTTTCCCCCATTGTCCAATATTCCCCACTGCTGCCTCCCGTAGGAGTCTGGACCGTGTCTCAGTTCCAGTGTGGCCGTTCACCCTCTCAGGCCGGCTACCGATCGTCGCCTTGGTGGGCCGTTACCCCGCCAACTAGCTAATCGGCCGCGGGCCCCTCTGGGAACGACAGCTTGCAAGCAGAGGCCGTCTTTCCTCCCGGAGCCGTAGCTCCGGGAACGTATGCGGTATTAGCCCGAGTTTCCCCAGGTTATCCCCCATTCCCAGGCAGGTCACCCACGTGTTACTCACCCGTTCGCCGCTCTACTTGCGGCCGAAGCCGCTTTCGCGCACGACTTGCATGTGTTAGGCACGCCGCCAGCGTTCATTCTGAGCCAGGATCAAACTCTCCAGTTTGAATTGACTCTTCCGCGCCCGCGATCGGCTAACGACCGCGGACGACGATTTTCGTTGCGTTGTGGACGTCTGCTCGACGCAGATTCATCCGCGTCGGCACTTCCTCGATTCAGTTTTCAAAGAACCGGTCCGCTTTACAGCGGGACCTTTGATCTTACGCGAACCCGCGCCGACAGGTCAACAAGCGCAACAAGTCGCTCGCTCGAGAACCGCTTCCGCCTAACGCCGCTGTCGCTCTTGGACCCGCTCGGAGCCCGACCTAACCGCTGCAGCTGCTTCGGATTCGCGCCGTCGCGTCGACTTTCGACGCCGCGACGGGGAGCGGAAGAATATGGAACCGCCGCCGGGCTGTCAATCCCTAGTTTCCTGCGGGAAGAAGCGTACCCGGCGCTCTTCGATTCGCCACGCCTCGACCAGTAGCTGGCGCAGCGCTTCTGGATAGGTGGCGTGCTCCTCGACCAGGATGCGGGCCGCGAGCTTCGCCTCATCGTCGCCGTCGCGGACCGGGACGCTCCGTTGCGCCACGATGGGGCCGCTGTCCAGCCCCTCGTCGACGAGGTGCACCGTGCAGCCGGAGAGCTTGACGCCAGCGGCGAGCGCCTGCCGCTGCGCGTGGAGGCCCGGAAAGGCGGGCAGCAGGCTCGGATGGATGTTCAGGATCCGTTCGCGATACTGGCAGACGAACTCCGGCGAGAGCCGACGCATGAAGCCAGCGAGGCAGATCCATTCGACTCGCGCCGTCGCGAGCGCCGAAAGGAGCTCCGCTTCGTGCCCGGCGCGGGTCGCGAAATCGCGGTATGGGATCTCGGCGACCGCGAGCCCCAGCTCGCGCGCGCGCGCCAACCCCGCTGCGCCGGCGACGTCGCTCGCCACCAACGCGATTCGCGCCGGAAGCTCGCCCCGTGCGATCGCCGCGTGCAGAGCCAGAAAGTTGCTGCCGCGCCCCGAGAGCAGGACGGCGATCGGCGTCGCGCGCGCGCCAGGGGAGAGCGAGGGCATCGGAGGGATGAGCGAAAGCGCTCGAGCGTTAGCTCTCGTCGCCGTCCGGCTCGGTCAGTCCGAGGTCGTAGACGACGCCGCGGTCGCCTTCGACGATGCGCCCGATCGGCAGTGCGCGCTGTCCGGCAGCGACGAACCGCTTCGAAATCTCGGGCAGCTCGCTCGGCGCCACGATCGCGACCATGCCGATCCCCATGTTGAAGACACGGAACATCTCCTCGAGCTCCACGTCGCCCTTCTCCTGCAGGAGCCGAAACGGGGCCGGAATCTCCCAGCTGCCGAAGCGGATCTCGGCCTGCAACCCGACGGGCAGTACGCGCGGCAGATTGTCGGTCAAACCGCCGCCGGTGACGTGCGCGAGCGCGTGGAGGCCGCGGTGCCCGACGAGCGGCGCCAGCGGCTTCAGGTACGACAGGTGGGGCGCCAGCAGCCACTCTCCGACCCGCCGCTTGTCGGGGTCGCCCGGGAGCTTGTCGCGCAGCGAAAGCCTCATCGTCTCGAAGAGGATCTTGCGCGCCAGCGAATAGCCGTTGGTGTGCAGGCCGGCCGACGGCAACCCGAGCAGGACGTCGCCGCGCTCGACGCGGCTGCCATCGAGGAGGCGCCCGCGGTCGACGACGCCAACGATGAAGCCGACGAGGTCGTGGTCACCGGGCTGGTAGAAACCCGGCATCTCGGCGGTCTCGCCGCCGAGCAGCGCGCAGCCGTTGTCGCGGCAGCCGTCAGCGACGCCACGCACCAGCTCGACCAGGCGCTCCGGTTCGAGCGTTCCGGCGCCGACGTAGTCGAGAAAGAAGAGCGGCGTCGCCCCTTGCACCAGGATGTCGTTGACGCAGTGGTTGACGAGATCGCGGCCGACTGTCGAAAGATCGCCCGCCATCTTCGCCACTGCGAGCTTCGTCCCGACGCCGTCCGCCGACGACACCAGCACCGGTTCGGTCATACCGGCGAAGTCGGGCCGGAAGAGGCCGCCGAACGAGCCGATCTCGGAGAGCACGCCGGGAGTAAAGGTCGCCCGCGCCAGCCGTTTGACCTGCTCGAGTGCCTTCGCCTTGGCGTCGATGTCGACGCCGGCGGCGGCGTAGGCTCCCAATCCGGACATACGGTTCAATCCTAGACGATCAGTTGCGCCCGGGTTCCGGCGCCGCCTGCGCGAGTCCCTGGAGCGACAGCCGCCGCCCCGGCGCGCGTTCGAGAGCGCGCTCGAACGCCGCCCGAGCTTCCCCTCGACGCCCCCGGCGCAAGAGAAACTCGCCCAAGAGCTCGTGGCTCGGCTTGTCGACGAGCG
Source organism: uncultured Thermoanaerobaculia bacterium (assembly GCA_964590905.1). Classification (GTDB taxonomy): domain Bacteria; phylum Acidobacteriota; class Thermoanaerobaculia; order Multivoradales; family JAGPDF01; genus JACTMI01. The sequence goes on from CAZPYU010000030.1 coordinate 2,843, forward strand.
GAGGGCCGAACGCGACCGGCAGGCTCCCCTCGGTGGCCACCGCCTGGCGCAAGAGCTGCTCCGCGCCGGCGAGATCCCCCTCCTGCTCGGTGAGCAGAGCCCGCGTCTCGAGGACGACGATCTCGGCGCGACCTCGGTAGCTCGGATCCGGATCTCCCTTGCGCTCCTCGAGCTCGACTGCTTCGCGTGCGACCGCCTCGAGCGCGACGAGCGCCGCTCGCGCCTCCTCGATCCGCCCGCCGCTGAGGGCGCCGAGCGCGCGCGCGAAGCTCTCGTCGAGCCGCGCTCCGACGCCGGCGTCGGCCGGAAGCGGCGCGGCGACGATCTCGCTCTCCCATTCCCCCGACTCCAAGGCGTAGCGGAGGCGCATGTTCGCCAACGAAGCGATCGGGCTCGAATCGGGATCGAGCGACTCGGAGGCCGGAGCGGGAGCCGAGCGCACGCTGACGCTCTCACGGCAGCGCCCGAGGACGACACGCCCCTCCTCGAAGCGCCCCTGCTGGAGATAGCTGTACGCGAGCCAACTCGCATAGTGCCCGCAGCTACGGGGAGAGAGCCCCTGCTCGCTGCGGCTGCGATTCAGCGCCGCGATCGCGGCGACATTCGCCTCGACCGTCTCCTTCCACATGCCGAGCGCCAGGAAGATGTGCGACGTCATGTGCTGTGCGTGCGCCGCCGCGGGGGCGATCTCGGCGTAAGCGCGCGCCGCGCGCAGCCCGAGCGGCGCGTGGATCGGATCGTCGTAGCAATGGATCGAGTAGTGGACGATGCCGGGATGCTCCGGAAAGCGCGGCGCGTACTCTTCTAGCAGTGCCGCGGCGCGCATGTAGGTGGAGGCATCGCGTCCGCCGTGGGCCGTACCGAGGAGCGCCAGCGCCGCGAACGCCGCAGCGTCGACATCGCCCGGGTCGCTTTCGTGAATCCGCCCCATGACGACGGCATAGCCGCGATCGCGTTCGAGCTTCGTCCCCTCGCCGTAGAGAATCTCGATCGCGTCGAGAAAGGCGCGCTCGCGCTCGGTCGCCGCCCGCTTGCGCCGCTCGTCGGCGGTCGTACCGAGCTTCCCGAGCGCCGCGCGCGCCGCTTCGAGGTCTTGCTCCATCCAGATCGGGTGGTTGAAGGTCATCGCTTCGCCCCAGTAGGCGAGGGCGAAGCCGGCATCCACGGTCTGTGCGAGGCGAAAGGCGTTGGCCGCCTCCTCGTATTCGAAGTTGTGGAGCTGCGCCAGGCCGCGCGCGAAGTCGGCCTGCGCCTCCGGCGCTCCCGAGTTGGCGAGCTCGACGTGACCGACCCCCTCCTGCGCCGAAGCCACTCCATCGCCGACGATTGCGGCGACCAGCCCGGCGATCGCCGCGCTAATCCATGTCGGCCGCCGCACGCAGCCCGTTCGGCTCACGCTTCGCTCTCCTCGCCGACCGGGAAGAGCTCCGCCTGGCGGCGGTCCTCGCCGGTGATCGAGACCGCGTACTCCCCCGTCCAGCAGGCGGTGCAGTAGCTCGAGCGCGGGCCCGAGAGCGAGGAGAGGAGGCCCTCGACCGAGAGGTAGGCGAGGCTGTCGGCTTCGACGAAAGCGCCAATCTCTTCGCGCGACTTCGCGGAGGCGATCAGCTCCCCGCGGCGCGGGGTGTCGATGCCGTAGTAGCAAGGCCAGGCGGTGGGCGGCGACGAGATCCGCAGGTGCACCTCGGCGGCGCCGGCTTCGCGCATCATGCGCACGATCTTGCGTGAAGTCGTGCCGCGCACGATCGAGTCGTCGATCAGAACGACGCGCTGGCTGGCGATGATCGAGCGCACCGGATTCAACTTCACCTTGACGCCGAAGTTGCGGATCGACTGCTTGGGCTCGATGAAGGTACGCCCGACGTAGTGGTTGCGCGTCATGCCGAGCTCGAACGGCAGCCCCGATTCGCGGCTGTAGCCGATGGCCGCGAAGAGGCCGGAGTCCGGCACCGGAACGACGACGTCGGCGACCGCCGGCGCCTCCCGCGCCAGCTGAGCGCCCAAGCGCCGGCGCACTTCACCCACCGCGTCGCCGAAGAGGATGCTGTCGGGCCGCGCGAAGTAGACGTGTTCGAAAGCGCAGCGCTTGGGCGCCGCCGCGGCGGCGATCCGGTGCGTCTGCACTTCACCTTCGTGCACCACGACCAGCTCGCCCGGTTCGAGCTCGCGGGCCGAGCCAGCGCTCAAGAGATCGAAGGCACACGACTCCGACGCGAAACAGGTGGCACCGTCGAGAGCCGCCATCGCCAACGGCCGGAAGCCGTGCGGGTCGCGCGCCGCGATCAGACCCGTCGCGGTGACGACCAAGAGCGAGTACGCCCCTTCGACCTCGCGCAACGCCACCAGCAGCGACTCGACGACGTCGGAACGGGGATTTCGCGCCATCAGGTGCAGGATGACTTCGGTGTCGCTCGTGGTCTGAAAGATCGACCCCTCGCTCTCGAGCCGGGCGCGCAGCGAGGCGGCGTTGGTCAGGTTGCCGTTGTGCACGATGCCGACCGGTCCCATCGAGGTGCGGACGAGGATCGGCTGGGCGTTGGCGATCACCGACGAGCCGGCGGTCGAATAGCGCGTGTGGCCGAGCGCCCGCCGGCCGGGCAAGCGCGCCAGAACCGGAGCCTGAAAAATGTCCGCCACGTGCCCCATGCCGCGCTCCAGCCCCATCCGCGTGCCATCCCAGGCGACGATGCCGGTCGATTCCTGGCCGCGATGCTGGAGAGCGTAGAGCCCGAGATAGACGTGGTTCGCCGCGTCCTCGTGCCCCTCGATGCCGAAGATGCCGCACATGGGGCGACCGAAGGTCAGAGCCCCAGCGCCCGCGGCAGCGCGGTCGACCAGATTTCGTGGAGATGGGCGACCGCGACGTCCACCCCGGCGCCCTCGGCGGCGATCGTGAGCCGGTCGCCACCGGTCTCGCCGGCTTCTTCAGCCGGTACGCCGAGCTCGACGGCGAGCGCGAGGAGCTGGTCGAGATGCTCGGGCGCGAGCGCTATCACAGCGCGCGCTTGACTCTCGGAGAAGAGCGCGGTCGGCGCGAGCGCGGTGCGTACCGTCGCGCCGACGCCGGCGCCCAGCGTCGCCTCGGCCAGCGTCACCGCCAGGCCCCCTTCCGAGACGTCGTGGGCGGTGTGCACCCAACTCTGGGCCACGGCACGGCGCAGGAGCGCGCCGAGTCGTGCTTCGGCGTCGAGATCGACGTGGGGCGGAGCTCCACGCTCCTGCCCGCAGAGCAGCCGGAGGTAGGCCGAGCCACCGAGCTCCGCCGCGTCGCGCCCGAGCAGAACGATTCGATCGCCGGCGCGCACGAAGTGCGCCACCGGCGCGCCGCCGAGATCGTCGACGACGCCGACCATCGCTACTGTTGGCGTGGGGTGGATCGAGACTCCGTCGGTCTCGTTGTAGAGCGAGACATTTCCAGAGACGACCGGTACGCCGAGCGCGCGGCACGCCGCCGCCATGCCCAGAATCGCGTCGCGGAACTGCGCCATGACGACCGGGTTCTCGGGGTTGCCGAAGTTCAGGCAGTCGCTGAGGCCGACCGGTTCGGCACCGACCATCGCCAGGTTGCGCGCCGCCTCGGCCACCGCCTGCTGGCCGCCGACGAAGGGATCGAGGGCGCAGTAAACCGGATTCGAGTCGGCGGTCAAAGCCAATCCGGTCGGTGTCCCCTTGAGCAGGAGGAGCGCCGCGTCGCCGCCGGGGCCCTGGACGGTGTTGGTGCGCACGGTGTGGTCGTACTGGCGGAAAACCCACTCCTTGCTGGCGAGCTCGGGAGTGGCGAGGAGACGCTCGAGGCAGCGCGTCGGATCGTCGGCCGGCGGGACGTCGGCGAGTGTCAACGGCGCCGGCTTCGGCAGCGTCGCGCACGCTCGCTCGTAAACCGGCGCGTCGTCGGTCAGCGGTACTATCGCCAGCGACGCCTCGACGCGCCCGCGGTGCCAGATCTCGGCCCGGCGGTCGCTGGTCAGCTCGCCGATCGTCGCCACTTCCAGGCCCCACTTGCGAAAGACCTTGGCGACCTCCTCCTCGCGGCCGCGGCGCGCCACGATCACCATCCGCTCCTGCGATTCCGAGAGCATCAGCTCGTAGGCGGAGAGCCCTGGCTCGCGCAGCGGCACGCGGTCGAGATCGAGCCGCAGGCCGACCCCACCGCGCGCCGCCATCTCGAACGTCGAGCTGGTCAGCCCGGCAGCACCCATGTCCTGGATGGCGACAATCGCGCCGCTCTCGGTGGAGCCGCGCATCGCCTCGAGACACGCCTCGAGCAGGACCTTCTCGGTGAACGGATCGCCGACCTGCACCGTCGGCTTCTTCTTCTCGCTAAAGGCATCGAACGACTCCGACGCCATCGCCGCGCCGTGGATACCGTCGCGGCCGGTGCGCGAGCCGGCGTAGAGGATCGGATTGCCGACCCCCGCCGCCTTGGCGCGAAAGACGCGATCGCGGCGCGCCACGCCGAGCGCGAAGGCGTTGACCAGGATGTTGCGGTCGAAGGAGGAGTGGAATCGGGTCTCGCCGCCGACCGTCGGCACACCGACGCAGTTGCCGTAGTCGCCGATCCCGCGCACGACGCCGTCCACCAGCGAGCGCATCCGCGGCGCGGCGCTGGCTCCGATACTGCCGAACGAGAGCGAGTCGAGGCAGGCGATCGGCCGCGCCCCCATGGTGAAAATGTCGCGCAAGATGCCGCCGACTCCGGTGGCCGCTCCCTGATACGGCTCGATGTAGCTCGGATGGTTGTGGCTCTCCATCTTGAAGACCGCCACCCAGCCGTGCCCGATGTCGACCACGCCGGCGTTCTCGCCCGGTCCCTGCAGCACACGCGGACCCGCGGTCGGAAAGTTCTTGAGATGCACCTTCGACGACTTGTAGGAGCAGTGCTCGCTCCACAGCGCCGAGACGATGCCGAGCTCGGTCAGGGTCGGCGTCCGCCCGAGCGTGCCGACGAGCCGTTCCCACTCCGCCTCGGAGAGGCCGTGCTGGCGAGCGAGCACGACATCTACGGCGCGCTCCGCCGCGGTCGCGACGCCCCCCACTTCGGGGCTCATCGGCTCACCACCCCCGCCATCCGGCCGAGCGAGCGGCTGGCCGACTGCACGACCGACTGGAAGAGGGCGAGCCCGTCGCGATTGCCGAGCACCTCCTCGGCGCAGCGCTCCGGATGCGGCATCAGGCCGAGCACGTTGCCGCGCTCGTTGGTGACCGCGGCGATGGCGCGCGCCGAACCGTTGGCGTTCCAGGCGTCGTCTACGACGCCTTCTGGCGAGACGTAACGGAAGACGACCTGGCCGTTGGCCTCGAGTCGATCGAGCTCGCTCTCGCGGTGCTCGTAGTTCCCCTCGCCGTGGGCGATCGGCATGCGGATCGTCTGCCCGCACCGGTAGCTCTTCGTGAACGGCAGATCGTCGCGCTCGACCCGCAGGTAGACGTCGCGACACTCGAAGCGCAGGCCGCGGTTGCGGCGCAGAGCCCCGGGAAGCAGGTGCGACTCGGTCAAGACCTGGAAGCCGTTGCAGATTCCGAGCACGAACCCACCCTTCTCGGCGTGCGTTCGGACCGCGCCCATGACCGGGGAGAGCGCGGCCATCGCGCCGCTTCTCAGGTAGTCGCCATACGACCAGCCTCCGGGAAGAACGACTAGCTCGCAACCCTTGAGGCTGGTGTCCTCGTGCCAGAGGAAGAGCACCTCCTGGCCGAGAACGTGCTTCAACACGTGGTAGACGTCGTGATCGCAGTTCGAACCCGGAAAGACGACGATGCCGCACCTCATCGATTGGTCGCTCCGGGCGTTTCACTCTCGAGGATCTCGATCTGGTACTCCTCGACCACGGTGTTGGCGAGCAGCTTCTCGCACATGGCAGCAACGAGTTCGCCGGCGGCGCTGGCGGTGTCGACGCCGAGGTCGATCTCGAACGATTTGCCGGCACGGACCTCTCGCACCTCGGCGAAGCCGATCCGCTCGAGAGCGCCCCGGATCGCCTTCCCCTGTGGGTCGAGGATCTCTCTTCGCGGATAGACAGTGACGCGCGCTTTCACGAGGCGACCTCCAGCCAAGGAGTGGGTTGGAACTGATCGGCGACGACAACTTCGGCGCGGCAGCCGGCGCGGTCGAGCGTTTCGCCGATCGTAGCCGCGGCCAGAGCGGGCCGGTTGTTGGTGCGCGAGAGGTGGTAGAGAACGATCTGGCGCAGCCGGTCGGAGAAAAGCTCGGGAAGACCGTCGGCCGCCTCGCTGTTCGACAGGTGTCCGTGCCGCGAGGCGACGCGCTGCTTGAGCGACCACGGGTAAGGCCCTTCGCGCAGCATCTCGAGGTCGTGGTTGGCCTCGATAATCAGCAGGTCGAGATCGACCAGCCGCCCCCACGCCAGCCGGCTGCGGCAACCGAGGTCGGCGACGAGGCCGATCCGCCGCCGAAACCGATCCTCGACGACAAACCCGACCGGCTCACGCGCGTCGTGCGGGATCAAGAACGGCTCGATCGCAAAACCGCTTACGGCGACGGTGTGCCCCGATTCGAGCGTCTCGACGCGGAGGGCGACCGCCGCCGGCAGCGTCGTGCCCGCGATCGTGCCACGGGTCGCCCAGACCGGCAGCGCGTATTTGGCCGCGAAGCGCCCGGCGCCGCGCACGTGATCGTCGTGCTCGTGGGTCAGGAGGAGCGCCGAAATCGTCTTGGGATCGATCCCCATCGATCGCATTCGCCGCTCGAGCTCGCGGCAGGAGAAGCCGGCGTCGATGAGAATGCGCTCGCCGTCCGACTCGACCACCACCGCGTTGCCGCCGCTCCCCGATCCCAACACGACGACGCGCAGTGGCGCATCGGAATCCTCGAACGGGAGCGGGGCCTGCACGGTGAAGGGAAGTTTAGCGCAGGGTCCAGCGGGAGGCCGCGAGCGAGCCGCGTCAGATCTCGTAGAGCTTGCCCTGCTCCAGGAAGTCGATGTCTGGGTTGGCGATGGCGCGCACGTTGTCCTGAATGCGGTCGATGCAGGTCGGCTTGAGGTGGTGGAGGAGGATCGGCATCCGGCGCTTGAGCTGCTGGATCTCGGTCGCCATGGTCTGCGGAGTCAGGTGCTTCGAGAGGTCGGCGATCGGCTGCAGCGAGTTGTCGAACGAGACCTCGAGCCAGAGCTGGGACAGGTTCTTGGTCTGGTTGGCGATCTCCCAGATCCGCTTCGACGGACCGGTGTCGCTCGACCAGAGTAGCGCCGAGTCGCCCTTCTCGATCAGGTAGCCGAAGGTCGGCACCAGGTGGTTCATGGCGATCGGCGTGAAGCGGACGCCGTTGATCTCGACCGGCTGCTCGGCGGTGAGCTCGTGGAAGCGCAGCGCCGGCAGCAGATGGTTCGGGATGCGCGTGAAGTCGGGCCAGACGTCGTTGTTGAACAGGTGCTTCCTGACCGCGTAGATGGTCTCCGCCGAGGCGTAGATGTCGACCGCGTCGCGCAGCTTGCCGAAGACGTTCTCGATGAAGAACGGCAGGCTGTTGGTGTGATCGATGTGCGAGTGCGACAAGACGATCGTCTGCACCTGCTGCTGGCGCTCGATCGAGAGCGCCTTGGTGAGCGAGCCAGCATCGAGCGCGACCGCACCTTCGACGAGAAGGCAGGTCATGCGGCAGGCGTCGCTCTCGCCGCCGTAGCTGCCGAGAACCTCGATTTTCATCGACTAGGCGCCATTGTACCCGCGGCGGCGATGCTCAGACAAGGAAGCCGACAGGCGCTCTCCGTCTTCGAGCCGGAAGCGTCCGCTGCCGTAAAGACGCTCGAACGCAGCCACCACTGTCGGACAGAGGCGGCTGCCGCTGTCCTTGCGGATCTCCGCGGCGGCGGTCGCCGGATCGAGGCCGGCGCGGTAGGGGCGGCTGGTGGTGATGGCGTCGTAGGTGTCGGCGACAGCAGCGATCCGGGCAGGCATCGAGATCTGGTCGCCCGAGAGGCCGTCGGGATAGCCCTTGCCGTCGAGCCGTTCGTGGTGGCTGCGGACCACCGGCAGGACCGGCGCCAGGCTAGCGATGCGAGAGACGATGGCGGCGCCATCCCCGGGGTGGCGGCGCATCACCGCCGCCTCCTCGGCGTTCAGCGGCCCGGGCTTCCTCAGGATGTGGTCCGGCACCGCGATCTTGCCGATATCGTGCAAGGTGGCGCCCAGCCGCAGGTTCTCGAGCTCGTCGGCCGGCAGCTCGAGCTCGTCGCCCAAGAGCAGCGAATAGGCGACGACCCGCCGGATGTGTCCGCCGGTGTACGGGTCGCGCATTTCGACCGCTTCGGCCAGCGCGGTGACCGACTCGACGAAGGTCCGCTCGAGCGCCGCGTAGAGCCGGGCGTTGGCGAGCGCGGTCGCCAACGGACCGGCGAACTGGCGCATGCGGCGCAGATCGTCGTCGGTGAAGGCGCTGCGCGAGGCCGCGTTGAGGAGCTGCAAGACGCCGATCGTCTTGCCGCGCGACACCAGCGGCACGAGCAGCATGCCGTGGGTGTCGAACTGCGAGCTGATCTCGCCCCGCCAGCGTGCGTCCTTGGTCACGTCCGGGACCAGCTCGGCGAGCCCCGAGAGCGCCACGCTGCCGACGATGCCCTGTCCGAGCCGGATCCTCACCTTGCCGATTTCCGGCGCCGCCCGGCCGCGCACGACGCGAAAGAAGAGCTCCCCGGCCGCCTCGTCGAGCTCCCAGATCGAGCTCGTCTCGGCGGCGCAGAACTCCTCGGCTTTCGCCAGCGCCAGCTCGAGCACGCGCTGGGGCTCGAGCGTCTCGGCGAGCGAGCGAGCGATGTCGAGCAGCGTCTCCTGCTCCGCGAGCCGCCGCTCGATCTCTTCGACGCTCTTCACTTCAGAAACGCGAACCGATCCAAAAGGCGGTGCGGAAGCCCTCGGGGCTCGTCTCCTTGAAATCCCACTCTTGCGCGAAGTCCCAGTTCAAGTCCCAGCCGCCGAACTGGACGGTGAATCCCCAACCGTACGAGGAGCAGCCGTTAGCTGGGCCGTCTTCGGAGAGGAAGCCGACGTCCTTGGCGTCGCAGAACTCGAGCTCCTCGCCGGCGTAATCGCGCCAGGCTCCGCCGACATCGAGGAAGACGCGACCGCGAATGCCGCGGAAATCGAAGACCGGGCTGACCAGCGCGTCGATCAACGGGAAGCGATACTCGATGTTGGCGAAGAAAGCGCGATCGCCGACGATCGAGCGGAAGTCGAAGCCGCGTAGGGTGTCGAGGCCGCCGATCGGGAAGATATTCGGAAACGAGCCCTCGGCATAACCGGCGAAGAGGCGAAAGGCAAACTGCGACCGCCGCGAGACGGAGAGGTACTGGCGGAAGTCGAGATCGCCGCCCGCGGAGAGGGCGCCCCCGCCGTCGGTGTCGTAGCCGTAGTTACCGCGCAGACGGTAGCGGCGTCCCGAAACCGGTCCCTGGTTGTCGTAGATGGTCGAGTCGCCCACGAAACCGGCCTGGACGAGCGGAATCTCGTCCTTGCGCGGCTCGATCGAGAAGACCGGATTTCCGTCGCCGTCGAAGAGGATCTGCTGAAACTGGTAGTCGCGCAAGATGAAGCCGACCCCGGTTTCGACGCGGTGGTAGAAGTCGATCGGGTAGATCCACGAGCCGACTAGGCCGGTCTGCCGGAAAGTCGCCTCCCCGCGCTCGAGCTGGCCGCGGCTCTGATCGAAGCCGATGAAGAAGCTACGGTTGTCGAACAGCTCGACCGCCCAGTTCCAGCGCCGCGACAGGTCGAGATAGACGATGTCGAAGTCGGAGAAGGTGTCGACCGAGCTGAAGGTCGCGATCAGCCGTCGATCGCCCAAGTAGTCGGAGAATGAGAGGTAGCCGCCGCCCAGGATGTACTGATCGTCGGTGACGCCGATCGTGCCGCCGCCGTCCTCGAGGAAGAGTCGCGAGCGGCTGTACTCCTCTTGATTGGCGGCGTCGAGTGTCACCTGGATGTCGGGCTCGAAACGCGGCAGCGTTTCGAGCTCCACCTCGGCCGGAACCACCGCGGGCGTCGTCGGTTGGCCGATCGGCTGGTCGAGATCGGCCAGATAGAGATCAAAGTCGCCGCGCCAGAGCCCGGCGTAGACCAGCCGGTCGCGCCCGTCCTCGCCCTTGAGCACGGTCGGCATCAGGCATCCGGTCACCGCATTGGTGAACTGCACGCTCTTGCCGCTCGCCAGCTCGAGACCCCAGATGTTGTCGGTCCCTGAACGGTCGGAGGTGAAGTAGAGCCAACTGCCGTCGCTGCCGAAGATTGCGTCCTTGTCGCTCCATTCGCCAGCGGTCAGGCGCGTGCGGCGCTCGGGAGTGGCGAGGTCGACTCGGAAGAGCTGCGCCATCTCCTCGCCGATAGTGGCCGAATAGACGATCGAGCTCCCGTCGGGCGCGAAGACCGGAGCGCCGTCGTAGAGCTCGTCGTCGGTCACGTTGGTCAGCGTGCCGCTCTCGAGCTCGTAGAGAAAGATGTCGAAACGTCCGTTCCGGTTGGCCGAAAAAGCGAGCCGCTTGCCGTCGGGGCTCCAGGCCGGCGCGTGCTGCTGCTCGACATCGAGATCGATCACGCGCTCCACCTTCCGCCCCAACACGTCGAGCAACAGGAGGCTCCTCCCCTTCTCGCGCTTGACGAAGGCGGCGAGCCGGTTGCCGTCCGGCGAGAAGGCGAGGTCGCGCCCCATGCGCGGTTTGGCGGTCAGGTGTTGGGCGACGATGTACTGGAACTGGTCGGAGAAGCCGCGGGTCAGGTTGGCCAGCGGCCGCCGCTTCTTGGCGTCGAAGAGCACGATGTCGAGGTCGCCGTTGGCGATCGCCAGCGCCGCCACCAGATCTCCGGAGGGGGACGCCGTCGGTGAGATCGCCGCGCGGATCTCGCCCTTCTCGTCACGGAACGGACGCCCGAAGTCGGAGGGCTCTCCCTTCTCGACCAGCTCGGGCAGGTACTTCTTGCGCAGCCAGCGCCGGAAGTCGAGATCGAACTCCTCGGGCTCGATGCGCAGGGCGCGCTCGAGAGCGCGGTCGGCGCGTCCGCCGATCGTATTGCGGAACTCGTAGACGAAGTCGCGGAAACCCTCCTTGCCCCAACGCTCCTCGATGTAGTCGAAGGCGGCGTGGCCGAAGCGGTAGGCGAGATAGCCGCTGGCGCCGCGCTCCAGGATCGACGGTACCGCGTCGTTGACCACCGCGTCGCGCAAGAACATCTTCTCGGTGGTGCCCTCGTCGTCCGCCATGTACGACGCCATGCCCTCCATGAACCACTGCGGCGCGCTGCCGGCGATGCCGCGTCCGAGCTTGTTCTGGAAGATGATGCTGTACTGGAAGATGTGGGTCAGCTCGTGCATCACCAGATCGAAGAGCTCGGCATCGGAGAGGTCGACCGGCAGGACCATCCGATTCCTGACCGGGCTCGCGAAGGCGCCGATCCCCTCGGGGATGAAGTTAGGAATGATGTTGTTCTGCTCGAACGCCGAGTGGGTGGCGTAGAAGATGAGCGGAATCGGATCTTGGATCTGATGGTCGAACTCGCGCGAGAGCCGGTCGTAGGCGCTCTCGGCGTAGGAGACGACCTTGGCGACCAACGCCTCCTCTTCGGCGTAAAAGTAGACGTTGAAGTGGGGCGAGTGGTAGATCTGCCAGTCGAACTCCCGGTATTGGATCTTGTTCTTGCCGAAGCCGCCCGAAAGCGACTGCGCGAAGCCCGGCGCGGCCGCCAAAGCGAGCGTCAGGCAGGCCGCGACGAAACGCGGAGGGCACGAGAGTCGGAACACCGGAGTCTCCTTGGGAGTCAGTCGGTCAACAGAACGCGGCTCGCCTCGACCGTCTTCTGAGTGAAGACGTTGACGATCCGGTCCTCGAGCGAAGCGAGGTTCTCGAACATCCCCTGCAGCGGGTCGGTGCGCTCGCCCTCGAACTGCTTGAAGTCCTTGAAGTTCTCGAAGAAGAGCCGCTCGCCGCTCTTGCCGTCGAACACCATGATGACGATGTCGTAGTCGAAGCCGGTCTGCTCGACCAGCACCTGCCGGAAGTAGGTGCGGCCGTCGAACGGCGAAACGTACTCCTCGGTGCGGTAGCCGCTCTTGTCCTGGACGTCGAAGTCGAGGCTGCCGGCAAGCACGAGATCGGCCTGGGTGCGCTCGCCCAGCGCGCGCCAGAAGTCGCGATTCGCCGCCAGGAGCTCGAGATCGAAGGTCGGGTAGTCTACCGGGCCCGACTCGATCAGCTTGAGATCGGTCTCGCGCCGCACCAGCTTGGCCAGGTAGCGCTCGAACTCCTTCTGCACGTCGAGTGCGCTGCCGCGCAGCCGCTCTCCGCCGCCTCCCTCGCGACCGACGACCAAGAACGGCGCGGTGGTGACGCTCTTCCGGCCCGTCAGATCGACCTTGGCCCGCACCGGGAGGCGCAGACGCACTTCGACGCTGGCGAGCGCGGCACCGGCTAGGGCGAAAGCGAGGCAGCCGGCCCAGAGCGCGACCTTGCGACTCCGGCTCACTGTCCGCTCCCTTCGGTGGCCGCTGCCGGCGCTGGCGCCGGCGCCGGCTTGGCCGGCTTGAAGTTCTGGTAGAACTCGACGAAGCGCGTGTAGTTCTTCTTGATGTCGCGGTTCCCGGGCGCCACCTTCAGCGCCTCTTCGTACGTCGTTCTGGCTTCCTCGAAGCGACCGACGGCCTCGTAGGCCACGGCGAGATCGTTCAAGACCTTGGCGTCGCCCGGACGGGTGCTGCGCGCCTGCTCGAAACGGAAGAGGGCCTCGTTCCAGAGCCCGCGGTTGGCCATCTCGACCCCGAACTCGAGCTGGGATTTGGAAGCAGCGCCGGCCGGACGAGCGCTGGCGCCACCCGAACCGCAGCCGGCCGTGAAGAGGGCCGCCAAGACGACCGCGGCGCCGATCGACCTCGGGCGAAACGTCGCGTGCGGGCACTCGCTCCGATTCATTCGCGCTCTCCCATGCGCGCTTCGTGCCAGGGGCCCGAAGCCGTCGGCAGTATATACACAGCCCTGCGGGCGCCGAGAAAGACTGGCGCCCCGTTCGCCGTCTTCTACTTGGAGTCATGAAGACCCGAGCTCACCTGCCCGATCCCGAGCGCGATCGCCTGGTGGCGTGGAACGCGTCGCCCGAGCTCATGCCCGGCGTCGCTTGCCGACTCGCCGCGAGTGTCAAGAGCAGCAGCCTTCCAGGCCCGGACGCCGAGCCGTCGGCAGCGCTCGGCATTCCGCTCCGTTCTCGGCGCGAAGCGCGCCGGATCGAGCGCCACGCCGCCGAGCTGGCAGGCCGCGAGCGCGACGCGGCAGCCCGGCTCGGAGCCGCGATTGTGACCCGGCTCGACGCCCTCTATCCGCCAGCCTTCGAACAGCTTTCCCTCCCGCCGGCGGCGATTTACCTCCGCGGCGAGCTGGGTCTCGCTCCGGTCGTAGCGATCGTCGGCGCGCGCCAGGCGAGCGACTACGGCCTCGAGGTCGCCCGCTGGTTCGCCGCTGCGCTCACCGAAGCTGGCGTCACTGTCGTCTCCGGCTTCGCTGTCGGCGTCGACGCGGCGGCCCATCGCGGTGCGCTCGCGACGCCGGGCGGGCGGACGATCGCCGTGCTCGGCTGCGGTCTCGACATCGACTACCCACGTGGCCACCACGCTCTCGGCGAGGCGATCGCCGCCAGCGGCGCGATCCTGACTGAGTTCCCGCTCGGGCGACCGCCAGCCCGCTGGCAGTTTCCGGTCCGCAACCGGTTGATCGCGGCACTCTGCGACGCCTGCGTCGTCATCGAAGCCGCGCCGCGCTCCGGTTCGTTGGTCACCGCTCGGCTGGCGCTCGATCTCGGGCGCGAGGTCTTGGCGGTCCCGGGGAGAGTCACCGACGAGCTGGCGCTCGGAACCAACGCGCTCCTCGCCGAGGGCGCGCGGCCGGCGCTCGACCCGCGCGACCTGCTCGAAGCGATCGCCGTCGAGCCGAGCCGCCGCCGAGACGCTTCCGCTCCACTCTCACTAGGGATGGGGGCACAGCCCCCAATACGACTGGGGGCACAGCCCCCGGCGCTGACCGGCGATGCTCGTGCGCTCTGGCTCGCCGCTGAAGGTGAGTCCGCGACCGCCGAGACGCTCGCCGAGCTCACCGCTCTGTCGGTCGACCGAGCGCTCGCTACCCTGCTCGAGCTCGAGCTCACGGGAGCGCTTCGTCGTCTTCCCGATGGCCGCTACGAAGCGAGGCGCTGAGTTGGCACCCGGCTCGACTCGAGGGCGTGTGGTAGCGTCCGCGCCCCGCGAGGCGCCGCTCCGCTTGGCGCCACCCACCCGCATGGCGAAGAACCTGATCATCGTCGAAAGCCCCGCGAAGACGCGCACGCTCAAGAAGTTCCTCGGGCGCGACTGGGCCGTGGAGGCCTCGGTTGGGCACATCCGCGACCTGCCCAAGAAGGATATGGGCCTCGGCCCCGACTTCGAACCGAAGTACACGATCTTGCCGGCCAAGAAGGAGGTCGTCAAGCGCCTGCGCGAGGCGGCCAAGAAGGCCGAGCGGATCTACCTCGCCCCCGACCCCGATCGCGAAGGCGAAGCGATCGCCTGGCACATCGCCGAGGTGATCGCCAAGGAGGGCAAGGAGATCCACCGCGTCACCTTCAACGAGATCACCAAGAGCGCGGTGCTCAAGGCGCTCGAGCAGCCGCGTACGATCGACCGCCACCTCGTCGATGCGCAGCAGGCGCGCCGCGTCGTCGATCGGCTGCTTGGCTTCAAGCTCTCGCCTCTCCTCTGGGACAAGGTCCGCCGCGGCCTCTCGGCGGGGCGCGTGCAATCGGTGGCGCTCAAGATGGTCTGCGATCGCCAGGCCGAGATCGACGCTTTCCGCGCCGAGGAGTACTGGCTGGTGGGCGCTCGCTTGGCCGCTGCCGAGCCTCCAGACTTCTCCGCGCGGCTGCACTCGATCCGCGGCCGCAAGGCGAAGGTCGAGAACGGCGAAGAGGCGGCAACCATCGCGGGCGAGCTCGCAACGGGAAGCTTTCGCGTCGCCAAGGTCGAGCGCAAGGAGTCGAAACAGCGTCCGTCGCCGCCGTTCATCACCAGCCGCCTGCAGCAAGAGGCGGCGCGCAAGTTCGGCTACTCGGTCAAGCGCACCATGGGGCTGGCGCAGGGGCTCTACGAGGGGCGCACGGTCGGCGAGCGCGGCCAGGTCGGGCTGATTACCTACATGCGCACCGACTCGACACGCGTCGCCGCCGAGGCGATCGCGGCGGCGCGCGAGCGGATCACGGCCTCCTACGGCGCCGACAAGCTCCCCGACAGGCCGAACGTCTACACTTCGAAGAAGAGCGCCCAGGACGCCCACGAGGCGATCCGACCGACCTTCCTCGATCTGCCGCCGGAACGGCTGGCCGGCCTGCTCGAGCTCGACGAGCTCAAGCTCTACAAGCTGATCTGGGATCGCTTCCTCGCCAGTCAGATGCTGCCGGCGCTCTTCGACGTTACGCAGGTCGACATCGAGAGCGGTCCCTACCTGTTGCGAAGCTCCGGCAAAATCCTGAAGAGCGCGGGCTTCCTCGCCGTCTACCAGGAGGCCGCCGAAGAGAAGCGCGCCGCGGCGGAAGACGAGGAGGAGGAGAGCGCCGCAGCGCTGCCGCCGCTCGGCGAGGGCGATCCCTTGCGCCTGCTCGGAATCGAGAAGGAGCAGAAGTTCACCTCGCCGCCGGCGCTCTACTCCGAGGCGCTGCTCGTCAAGGCGCTCGAGGAGAACGGCATCGGGCGGCCTTCGACCTACGCCGCGATCCTCTCGACCCTCTCGCAGCGCGAGTACGCCGAGAAGATCGAGGGGCGTTTCCGGCCGACGCCGTTGGGAAAAATGGTGAATCAGCTTCTCCAGCGCGGCTTCGACGACATCATCAGCGAGGGCTACACCGCCCGGCTCGAGCTCGAGCTCGACGAGATCGAGGAGGGGAAGCTGCCCTGGAAGAAAGCGGTTGAAGAGTTCGACGAAAAGTTCTCGCGCGACCTGGCGACCGCCGGCGAGAAGCTCCCCAACATCAAGCGCGACGGGCACCCAACCGACGAGAAGTGCCCCCGGTGCGCTTCCGACCTGGTTCTGCGCTTCGGCCGCTACGGCGCTTTCCTGGGTTGCAGTGCCTACCGCAACGAGCCGCCGTGCGACTACACGCGCGACGTCGCCTCCTCCGGCGCGCCGGGTGAGGAAGCGCCAACAGCAGAGGTGGCGGAGGCGGCGCCCTGCGAAAAGTGTGTCAAGCCGATGGCGCTCCGCCGCTCCCGTTTCGGCACCTTCCTCGGCTGTACCGGCTATCCGGAGTGCAAGAACATCCGCAAGCTCGGCCCGCCGGCGGCGCCGCGCAAGGAAACCGGGGTCGGCTGCCCGGAGTGCAAGCTAGGGACGATCCAAGAAAAGACCTCGCGCCGCGGCAAGCTCTTCTTCTCCTGCTCGCGCTATCCCGACTGCAAGTTCGCGCTCTGGAACCGCCCCGTAGCCGAACCGTGCCCGCGCTGCGGCAACCCGCTCTTGACCGAGAAGACGACCAAGAAGCGGGGCACCGTGCGGCTCTGCCCGAAAGAGGGCTGCGGCTACGAGGCCGAAAGCGAGGAAGCGGCCGAAGCCTGAGAAGCCGCGGGGTGAGCTTGACAGAGCGTCTAGTTGTATGTACTTAATGCTTACATGAAACGGAGCCTCGTCCAGGCCGGCGGATCGCTGGCGGTCACCCTCCCCGCCGAAGTGGTGCAGGAGTTCAGGCTCGAGAAGGGGATGAGCGTCGACGTTTCGGTCCATCCCCAGACCGGCGCAGTCACCATCCGACCCGGCGTCCGCTACTTCGAGGACGGCCGGGTAACGCCGCGGTTCCTAGAGCTCGCGGAGAAGATCGTCCAGCGCTACGACCGGAGCTTTCGCGAGCTCGCGAAGTGACCTCGTATCTCGGGCTGGAGCAGATCGTCGAGCTGCACTCTTTTCAGATCGAACGCTATGGAGGAGCGACCGGGCTCCGCGACCGCGGCGCGCTCGAGGCCGCCGTCGCTCGCCCCCAGGCAACTTTCGGCGGCGAAGATCTCTATCCCGACCTGGCCGACAAGGCAGCGGCCCTGATGCATTCGCTGGTCATGAATCATGCCTTCGTCGACGGCAACAAGCGCGTCGGCGTGCACGCCACGCTCCTCTTCTTGCTCGCCAACGACGTGGAGCTCGATCTTGGACCCGACGAGTTGACCGAGACTGTCCTCGCCGTGGCCAAGGGCGAGCTCGGCGCCGAGGCGGTGGCGATCTGGATCCGCCAGCGGCTGCGCAGCTCCCCACCGCGCTAACGGGCGCAGCGCCGAGCGCGGCTCATCGCTGGCGCTTCTTCTGGAGCGCTCCGGCGATCTTGGCGGCGGCGCGGCGCGGGATGAGGCGCACCCCCCACGCCGTCGACTTGTTGACGGCGCCGGGGATGACGATCCGCCGGCCGCGCCGGAAGCCGGCGTAGCCGACGCGCGCCACCGCCGCGGCGCTCGTCTTCGGCAACAGGCCGCCGGTCAGCGCGACGCCGTCGCCGAAGCCGGCGCGATCTTGGAATCCGGTCGGCGTCGGACCAGGGCAGAGGCAGGTCACCCGCGTTCGACCCGCTAGCTCCTCGGCGATCGCCTCGGTGAAGGAGAGAACGAACGCCTTGGTCGCGTAGTAGACCGCCATATTCGGCCCGGCCTGGAAGGCAGCGGTCGAAGCGACGTTCAAGATCCCGCCGTCGCGGCCGGCCTCGAGGATCGACGGCAGCAGCCGCTTGGTCAGCTCGACCAGCGCCGCGACGTTGAGCTGGATCATCTTCAGCTCGTCGCCGCGGTCGCTCTCGGCGAACGGCGCCAAAAGGCCGTAGCCGGCGTTGTTGACCAGGATCCCGACGCGCAGCGCCCGGCCCGAGAGCTCGCGATCGATCGCCGCCGGCGCCGCCGGGTCGGCGAGATCGATCGCCATCGGTGTCGTCTCCGGCGCGCCCAGAGCAAGAAGCTCGGCGGCGACCTCATCGAGTCGCACTGCGCTGCGTGCCACCAAGACGAGTGGGTGCCGATCGCGAGCGAAGAAGCGCGCCAGCTCGAGGCCGATCCCGTTCGTGGGGCCGGTGATCAGGGCCAGCGGCTTCGAGCTCAGCGCGCCTCTCTCCGTCGTCACTGGATGTAGCCGAGCGCCTTCAGCTGCTGGAGCTGCTCGGGGTCGAGCGCGGTCTCGCCGCCGGCGTCGAGAAATCTTTGCGCCAGCGCTTGGTGCGCTTTCCACTGCTCGAGGAGCAATCGCCAGTACTTGTCGACCAGCTCGGGATGGTCGGCGTTGACCGCCTTTCTCACGAATGGATCGCGCGCCAGGTCGTAGAGCAGCAGACGCGGAGCGTCGGGAAAGTACGGATGGTGCACGCCCCAGCGGCCGCCCGCCGGCACCGCGTGGCGCCCGCGCTTCGGATCGGCGCCCTCGGGGAGCGGCCCGATCTCGAGCGAGGCCCCCCAGCGGCCATCGATGATCTCGAGGTTGCCGACCATCTCACCCGAGGCCTCGTCGACCCGGAACTCATCGAGGATGACCGGCCGCACGTCCATCTCCCGGCCGAGCAGAAGCGGCGCCAGCGACTGCCCTTGCGCGACATCCGGGCGTGGCAGACCGGCCAGGTCGAGGAGGGTCGGCAGGACGTCGATCATCGAGACCGGTTCGGTGAAGCGGCGACTGCCGCGAATCTTTCCCGGCCAGACCACCAGAAGCGGCACCCGCGTCGCGTACGCATCGAAGAGCGCCCCTTCCCAGCCGTCGGGCTTGGGCTCGAACTCGCCGCGCCCGAAGCGCGCGAAGGTCCCGGCCGGATGTCCGTGGTCGGCGGCCACAACGAAGATCGTGTTCTCCCACTCGCCCGCCGCCTTGAGCTCTTCCACGAAGCGACCGAGCTGATGGTCTTGATGGGCCATCGTCTCGTCGTAGAGACCGCGCCGCAGGGAGTAGAAGGCGCGCCGGTCGATCTGAGCGCGCTCGAGCGCCAGGTCGTACCAGGCGACCATGCTGGTCTGGCCGAACTCCGCCGCCGCCACCTGCCAGAGCGCCTGGTTCCATTGCTCGAGCTGCGCCCGCTCGGCCGCCGAAACGTAAAGCCCCGCGAAGGGCGCCTGCGGTTGGTGGGGCTCGTGCACGTCGGTGGTCTGGAAATGCACCCAGTACGGACCTCCGGGGTATTCGGCGCGGATCCGCCAGAACTCCTCTTGGAGGTCGAGGGACGAAGTCGAGTGGTGCTCGGTTTCGACGTCGCGCATCACGTCGACGCCCCGTTCGAGCCCGAGCAGCCGTCCGCAGTTCGGATTCGAGGTGAGCGCCGCGGTCTGGTAGCCGCCGCGCCGAAAGTACTGCGCCATCGTCGTCGCCCCCGGCGGCACCGGCGTCGAGTGCATGCCGCGGCGCAGCCCGCCCAACACGCTGTGTTGCAACGAGGTCATGAACGACGCCGTCGACGGCTGCGTCCAGGTAGCGTTGGTGTGAGCGTGCTCGAAGAGCGCCCCCTCCTCGGCGAGGCGCTCGAGATAGGGCGTGGTGCGACGGTTGTAGCCGTAGACGCTCATCAGGTCGGCGCCGCCGCCGTCGATGACGTAGAAGACGACGTTCGGGCGCCGCGGCCGTTCGTCGCCCGCGAGCATCGGTGCCGCCCAGAGGGCGACCGCCCCACCATGCTCGCTCTCGGCGGCGAGCTGGAGCTCGACCGTTCTCCCCGCAAGCTCCGAGAGATCGACCGACCGCTGCGACCAGTGCTCTGCGTCGCCGACTTGCTCCTCGAAGAGGCTGCGCGGCGGCGCCGCGCCCTCGGTGACCGCGACCTTGTAGGTCACGCTCTCGCCGGGAGCCACGCTGAGGCCGAAGTCGAGCCGGTTGCGCTCGCCCAGCGCGACCTCGTAGCGCAGCGTCGCCGGCGTGTGCGCGAAGAGCGTCTCGCGCGTCTCGCCGGCGCGGGTCAACGGCCGCACACCGTGCGGCTCGCGGAAGGAGGCGCCGCGCGGCACCAGCGCAATCGAGAGCAGGTCGAGCGCCGCCGGCTCGGGCCCGCCGAAGAAAACCGCGAGATCGCGCAGCGCGACCGGCGCCGAAGATCCTTCCCGAGCGCGCAACGGTAGCGCGTAGACCTGAGTCGAGCCGTCGTTGAAGATCGGCGGCGCGTCGTCGCCACCGATGAAGAAGCGTTCGTCGTCCGGCAGCGCCCCCTCCTCGTCGAGGTTGTACGCCAGGGTGACGCCGCCGAAGCGCTGGCTCGAACGAGCGCGCACCAGAATTTGCTCCCAGTCGTCGAGGACGACATCGTCGAGCGCAATCGCCACCCCACCAATCAGCATCAGCCCTTCCTGCTGCCGGGGCGCCGAAATCGCCAGCCGCACGCCGTCGGCAAGCTGGGTGCGCTCGACACCTGCTAGCCGCGGCAGATCGGAAGAGGAGAAGGTGCGCCACTCCGGACGCGGCTCGGCGAAGCTCCAGCTGCGCTCCTCACGAGCGCTCGCGGGCGAGGTTGCGCTGGCGACCGTCGCCCGCTCGAGACTGTCGGTGAGGTGGAGGAGCGAGCCGACCGCGAGCGGCCCCTTGCTCCCGCCGCGCGGCGTACAACCGAGTGCGGTGAAGGCTAGGACGAGAAGGAGTGTGTGACGTGGTCGTCGTGCCGCGAGCCCGCGGAGCGCGGGTTGGAGAGCGATCGACATCTGCCGAGTGTAGCAGCGGCTCCCGGTTTCGCTGCCCGCGCCGGAGCATCGCAGTGCTGCTGCCGGAACGCTGACGAGCAGGCCGCAGCCGGATCGCGGTCGAGAGCGCGACCCCCGATAGAATCGACGGATGAGCCAGCCCACGCGCATCGTCGTCACCGGCGCCGCCGGCAATATCGGCTACGCCTTGGCCTTCCGTCTCGCGGCCGGAGACCTCCTCGGTCCCGACCAGCGCGTCGTCTTGCAGCTGCTCGAGATCCCGCCGGCGCTGCCAGCGCTCGAAGGGGTCTGCATGGAGCTCTCCGATTGCGCCTTTCCCCTCCTCGACGGACTGCTCGCCTCGGCCGACGCGGACGAGGCGTTCGCAGGTGCCGATGTCTGCTTTCTGGTCGGCGCCAAGCCGCGCGGTCCGGGGATGGAGCGCAAGGATCTCCTGGCGGCGAACGGCGGCATCTTCGGCCCGCAGGGGAAGGCGATTGCCGAGCGCGCGGCGAAGGACGTGCGCGTGTTGGTCGTCGGCAATCCGGCGAACACCAATGCGCTCATCGCCGCCGCCGCGGCGGCCAAGGTTGGAAACCGACCCGACCCGCGCCAGTTTCACGCCATGACCCGGCTCGATCACAACCGGGCGATCTCGCTCTTGGCGTCGAACACCCAGACCCCGGCGCGCGACGTCGAGAAGATGACGATCTGGGGCAACCACTCTTCAACCCAGTTCCCCGACCTCGCGCACTGCAAGGTCGCCGGCCGGCCGGCGCTCGATTCCGTCGATCGCAACTGGTACCGCGACGCCTTCATCCCGGCGGTGCAACAGCGCGGCGCGGCGATCATCAAGGCGCGCGGCTCGAGCTCGGCCGCCTCGGCGGCATCGGCGGCGATCGACCACGTGCGCGACTGGATGCTTGGTTCGCGCGACAGCGACTGGGTCTCGATGGCGGTCCCCTCCGACGGCAGCTACGGCATCGCACCGGGCGTCGTCTACAGCTATCCGTGCGTCTGCCGCGACGGCGACTACGAGATCGTCCAAGAGCTCGCGGTCGACGAATGGAGCCGCGCCAAGCTCGACGCCACCGACCGCGAGCTGCGCGAAGAGCGGGCGGCGGTGGAAGAGCTGCTCGGCTGAGAGGTGCGTTCAGGAGGCCCGGCTGAGCTATGCATCTCGCTCGGCGCGTCGATCGAGGAGCGCGCCGCGGCCTCTGAAAGTAACGGGGTATCGGGCGTCTCTAGCGGCATAGAATTAGGCTCGTGATCGCGACTGGAAAATCCGCGTTCCGAGAGCGCTTCGAGGCGACCCTCGATCTCTGCCAGTTCGCTTTCGAGATTCAGCGCGCCCGATTCGAACGGCTCCACCCGCTCTCCTCGCGAGCGGAGATCGAACGAATGCTCGGCGATTGGTACCGCGAGCAGACGACCGACGACGACGCCAGGTATGGCCTCCGGCGCGCCCGCGCGAGCCGGTTCGGATGACCCGCCTCGGGTTCGAGCTGGGTCGGATCATCGCTTTCCTCTCGCGTTCGCGAGTTTCCTGGTGCCTGGTGGGTGGCCTCGCCGCAGCAGCAAGAGGTCGCCCCCGTGTGACGCTGGACATCGACATCGCCGTTTCGGTGTCCGGCGATCCAGAGGCCGAAGCTCTCGTCCGCGACCTGATCGCAAGCGATTACCGCTTGCGAGAGAGCTTCGAACAGGAGCGAGCGAACCGACTCGCAACTGTTCGACTCACTCCTGCGGATGCGGCCGTTGGTGCCGAGACCTACATCGACCTCCTCTTCGCGTCATCCGGAATCGAGCCCGAGGTGGTCGCGACGAGCCAGGTGCTGCCCTTGACCGCGGATCTGCGAGTCCCAGTCGCCGGGATCTCGTCTCTGCTGGCCCTCAAGACGCTGTCACGTTCTCCGGCAAGGCCGCACGACAGTCAAGACCTCTTTCACTTGCTCGACGAGGCTTCGCCGATCGAGATCGAAGAAGCCCGGAGTCTGCTCGATCTCGTCACCTCGCGGGGTTTCCAACGTGCCAAGAATCTCCGCAGCGAGTTCGACGACGTGCTCCGACTTCACGCGGAGCGGAAGTTCCGCGGCTGATGCGAGTGTTCAGCGATCGGTTCTGCTCGGCTGAAGTGCGCCCGCAACCGCTCGCGGTCGGCGCGGGTGGTACGCTCTCGGCGGTGGCCGCACTGGCCGCGGAAAGGACGAAACCACGATGTCCGTCGCAAAAGTCATCGAGATCAGCTCCTCGTCGACCAAGAGCTTCGAGGACGCCGTCGCGGTGGGAATCGCGCGCGCCAACGCCACTCTCGACGAGGTGCAGGGCGCTTGGATCAAGAGCCAGAAAGTTGAGGTCGAGAAGGGGCGGGTCGTCGAGTACCGCGTCTCGATGAAGGTGACGTTCCTCCTCAAGAGCGGTAAGCGGAAGTAGGGGCGACAGCGGATCGCAGCGGGATCGAAGGTGTGCGTCTCATCGGTCTTCTAGCGATCTCTCTGACTCTTCTCGCCGCGCTCGCCTCATCGCCTGCCGCGACGAGCGAGCCGACCGCGTCGCCGCCGTTCGTTCTCGTTCTCGGCAGCGCGCAAGACGGCGGCATTCCGCATCTCGGCGGCCACGCGGCGGCCGACGAGGCGGCGCGGCGCGATCCAGCGTTGCGACGGCTGGTCGCTTCGCTCCTGGTCGTCGACCCGGCCTCGGGAAAGCGGTGGTTGATCGACGCGAGCCCCGACCTGGCGGCGCAGCTCGACCGCGCCGAGCCGGTGGCCCCGCTTCGTGCCGTCGCGCAGAGTCGAGCGCCAATCGTGGACGGCGTCTTCCTGACCCATGCGCACATTGGCCATTACCTGGGCCTGGCGCAGTTCGGGCGCGAGGTCTACCACGCCGATCGCCTCCCGGTTTGGTGCTCGCAGCGAATGCGGGAGTTCCTGTCGACGAATGGGCCGTGGGATCAGCTCGTCCGACTGAACCAGATCGAGCTTCGGCCGCTCGAGCCCGAGAAGGCTGTCGAGCTCGCTCCCGGCCTCACGATCACGCCGTTTCTCGTTCCGCACCGCGACGAGTACACCGACACTTTTGGATTCGAGATCCGCGGACCGCAGCGCGCCGTGCTCTACATCCCGGATATCGACAAATGGGAAAGGTGGTCGACGCTGATCGAGTCGAAAATCGCGCGCGTCGACCAGGCGCTCCTCGACGCCACCTTCTACGGTGAGAGCGACCTGCTCGGCCGCTCGATCACCGAGGTTCCGCACCCGTTCGTTGTCGAGTCGATCGCGCGCTTCGCGAAGCTCCCGGAAGCGGAGAGGCGGAAGATTGTCTTCACCCACCTCAACCACTCGAATCCGGCGGCGCTGCCGGATACGCCTGAGCGACGTGCGATCGAGTTGGCGGGGATGCGGGTCGCGGTCGAGATGGAGCGGATCGACCTCTGAAACGGCCGGCGCCTTTCCAGAAGTGGCTATGCTGTACGCGGCCTCAGTGCCTTCGAATCTCGTTTGATGTTGTCCCAGGAGAACTTTCATGCCAGGTCCACGACTCCCGCGGTTCCGCCTCGTCCTGCTGGCCGCTTTCTTCGTTCTCGCCTGCCGCACGAGCTCGCCTTCGTCGACGCCCACGCAGGCGCCCGCCGTGCCTGCTCCGGCGAGCGAGGCGCTGGCCTTGGCCGAGGAGTACGTGAACGCCTACTACGGCCAATTCCCCGAGGAGGCGTTCGAGAACGGGTTCCCGACTGCGCCGCTCGACCGCTTCAGCGATCGCAGCGCCTCTGCGCGCGCCGCCTGGCAGCGGCGCGAGGACGGCTGGCTCGCTCGCTTGGAGGGGATCGACCTTGGAGCGCTCGCCGGAACGGCCGCCGCGGTCCCTCACGCCTACGTCCTCGAGCGGCTGCGCGCCTCGGTCGCCCTGCGCGTCTGTCAGGGTGAGCTCTGGAACGTCAGCCCGACGTTCACCGGCTGGCAGAGCGTCGTCTCCTCCACGCTCGCCAATCAGCAGGCGGGTACGGCCGAGGAGCGGTCGCTGGCGCTCGGGCGCGCCCGCGACGCGGCGCGCTTCGTCGACACCGAGACGGCGAATCTAAAGGAAGGTCTCCGCCTCGGGTACACCGCGGCGCGCTCGAGCGTCGACGCCGTCGTCGAGCAGTTGGACGAGATCCTCGCCTCCGCGCTCGCCGACTCGCCGTTCTATTCGCCCGCCGCGAAGGACGAGAGCGGCGAGCTCGCGCCGCGGCTGAAGGCCATGATCGAAGGGGAGATCCTCCCCGCCGTCCGCCGGCAACGCGACCTCTTGGCGGGCGAGTACCGCGAGAAGGCGCGCGCGGCGGCCGGGGTCTCCGCCAATCCGCAGGGAGCCGCCTGCTACGCCGCCGCGGTGCGCTACTGGACCAGCCTGCCGCTCTCCGCCGAGGAGCTGCACGCCAACGGCCTCGCGCAGATCGCGAAGATCGAGCGCGAGATGCGCGAGATCGCGCTCCGGAGCTTCGGCACCGACGACCTGAGCGCCCTGCTCGTGCGGGTGAGCACGGATCCCGCCTTCACTTTCCGCAGCGAGCAGGAGATCCTCGGCTTCGTGAACGGCGCGATCGCGCGCGCCGAGGCGGCCGCGCCGCGCTGGTTCGGATTCGTACCGAAGGCCGGCGTGATCGTGCGGCCGTTTCCGGCGTATCAGAAGGAGACCGGCGGCGGCTCCTACTTGTCGGGTTTGCCCGGCCAGCCCGGCGTCTACGAGCTCGGCACCTACGAGCCGGAGAAGCTGCCCCGCGCCGGGCTCGAGGCGACGACGTTCCACGAGACCTACCCGGGCCATCACTTGCAAGGGGCGGTGGCGCTCCAGCGCGCGGGGCTCCACCCGGCGCTGCGCTACTTCTTCAACTCCGGGACGGGCGAGGGCTGGGCGCTCTACACCGAGCGACTGGCCGACGAGATAGGGCTCTACAGCGGCGACCTCGACCGGCTGGGGATGCTCTCGAACGAATCGCTGCGCACCGCGCGGCTGGTCGTCGATTCGGGACTGCACGCGCTCGGCTGGGATCGGCAGCGCGCCATCGACTACCTGCTCGCCCACACGGCGCTCTCCGCGGGTGGCGCGGCGAGCCAGATCGACCGCTACATCGCAGTCCCCGGGCAAGCGACGGCGTACATGACCGGGAGCCTCGAGATCCGCCGGCTGCGCGAGCTCGCCGAGAAGCGGCTCGGCGACCGCTTCGACATTCGGAAGTTCCACGACCGGATCCTCGAGGACGGCACCGTGTCGCTGCAGATGCTGGCGGCGAAGATCGAGGCCTGGGTGGCCGCTGGCGGGGGCTGAGCAGGCTGTCGTCTCGGCTGTCCGCGGACTACTCCGCGCTATTTTCCGCGCCCTTTTCAGGATACAGCCGCTCGAACTCCGGGTCGCCGTGGAGGCTGGCGAGATCGGGGTCGCGGCG
>CAZPYU010000031.1:0-19922 GCA_964590905.1 uncultured Thermoanaerobaculia bacterium
GAGCCCACCTCGCCCTGTGGTGACCGACGTCTTCGTAGGTACGACGCTCGGACCGGCGAGCGAAGGGGTCGTCAAGAGCGCCCTGAGCCTGGCGCGCGCATTCGGCGCCAAGATCCATCTGCTGCACGCTCTCCCCAGCGCTCCGTCCGCCGTCGACCAGGAAGAGCATGCCCGCAGGCTGCGCGCCCAAGCACGCCGGATGGACTTCCGGAGCGACGAATTGGGAGAGCTGCGCGCCGAGCCCACCCCAGCGCATGACCTCTTGCTCGTCGCCGGCGAGCGCCCCGGCGCCGCGATCGTGCTCGGCGCGCAGGAGTCCCCGGTCGTCTTCGGGCAACCGCTCGGCCAGACCGCGACTCACGTTCTGCGCGCAGCTCCCGAATGCCCGGTGCTCTTCCAGCGCGGGCAGCTTCGCCTCCCTCCCGACCGGCCCCTGGTGGCGTTGCGAGCCGGCGCGAGGAGTCGCAACCTGGAGCCGATCCTCGCCCTGCTCTCGCGGCTGGTTACCGCGCCGACGGTCGACCTGGAGGGTCCGCGGCCGGCCTCGAGCCGGCAGCTCGCCTCGGACGAACGTACGATCGCGGATTCGCTACCCGGCCTCGAGATCGTGAGCGGTCGAACCAGCGGATCGATCCTCGGCTTTGCCGACCGCTTCCGGCCCGATCTGGTGATTCTGGAAGCGAGTCTCTGGAAGAGCGCGATGCCGGCCTGGGGCCACTGGCGAATCGAACGACTCGTCCGTCGCCTGCCCGGAAGCGTCCTCGTCGTTCCTTGAGGCTGCGCTCTCGGCTTGTCGGGGTCGATCAGACGCGAACGCAGCGCGAATCCGACTGCCTGCGCGCAGCTCTGCAACTGGAGCTCGTCGAGGATGTTGCGGACGTGGAACTTCACTCTGTTTTCGCGCACCGATTGGGCATTCGTGTTGACGTAGGCGGGCACCTGCGCCGTCCGCCGCCAGCTCTAACCCGGCCGTGAGAAGCCATCCCACCCCGAGGGGCGGTTACTTCCGGCGATCCAGCTCGGAAGAATAAGATTGGAGCGAGGGAAGGGGGAATCGCAGTTGTCGAACCGGAGCGATCCTCGAAAGGAGTTTCGCAACATGCGCACGCCAACCGTCCCGTTCGTACTCGTCTCTCTCCTCGTGCTCGCTGGCAGCGCGCTCGTCGCGGTCCCTGCCAGCAAGGCGCCCGAGAGCGTCACCCTCGACGACTGCAAAGCCAAGAAGTCGGCGGTCGCCTTCCCGCACGGCGCCCACGCTGCGAAGCTCGAGTGCAAGACCTGTCATCACAAACAGCCCGATCTGAAGGCCGGCGCCTCGACGGAGGTCAAGACCTGCGCTTCGTGTCACGTCAGCCCGGAAAAGGCCGAGACGCCGAAGTGCTCCGAGATGGGCGCCAAGACGAATCCGTTCCACGGCAGCTGCGTCAGCTGCCACAAGGAAGAGCTCGCCAAGCAGCCGGACACCAAGGCGCCGACCAAGTGCGATCAGTGTCACCCCAAGGCCTGAGCTGAGGGCGCGCGAAGAGATCGGGCGACGCTCACAGGCTCTGAGCGCACCGCTTCGCTCGGATCGCATCTCTTCTCCTCTCGGAGCTTTGACCTGCGGTACCCGCCCTCACGGGCGGTACAGCGATCGTGACGCTCCGATACGATCTCGCCGCGATGCGTAAACTCTCGTTGCCGGCTGCTCTCCAGAACCCGCTCAGCGCGATCGGCTTCGTGACGTCAGTAGTGGTGTTGGGGCTCGGCGCCGCGCTCCTCGCCGTTCACTACTTGGAGGAGCGTCACAATCCGTACTTCGGAATCTTTCTATTCCTCGTCCTCCCGACGGTCCTGTTCGCGGCGCTCTGCCTGATCCCGATCGGCGCCTGGCGAGAGAGACGACGCCAGCGCAGCGGCGACCTGCGAGCTCCGCGCTGGCCGATGATCGATCTCAACCTGCGCCCGCACCGCACGGTCGCCACTCTCCTCGGGGTCGGCACTGCGATCGTCGTTATCCTCTCGGCGCTCGGCAGCTACAGCGCCTATCACTATTCGGAGTCGGTGGCCTTCTGTGGCACAACCTGCCACGAGGTGATGGAACCCGAGCACACGACCTACGTGAACTCGCCGCACGCCCGCGTCGCCTGCGCCGAGTGCCACATCGGATCGGGCGCCGACTGGTTCGTCAAGTCGAAGATCTCGGGCGCTTACCAGGTCTACGCCGTCCTTCGCACCGCCTACCCACGACCCATTCCGACTCCGATCGAGAGCCTGCGGCCGGCCCGCCAGACGTGCGAGCAGTGTCACTGGCCGGGAAAGGTCTTTGGATCGACGCTCAAGCGTTTTCGGCACTCGCTCTACGACCGAGCGAACACGGAGTGGCCGCTCGACTTGCTGATCAAGACGGGCGGCAACGAACCGGCGAGCGGGGAAGAGTCGGGGATCCACTGGCACATGAATCTCGGTGTCGAGGTCGACTACGTGAGCCGCGATCGCGAGCGCCAGGAGATTCCTTGGATGAGCGTCCGCGATCTCACCACCGGGCGAATCACCGTCTACCAGGATCGCACCCAACTGCTCACGCCCGAGGAGCTCGCGGCCGCGAAGCCACGGCGCATGGACTGCGTCGACTGCCACAACCGTCCGAGCCACATCTACCCGAGCCCGGACGCGGCCATCGATCGCGCCTTTCGCGACGGATCGCTGTCGCGCGCGTTGCCCTCGATCAAGGCGTACGCGGTGCAGGCAATGGCCGTCGCGTACGAGACGCGCGCCGAGGCGGTTGACGGCATCGCGACGCGAATCACCGACGCCTATCGCAAGGAGCACGCAGACGTCTGGCAGGCGGAGCGAGCCGCGGTGGATGGCGCGATCCTCCGCGTGCAGAAGGCCTACAGGGAATCGATCTTTCCGGAGATGAAGACGAGCTGGCTGGCGCATCCCGACAACATCGGCCACTTCGTCAGCAAGGGCTGCATGCGCTGCCACGACGGCAACCACGTGAGCGAGTCGGGCGTCGTGCTGAGCAACGACTGCCGTACCTGCCACACGATCCTCGCGCAGGGAAGCGGTGAGCGGCGAAGAATCGCGGACAGCGCAGATGGCCTCGATTTCGACCACCCCGAGGACATCGGAGACGAGTGGCAGGAGACCGGTTGCTGGGAGTGTCACACCGGCACGCGGCCGTGAGACTTCCGAGAATCTCCTGGCAGGCTGGTGAGAAAGCGCCGCGAGGGGCGAGTTTCGATTCTGACTCACCGATCGAAGTCTGCTCCGTGCGCGGTTGGCCGGCCGCGCTCCTAGACTGAGCTTCTCGAAGCGATCCGAGCGAGGAGCTGTCCCGGTTCACCGGCTGCAACGGGGAGAGCCTCCACGATCGCGCTCGCGTTCGCGATGAGCCACGGGTCGCCACCTGTCGTGCCGGCTTCCGCCGCGCCCTCCTTCGCCGGCCCTAGCAGAGTTCGCCAGCGCCCGAGTCGCTCGCTTCCATAAGCTTCGAGCGACGCGAGCGGCTCCGCACCGTCGAGGACCCGCCCGCAACGGGTCGCCAGCTCCTGGGCCTCCACGATTCCCTCGTTCATGCTCTGCACCCCGAAGGGGAACGCGAGATGCGCCGCGTCGCCAGCAAGCCAGACGCGCCCGCGTCCGAACGAGGCGGCCAGGGCACGCTCGAAACGCACCGCCACCGACCACATCAGGCGCCCCGACGGCGCCGCGTGCCACGGCAGCCGCTCCGCGACGAGCTCGTGCAGGCGGAGATCGTCGACAGTGCTCGCCAGCCACGGAACGATCGACGGCAGCCGGCTCTTGTCCCGCGCCGCGGTGGGACCCTGATCTGCGGGGAGCTCGAAACCCAAGCGGGTGCGCCCCCCTGGCAGCGGCCACCAGACGCTCCGCATCCCGCCGGCGAAGGTGATCCGCATTTCCCGCCGAGCGTCGCCCCGCGGCAGATCGTCGGGGACACCCTCCCCCTCGAGCTCGAAGACCGCCACCGTACCCGACGGCCCGGTCGCCCGGAGCTCGATCCCGAGCTGTCGGCGCACCAGCGACCCGTGACCGTCCGCGCCTATGACCAGCGGTACCTCGCGCTCGAAGGTCTTGCCCACCACGCCACCGGTCTTGGCCACCGCGTAGCCGGACGAATCGGAATCGATGCGGTCGATGGAGCAGACTACCGCCGCGACCGAGCTGTCATCGAGACGACGCAGACGGTGGCGCCAACGCACTTCGACGCCCGCGTCCGCGAGGGCGGCGAGCAGGACTCCCTCGAGCTCGCTCTGCGGCACCACCAACACGAACGGGTGAGTCCGATCGAGCGCCCCCAGCACGAGCTCGCCCTTGCGAGTCGCTCCGTCGTAGAGCGCAACCCGGTCGACCCGGTTGCCGCCGGCGATCAACGGCGCGGCGATTCCGAGCCCCTCGAGCGCCTCGAGCGTCGTCGGGTGAAGGGCCAACGCGTAGCTCAGTCCGGTCCGCCGCTTCGCCTCGTCGACAATCTCGACGCGACGATGCCCGGCGCGCACCAGAGTGAGCGCCGCGGCGAGACCGACCGGGCCGGCCCCCACTACCAGAGCATCGATCGACTGTTTCAAGGCCATGACTAGTCCGCCTTTCGAACCCGCCGAGAGGGCCTCCGACTCACGACCTCTCGCCGTCGCGAACGCCGGATCTTCGCCAATCAGTTTCTAGGAAATCGCCATTCGCCGCAAGCCGCGTCGGCGACGGCGATCGCTCCGGCCCGGATCGGAATGTCCTTGGGCGGTCGCCTCGAATCCAGTATTGCGCGCCGTGCTAAATTCCCGCCATGGACTCCGTCCACGGAATTCGGAGCCTCCTGCGTTCCTCCATGTTCGGACTCTTCGTCGCCGCCGGGTTCGTCGGCACGGCGCTGGCCGCAACTCCCGACGCGACTCCGGCGACCGGTCCCTCCTGGCTCGACAAACTCGGCCGCAACTTCGACAAATCATCCCTTGGACGCGTCGGCGCCCTCGGCCCGAACGAACAGGATCCCGAGCTCGCGGCTCCAGCCCCCAAGGACGGCAGTTGGCTGCGCAAGGGATTCGAGGTGCGCGGAGCCGACCTCTTCCGCTTCACCTGCCGCTCCTGCCACGGTGCCGGGGGACGCGGGATGGCGCCCGAGATCCTGCCGCTGGTCGACCTCGTCACGGCCACCTCAGCGGTGTGGCAGGAGCAGCACGGAGAAGGAGCCGCCGACCGCGCCAAGCTCGCGGAGAAGCTCCTGCAACACCAGATCACCTCGGGCGGGCGTTCCATGCCGGGCTTTGACTTCCTCGCCGTCGAGGAATCCGAGGTCCTGCTCGGGTATCTGGAGCGGCTCGCGACGGTTCCGGATCCCAAGCACGTCGACCGCAGCCTGCAGATTCCGGTGGATCGGGTCGGCGAATTGATCGTCAAGGGCACTTGCCAGACCTGTCACGAAGCTTCGCCCACGACGGGCAGACGCCCGATGGAATCGAACATTCCGCCGCTCTCGGGCATGACAGCTTCGCACTCGGCCCGGGCCTTCGTCCCCGGCTCACGACACCGCGGTCAGGCCGCTCTCAAGGGCAAGGGGCCGGAGGTCACGTACCTGCGCGATCACGAGCTCGAAGCGGCCTACTTTTACCTCATCGCCTACCCGCCGCGCTGAGCCATCACCTGGTGCCTCATCACCTCGATGAGGCCTCACACCACGTAACGACGTCCGGGGAGTCGGTCACTCCAGATTGTCTAGCCGAGCAGCGCGATCAAGATCCCGGCGGCGAGCGCCAGGCCGAGCGCCATGGCCGAGAAACCGACCAGGCGCAGTCGCCGCAGCCGGGCGGCGCTCGGCGCCTCGACCAGGCGCTCGTCGAGCTTCCCTTCGCTCACCAGCCGGGCGTACTCCTCGGGCCTCTCGTCGCGGAACTTCTCGAGCGGCATCGTGCCCGTGAAGATCACCGGATCGAGCGGAAAGCTCTCCGGCCGCAGATGGGTGTGGAAGAAATGGAAGACGAAGATGAATCCGGTCGCGAGGAGCGCCTCGTCGCTGTGCACGATCGCCGCGGCGTTGAGGATCCATCCGGGCAGGAAGCGCGAGACGAAACCGGGGACCCAGAGCAGCAGACCCGAGCCGCCAATGATCGCGATCCCCCAGAAGACGGCGAAGTAGTCGAACTTCTCCCAGTAGGCCCAGCGATCGAGGCGCGGCTGGCGGCCGAGGTAGACGAACCACTTCAGATTGGCCCACAGATCTGCGAAATCCTTGCCGCGGGGAATCATCGAATTCGGTCCCCAGAAGAGTCCCTTCTCACGACGGGACAAGCTTCGACGAGCCAGGTCGGTGAGGTGAAAGACGAAGTAGCCGAAGGTGGCGAGAGCGGCGAGGCGATGCAGCACCCGCGCCGTCTCGACGCCGCCGAGGAGCGCGGAGATCGCATGTGCCCAGGAAGCCGCGTGGAACTTGAGCGGCAGACCGGTGGCGGCGAGCGTCAGGAAGGTGGCGATGACGACCGCGTGGACGCGGACTTGGGTGCGCGTGAAGCGGCGGATCCAGAGCTCCCCCGGCTGGTACGGACGGCGTTTCTGGCGCGCCACAGCGACGAGAGAGCGCTGCAAGAAGAGCGCGTCGTGGATGCCGAAGATGCCGAAGACGCCGACCAGGAGCGAAGTCATCAACAGCCAGACCCAGCGCAAGCGCGGGTCGCCCTCGGGCCGACCTGGATCGATATGAGGCTGAAACGAGGCGAAGGCGGCGGTGACCCGCGTGTGGCACTGACCGCACGTCGTCGGCAGACGACTCGGATGAACCGTCGAGCGCTCGTCGGAGGCCGCGAGGTTTCGATGCGGCGTGTGGCAATCGGAGCAGACCGCGGCGAGCTCCCAGCCGAGGTCGGTGGCTTTGCCGTGAAAGCTGTCGTGGTAAGTGGAGAAGCGCTCACCGTGGCAGCCACCGCAGGTCTGGGCGCTGGTGAGCCGGGCCTCGCGCGTCGTCGCCGGCAAAACGGCGTGCGCGGCATGGCAGGTGGTGCACACCGGCGCATCGTCGGATTTCGCCTTCCATCCGGCTCCGTGAGCGCTCTGCTCGAGCCAGTCGGTGATGATGCCGACGTGACAGGCGCCGCAGGTCTCCGGGAGACGCGCATGGGCGGTACGCGAGGCGGAGTCGTCGACGGCGAGGATGTCGTGGACGCCGTGACAGGTGGAGCACGACGGGGCAGAGAGCAGTCCGCTCTTCAGCAGAGCCCGGCCGTGCACACTCGAGACGAACTTCCGAACCAGATCTGCCGGCTCGTCGTGGCAGGTACCGCAGGTCGCCGGCTGAACGAACGGGTGGGTGGGCGACTTCATCTCGCGCGCCGGCCTCAACTCGTGCGGCTTGCCGTGACAGTCGCTGCAGCCGAGGCTGGAGTGAACGCTGGCCTCCAGCTCGGAGGATGCGTCGTGGCAGTCGCCGCAGACGGCGCTGGTGGCGCGCGGGATCGGATTCGGATGCGGGTAGTCGCCCACCGCCGAGTGGCAGTCCGAACAAGCGAGCTCGGCGTGGACGCTCGGCGCGAGATCGACCTCGCCGTGGCACTCGAGACAGCTCTCCTGGCGAGCGCTCAGGGTAGCCGCTACGAAGCCGAGGGCGAGCGCGGCGAGCACGCCGGCGAGACCCCCGCCTGGCAGAGCGCCGCGTCGCATTCGCCGTCTGGGCCGCTGCTTCTTCTGAGCCGTCACGAACTCTGCTCCTCCCCTTCGGGTCGACGTTGATCCTAGGTAGGATGCCGGCGATCTCTCCCCCCCGCGGCGGCAGTGCCAGCACCACCCCTCAGGGTGGTGACTTGCGGCGAGAGAGACATAGAGTCCGCATTAGCTGGATGCTGCGACGAGAAGGAGGAGTGATGCGATTTCAACCGACGCGCGAGGCCGCTCCGAAGCGAGGTCTGAGGGTCGCCCTGGCCCTGGCCGGGGGGCTCGTCCTCGCTTCGCTGGCGGGCTCGGCTCAGGCTCCCGCCGCGACAGCCGTCCCGAGCGCCTCCGAGACCGTTGCCGCCGTCTGCGCGGACTGCCACGAGGAGAGGGTGAGCAGCTTCGCCGGCAGCGTGCACGGACGGGCGTACGCGCATCGGGCGGACATGACGACGGCCTCGTGCGAGAGCTGTCACGGCGACGCGACGGCACACATCGAGGCCGGCGACGGCACGAACATCGTCGTGCCGAACCGGCTCTCCGCCGCGGCGGCCGCCGAGCTCTGCATGACCTGTCACCAGGAAAACGAGGCGCAAGCTCACTGGAAGGGAAGCACCCACCAGCGCCGCGGGGTGACCTGCACCGACTGCCATACGTTGCACGCGGAGGAGAGCCCCGATTCGATGGTCAACGCCGCGATGCGCACCGAGACCTGCTACGAGTGCCATCAGGACGTCCGCTCCGAGATGCGCAAGATCTCCCACCATCCGGTGCGCGAAGGGAAGATGACCTGCCTCTCGTGCCACGACCCGCACGGCACGCTGACCAAGGCGAATCTGCGGGCGGGGTCGGTCAACGAGCTCTGCTACGACTGCCACACCGAGAAGCGCGGGCCGTTTCTCTGGGAGCACGCGCCGGTGCGCGAGAGCTGCCTCAACTGCCACACGCCGCACGGTTCGAACCATCTCAAGCTGCAGTCGACCTCGGTGCCGTACCTCTGCCAGCAGTGCCACAGCAACACCCGGCACCCGGGAACGCTCTACGACGCCACCCGCCTGCCGACGCTGGACAACCCGGTCACCGGCAGCAACCGACTGTTCAACCGGGCCTGCGTCGACTGCCACGCCGCGATTCACGGTAGCAACCATCCCTCGGCTCCCTATCTCGCTCACTGAGAGAGGAGAACGTCATGACTCGGCATCTCGCGGTTCGCGCGCTTCTGGTGACGGCCCTCGTCGCGGGCACCGGCCCGGCCGGTCTCGCCGCCGAGGAGGGCTCGAGCTTCCGGCTGAGCCTCGATCCTCTGATCATCGAGGGTCTCTACCTCGACCAAGACAGCGACTCGTCGAAGTTCCAGGAGTATCGGGATCTCTCCGACGGATTCCGGCTCCGTCTGATGAACCTGTCCGGTCTCAGCGACGATCTGAAGCGCAAGCTCGACTTCCAGATCGTCAACGGCGGCAAGGACGACGCCTTCTACGGGCTCTCCTACGACGTTGCCGGGAGTTGGGGCCTCGAGCTCACCTACGACAACATCCCGCATCGTTTCGGCAACAACGGCAAGACGCTCTGGACGCGCACCGCGCCCGGCGTCTACGAGATCGACGACCCGATCCAGCGCTCGCTGCAGTCGGCCATCGAGGCTCGTGTTCCGGTCGGCAACGTCGACTTCGCATTTCTCAAGGGGCTCATCCAGCCGTTCCTGGCGACTGCGAACGAGATCGACGTGGGGCTGCAGCGACGCCGCACTCGCCTCGCCCTCGATCTCGGCCGCGCCGGTTTGGCTAGCTGGCAGCTCGAGTACAGCCGCGAGAGCCGGAGCGGGACGCGCAACCTCGGGACCAGTTTCGGCTTCAACAATCAGACCGAGCTGCCGGAGCCGATCGAGTACGACACGACGGATACGACACTGTCGGGGAACTGGAAATGGTCGCGGGGTGTCGTGGTGGCGGGGTATCGCCACTCGACCTTCGAGAACTCGATCTCCACGCTCGTCTTCGACAACCCCTGGCGGGCTACCGACTCGACCGATCCGAGCGCGTACGCCTCGCCGGGCTGGACGTTCAGATTGCCGCCGTTGGTGTCCAGCGGCTCGATCGGCGGCGCCAGCCGCGGCTTCTTCGATCTGGCGCCCGACAACGACGCCGGGAGCGTGTTCGCCAACGGACGCTTCGACATCGGCTCCTCGAGCTGGATCCAGATGGCGTTCAACTGGACGCAGTACGACCAGGACGACCCGCTGCTCCCGTATACGCTCAACACGGCGATCGCCGCGCCGGTCCAGCCCCACGGCTCGGCCGACCGCGAGGCCGAGATGAAGCGGCTGACGCTCGACTATGGAGCGCGCTTCGGCGACGGTTGGCAGACGGGGGTCCGTTACAGCTATCAGGACTACAGCGACGACTCGCCGCGCTTCGAGTTCGAATCGTACGTGCGCTTCCACGCCGTGCTCGAGGAAATTCCGCGCATCACGGTGCCGTTCAGTTGGACGCGCGAGACCCTCTCGGCCAACCTCGATCGCGACCTCGGGCGCTTCGGCACCCTGAGCTTCGAGGCGCGGCAGGACGTCTACGACCGCGAGCTCCGCGAGACCGAGAAAACGACCGAGCAGATTCTCGCCCTCAAGTGGGACAACCGCTTCGGCAAGGCGCTGGTGCGCGCCAAGGTCGAGATCGGCGACCGCGAGTTCGACGGCCACTACGACACCGAGGCGATGGAGGCGTCATTCGTGAACCCCGCGGGGATCACCAACCTGCCGGGGCTGCGAAAGTACGACCAGGCCAACCGCGACATCGATCGCTGGACGCTCTCCGCCAACCTCCCGTTCGCCGAGGTCTGGGGGCTCACCCTCCGCGCCTCGGGCTCGAAGTTCGACTACGACGAGAGCGAATTCGGTCTGACCGGCGACGAGACGATCCGCTACGGCTTCGATCTCGATCGCGAGGTAGGCGACGGCGCCGTGCTCTTCCTCTACGGCGAGCGCGCCGACCGCGACGTCGCGATGGCGGCGCGGCAGTCGGGCGCGATCCCGTCGGTCAATCCACTCGACAACTGGTTCGCCGACTTCAACGAGGTCAACGACACTTGGGGGCTGGGCTGGACGAAAGAGGCCGAGCTCTGGCGGCTGAAGTTGAACGGCGAGTGGGTCAAGTCGGACGGCGACGCCGCCATCAGCAGCCCGCCGGGGGGCGTACCCAATCTGGGCGTCGGCTTCGACAACTACGAAGACTACGAGCGGACGACAGTCGAGGCGAGCTTCGACCACGACCTGACCGCGCAGATCGCGATCGGCTTCGGAGTCCTCTTCGAGGAGTACACGATCGACAGCTTCATCCGCCAGGATCTGGCAAACTACCTCCCAGGGGCTCTCTTGATCTTCGCCGACGATGGCAACTACGAGGCCTGGAGCGCGAGCTTGCGGACGACCGTGCGCTTCTGAGAGGGATCCACGGAACCGACCAGTAGGCGTCCGTTTCTGAACTTGCTTCTCGGCACTTCGCTGGGAGGCCTCGTCGCGGCCACTCTCTATCCTGTCGCTCGCTTTCTCAGCCCGCCGGAGGTGCCCGAAGCGACGACCAACGAGGTCGACGCCGGGCCCGCCGACGATCCGGCCTTCGCCGACAAGGGGTTCAAGATCGTGCGCTTCGGCGGCGAGCCGGTGATCGTGGTGCGCGTCGCCGACGACGACTACCGCGCTTACTCCGCCACCTGCACCCATCTCGACTGTATCGTCCAGTACCGCAAGGACCGCCAGCTGATCTGGTGCTACTGCCACAACGGTGCCTACGATCTGAACGGGCGCAACGTCGCCGGACCGCCGCCGCGTCCGTTGACGCCGTTCGTCGTCCACCTCGTCGACCGCGGCGACGCCGGCGGCAAGAAACTGATCGTCGCGAGGGCCTGAGCGCGAGTGCCCGGCCGTCGCGCAGCGCTCGCCGCTTGGCTCGAGGAGCGCCTGCCGCTGGCGGCGCTGCGGGAGTTCGTGCGGCACAAGTCGGTGCCGGTCCACCGCCACACCGTTTTCTACTACCTGGGCGGCATGACGCTCTTCTTTTTCCTGGTCCAGGTCGCGACCGGTATCTTGCTGATGCTCTACTACCGGCCCTCCGCCGAAGCTGCCCACGAGTCGGTCGAGTTCCTGATGACCACCGTGCCGTTCGGCTGGCTGGTGCGGTCGCTCCACTCCTGGTCCTCTAACCTGATGATCTACTTCGCTCTCCTCCATCTGGCGAGCGTCTACTTCCTCAAGGCCTATCGGCGCCCGCGCGAGCTCACCTGGGTGACGGGCGTGCTGACGCTCTTCTTGGCGCTCGCCTTCGGCTTCTCCGGCTATCTCCTACCCTGGGACGAGCTGGCGTTCTTCGCGACCAAAGTCGGAACCGACATCACCGGCGCGGTGCCGCTGGTCGGTGAGTGGGCTCTCCGCTTCCTGCGCGGCGGGGAGCGCGTGACCGGCGGGACCCTTTCGCGCTTTTACGGTTGGCACGTAGCGATCCTCCCCGCCCTGACGGTTGCGCTCCTCGCCGTACACCTGCTGCTCGTCCAGATCCACGGGATGAGCTCGCCGCCGGAGCGCGGGCGCCGCGAGCACTCCTTCTTCCCGCGCTTCGGGCGGGAGGAGCTGGCGGAGCGCCAGCGACGCGGCATGCCTTTCTTCCCTCACTTCGCCCTGCGCGACCTGTTCGGCTGGACGCTCGCCCTGGGCGTTCTCGCCGTGCTCGCGGCGCTCTTTCCGGTCGAGCTCGGCAACAAGGCGGATCCGTTCGCGCCGGCTTTCGAGGGCATCCGGCCCGAGTGGTACTTCATGTTCATGTTCGAGACCCTCAAGCTCGTGCCCGGCGGCGAGATCGCGGGGCTCGAGTACGAGGCGATCCCGATTCTGGTCTTCGGCCTCGCCGGCCTCGCGCTGCTGCTTGTCCCTTTCCTCGAGCGCGGGTTGGAGGGCCGCAGCCGTCTCTTCACCGGGATCGGAGTCGCAGCCCTGGCCTACATCGTCGGCATGACGGCCTGGGGCTACCGCTCGCTGGTGCCGCTCGCTGTCGTCGCCGCGACGGTGGCTCCCCTCGCCCTGCTCCGTCTCGTCACCCGGGGAGACCCCGAGCCGTGAGCGCGCGCTCGGCGGCGGCACTGCTCGTCGTCGCGCTCCCCACTCTCATCGCGCGCGGCGCCGCGGCCGCGCCGCCGAGCTCCTGCATCTCCTGTCACGGCGATCGCGAGATGGTCGACGACGCATCGGCCGAGCTGGTGCAGAACTTTACCCGCGACATCCACGCGCAGGTCGGACTCTCTTGCCAGGACTGCCACGGCGGTAATCCCGATCCGGCGCTGGCGGACGACCCGGACGCCGCGATGGACGACCGCTTCCCGGCTCACGCTTTCGTCGGTGCACCCGCGCGGAGCGGCATCCCCGCTCTCTGCGGCGGCTGTCACTCGGACCCCGGCTTCATGAAACGGTACCGGCCCGCCGCCCGCGTCGACCAGGAGCGCGAGTACTGGACGAGCCGACATGGGCGCGGTCTGCGCCAGGGAGATACCAAAGTTGCCACTTGCGTCGACTGCCACGGCGTTCACGGCATGCTTCCCGTGGCCGACGCCCGTTCGCCGGTCCATCCGACGCGCGTCGCCGAGACCTGCGGCTCGTGCCACGCCTCGAGCGAGCGGATGGCGGGCTTCCGACGCGACGACGGCACTCCGCTGCCGATCGACCAACTGGCGCGCTGGAGCCAGAGCGTGCACGCCACGGCGCTCCTCGAGAAGGGCGATCTCTCGGCGCCGACCTGCAACGACTGCCACGGCAATCACGGCGCGGCGCCGCCCGGCCTCGACTCGGTGGCCTTCGTCTGTGGGCAGTGCCACGGCCGCGAGGCGGAGCTGTTTCGCGCCAGTCCCAAGCACCCCGCTCTCGCCGCGCACAACGAGATGCTGCGCGACGCCGGCGGCGAGGGCTGTGTCGCCTGCCACGAGCAGCCGGACGCCGCGGCCGAGCTGGTCGGGCTCTCCGCCTTCGGTGAATGCACCTCTTGCCACGAGCACCACGCGGTCTTGCGTCCCACCGTGGCCAATCTCGCTCCCCTGCCGCTGACACCGTGCGCCTTCTGTCACGAGTCGCGGGGGCCGCTGGGCGCACAGTTTCCGGAGCCGCCCGCGCCGAGCCGAAACTTCGCCGCCACGCGCGATCGACTTCTCGCTCGCGCCCCACAGGCTCTGTACGCCGACGCGCTCTTCGACTGGCTCGTCGACCAGGCGCTGACCCTGCCGACGCACACGCTCGTCGTCGAGGGCGGCCAGCGCACGCTCCGGCCCGAGTTCGCGCGCCTCTTCTCGAAGTTTCGCATCGGCAAGCGGCACTTCTCCTTCCTCGACCCGGCCACCGGCCAGCTCACGCAGGGGAGAGTTCGCGGCTGCGCCGACTGCCACTCCGCGGAGCCGTCGCTCGGAGAACCGACGGGGAGCACTACGGCGGCGGCGTTTCGCGACAAGATGTGGGAGCTCTCGGCTCTGATCGCGCGCGCCGAACGGATTCAGTTGCGCGCCCGGCGCGGTGGGGTGGCGACTCGCGAGGCGAGCGCCGCGATCGACCAGGCGGTCGACGCGCAGATCGAGCTCGAGGTGTTGGTGCATTCGTTCTCGGTGGCCGACGACGGCGCCTTCGCCAAGAAACAACGAGAGGGGCTGGAGCAGGCGCGGCTGGCGCTCGAAGCGGGCCAGCAGGTGTTGGCCGAAATCCGCGCCCGCCGCGTCGGGCTCGCGATCTTCCTCGTCTTCGTCGTCCTCGCCCTGGTGGCGCTGGGGCTGAAGATCCGCAACCTTCCCCCACCGGCTCAGGAATGACACGAGGGGCGCGCCAGCATTGCCGCGGAGGTCGCCGGCGAGGAGCTGGCGATCCGCCAGGCTTGGCCTGGCGCACAGCTTTCCCGCCTCAGTGGATATGCGCGGAAGGATTGGCGGGCGGCAGGCTGTCAAACGCCGGGTGGTCGGTGCGCCCGCCGGTGAGGATCATGGAGTAGAGAAATGGCGCGAAGCTGGTACCCGTGCGGCCGTTGAGCAGCACTAACGGCGTGCCCTCGAGCTGGTACTGGACGGCGAGCTCGATGTCGGACTGCAACTTGCGCGCGGTCTCGGCGCTGGCGACGCACTGCTCGAGCTCGCGGTGCGGCATCAGCTCTTCAGCCAAGGTGTAGACATTGTCCACGGTGAGCGTCTCCTGCCCGGCGAAGAGCCGCGAGGTGTAGGACGCCGCGCCGTCGCGTCCCTCGGCGCAGATGCGCGCTCGCGCCGCGAGGCAGCGCACCGGATCGCTGGCCTGACGGATGAACGAGTTGCATTCGCCGTCGAGCGGGAATTGGCGCGGTTCGACGGCGAAGCTGCCCGGAGGAGCCTCGCGCGCCAGGGCCGAGAGCGTTTCGTGCAGCTCGGCGCAGTGTTCGCAGCGGATGTCGGTGAAGTCGGTGATGCGCAGCGGCGCCGCCGGCGGGCCGAGCAGCGTGCGCGGCGAACCGACAGGCAGGGCAATGCCGCTGCGATAAAGGTAGAGCGAGTCGGCGAGCGTCTGCCGGGCTCTCGGCTCGAGCGAGGCCACGAACTGGGAGAGGGCGTCGTTGGCCGCGGGTCGCGCCGAAGCTGCTGCCGCGCCACCTGCGCCACCGGCGCCAATCACTGCCACGCGTCCGGCAGCGTCGCCGCCAGACGGCGTCTCGAGACCTGGATAGACCAGCAGTCCGAACGCCACGGCCAGGGTAGTGGCACACAGGCCGAGGGCGCGTCCGGGCTGCGGCAGTCCCAGCGGCCGCCAGCCGACCAGCGTGACGCCGGCGTAGGCGAACGTCAGAGCGTAGGTGAGAAAACAGCCGATGCAGAAGCTCTTGGCTTGGAGGGCGGCGGCGACCAGCACGAAGACTGCCACGACGCCACCCGCGGCGGCGATGCGCACGGCCGAAAGCCAGGCGGCGTGCGGGCGGCTCTCTGCGGCGAGCACCAGCGCGACGAGCGGCAGCGCGGCGGCGACGAGCGCCCAGGCCAATCCCCAGCCGGCCACTGGGAGGCCGGTGAAGCGGTGGATCGCACTCGCGAACGGGCCGTCCCAGAGCCGCGCGCAGGCGTTGGGATCGGAAAGGGCGCAGAGGGTGGCGCCACCGGCACGCGCCACCAGCAGCTCGGCCCAGAGAAAGAGCGACAGAAGAGCCGTCGCTCCCCCGAGGGCGGCGAGAGCCCCGAGCGCGGCTGGGCTCGGCTGAAACGCGGCGGGCTCGTCGGTACGCGACGACATGGGTCCTCCCGGGAAACGACTACTCTTCGCTGCGCGGCTTGAGCGAGACGCGCAGGTTGCGTGTGCCCAACGGAACGTCCTCGGCGCGGCCATACGGATCGCTGCGTGGCCGCGTGGCGAGATCGCCGTCGGTGTCGAGGCGAATTTCGACCAATACCGAGTCCGGGATCTGCGCGCCGGTCATCGAATCGCCTTGGCCGATCTCGAAGGCGAGCGGGAACGACGAGGCGACAAGGCGGCGGGCGGCGAGCGGCGGACCGACAGTGACGCCCGGAACGCGCAGGGTGATGAAAACCACCGCACCAGAGACGAGGGCAGCGCCCGCCGACGGATCGAGCTCGATGACGCCGGCGATCGAGCTGCCGACGCTTCCGCTCGCGGAGGCCGGGGCCGGACCGAGCGCGCCGGTTGCCGGCGCCGCGCCCGGAACCGCCACATCGGCATGCGGGTCTTCACCCGTTGCGGGCGTCCCGGCGTTCGGACCCGATCTCGCCTTCATCTCTCCGAGCAGTTGGCGCAGCGATTCGGCCCGTTCGGGGAACCGTTGCGCGGCGCGCGCGAAGATCGTGTCGGCCTCCTGCGCCCTTCCGGTCGAGGTGTAGACCATCATCAGGTTGACGTAGGCGTCGAGCAGACCGGGGTCGCCCTGCAGGGCGCGCATCAACATCTGTTCGGCGCTATCGGCCTGGCCCATCGCGAGCCGCACCAGGGACTGATAGCTGAGCGCGCGCGGGTTGTTGGCGTCGCGTTGGAGGATTTCTCGGGTCTCGTCGAAGACCGCCATCAGGTCCTGGCGCATCAAGTGGAGGCGCGCCAGCTCGAGGCGCGCCTCGAGATCCTCGGGATTCTGGCGCACGCGCGCCGTGAGCGCGGCGAGCTCGGTGTCGCTGGGCATCGCGGGGCCGGGCTGGCTGGCCTCGCCGCTGAGCGCGCTCTGGGGGGCGGGGCGGGCGCTCATGGGCGTGTTGCCGGTGACCGAGCCGCTCGGCGCGCGCTCCTGGGCCGACTGCGAGACGAAGTAGAAGAGGAGCCCCAGCGCGGCCGCCGAGCCGATGCCCCAGAAGAAGCCGGTGAGGGAGGAGCCTTTCGCCGTGGCTTGCGGTGCTGCTGCTGTTGTCG
Source organism: uncultured Thermoanaerobaculia bacterium (assembly GCA_964590905.1). GTDB lineage: Bacteria > Acidobacteriota > Thermoanaerobaculia > Multivoradales > JAGPDF01 > JACTMI01. Next base: position 17,021 of record CAZPYU010000031.1, read on the forward strand.
CCGCCGAAAAGGGCTCGGTCACGGAGTCGCTGGTCGCCTGCGCTGCAGTCGTCGCCGGTTCGGGTGTCGCGTCCAGCGCCATCAACGTTGCCGCGGCTGCAAGCTCGAGCTCGCGGCGTTCGCTCGCAAGCTGCGCCGCGGTGCGCTTGCCGCCGGTGTCATCCAACTCGCGCAACTGCGCGATCAGGGCATCGAACCTAGCCTGCAGATCGCGCCGGGCCAGCGTATCCGCGGTTTCGGCTGCACCCGGCGCCTGCGCAGCCTTGGGAGCCTTTGCAGCCAGCCGCCAGAGAATCAGAGCGCCGATTCCGAGACCGCCGGCCAGGAAGCCAACGGAGGGTCCCCACTGGATATCGGCCATCAGCCCGCCTCCGGGCGCCGGCCGCCGGGCCAGCCGTAGGCGGTCGCGCGCACTCGCAGCACCGCTTGCGCCAGCGCCGGATCGTCTGGCAGAGCGTCGCGCTCGGGCGGCGGATCTGCCGACGACGCGGCGGCCTCCGGCTGGGCCGGATGGGTCTGGCTCGCAGCTCCGGCGCCGCGCAACACCCATACGACGATGCCCAGGCCGAGCGCGAGCCCGCCTGCCGGCGCCAGCCAGACCAGCCAGTTGACGCCGCGCAGTGCCGGCTCGAGGCGCACGAACTCGCCGTAGGAGGCCTCGAAGTAGGCGAGCACCTGCTCTTCGACGAAGCCGGCGGCGACCAGCTCGCGCACCTGCTGACGCATGTGGGTCGCCATCGTCGACGGCGAATCCGCGACCGAGAGTCCCTGGCAGACTGGACAGCGCAGCACCGACGAGACGCGTTTCGCCTCGGCCTCGAGCGCCTCGCCGCTGAGCACCTGCCCACGCGGCGCTCCGACCACGCTCGCGACATGCGCCAGATCGATCGGCGTGTAGTCGGGTGGCTCGGCAACCAGAGGCGCGGCCAGAGGTGTGGCGACGAGCAGCAGCAGGAGCGGTAGCCGGGCGAGCGGGCGTCTCATGAGGCGCCGTTCGCTCGCGTCGCGGCGCCGGAGCGCGCCCGTTCGACGTAGTGCGCCAGCTGATCCGAGCTCAGCGGACCGACGTGCTTGTCGACGATCGTGCCGGCAGGCGAAATGAAGAAGGTCTCCGGCACGCCGTACACGCCGAAGGCGATCGCCACTTTGCCGGTCTCGTCCATCAGCGACGAATAGGTGCTGCCCTGCTCGCGCAGGAAACGCTGCACGTTGGGCGCTTCGTCCTGGTAGATGACACCCAGGAAGACCACGTCGCTGCCGAAGCGCCGCGGGCCTGCGGTCAGCACCGCGTGCTCCTCGAAACAGGGAACGCACCAAGTGGCCCAGAAGTTCATCACCACCGTGCGGCCGCGCAACGAGTCGAGGGACACGGTCTCGCCGCCGTTCGTCACCGGCAGCGAGAACCGCGGCGCCTGGCGGCCGATCAGCGGCGAATCCACCTTGCGCGGGTCGCGGCCGAGACTGAGCAGCAGCAGGACGACGAGGGGCAGCGTGACCAGCAGGCCGCCGACGAGGACCTTGCGATTCACGGTCCGCGACCTATCCGATCCGGGTCGGAATCGCGCTCGAGCCGGCGGCCGGTTCTGCGGCCGGCGCCGGCGCCACTGTAACCCGGCGCGCGGGCAGGAGCGCGAACAAGCCACCCAGCCCCATGATCCCGGTCGCCACCCAGATCCAGACGATCATCGGGTTGATCATGGCGTGCAGGCCGAGCGTCTGGCCGCTCGGGTCGATGTTGAGGGCCGAGAGATAGAGGTCGTGCGCGAACGTCGTGCGCACGGCCGGAGTGCCGATCGGCTCGCGCTGCGACGAGTAGTAGTTCATGCGCGGCTTCATGGTGCCGAGGTCGCGTCCGCCGCGCTCGACGCCGACGTTGGCCACCAGCGCCTCGCGATGCGGCTCGCTCACCCGGTCGACGCCGAGAAAGGTCAGGGTGTAGGGGCCGAGAACCACCGACTGGCCGCGCACCAGCTGCACCTCGGTCGTCGTCCCCTGCGTGCTGCTGATGGCGATGGCGATCATCACCAGCACCATGCCGGCATGGACGATGAACGCCGCCGATCGGCGTCGGCCGCGGCTCTGCACCTGCGCCAGGGCCAGGAGCACGCCTTCGCCGCGCGCCTTCATGCGCTGGCCTACCGGCAGCCAGAGCTCGGCGAGCGTCACCTGCGCCGCGTAGCCGCCAAAGAGCAGCGCCACCAGCGGCCACGGCGTGCGCACGCCCGCGACGAGACCCAGGGCGACGAAGAGCGCGGCGCCGGCGAGTGGCGGCAGCAGCGCGCGCTTGACCTGGGCGGAGCTGGCGCGACCCCAGGGCAGGGCCGGCCCGACGCCGAGCAGGAAGAGCAGGGCGACGCCGATCGGCACCGACATGCGGTCGAAATAGGGCCGGCCGACGCTCATCTGCACGCCGCGCACCGCCTCGACCACCAGCGGAAAGACCGTGCCGATCAGCACCGTGAAGGTGAACAGGACGAAGAACAGATTGTTGAGCAGGAACCCCATGTCGCGCGATACGCCCGTTTCGAGGTGCCCCTCGGGGCTCAGCGTGTCGATGCGCGTTGCCAGGATCGCGACCGAGAAGAGCGTGCAGATCGACAGGAAGATCAGAATCGTCGGACCGATGGCGCTCTGGGTGAACGAATGGACCGAGTTGAAGACGCCCGAACGGGTCATGAACGTCCCGAGCAGGGTGAGCAGGAAGGTGGCCAGCACCAGTGTCACCGTCCAGCCCTTGAGGATCCCCTTGCGCTCCACCAGGAGCGCGGAGTGGACGGCGGCGGTGGCGGTCAGCCAGGGCAGGAACGAGGCGTTCTCGACCGGATCCCAAGCCCAATATCCGCCCCAGCCGAGCACCTCGTACGCCCACCAGCCGCCGAGCACGATCGACACGGTGAGGAAG
>CAZPYU010000032.1:0-7068 GCA_964590905.1 uncultured Thermoanaerobaculia bacterium
GATGCAGCCAAGTTGGTCGCCGGGGGGGCTCGCATCGCTTACTGGTCACTGCGTGCCGGCGGGCAGCGCGACCTCTGGACCATCGCCGCCGACGGCTCTGACGCCGCGGACGGCGGTCTGCCCGTGACCGACGACGTCGCGCTCGACTGGAGCCCGACCTGGTCGCCCGACGGACGGTATCTCTACTTCTCGAGCAGCCGCGGCGGGACGATGAACCTGTGGCGGGTAGCGATCGACGAGCGCACGGGGCGCGTCGAGGGTGAGCCCGAGGCGATCACCACCCCTTCGACGTGGAGCGGCCGCTTCTCGTTCTCTCGGGACGGCACGCGACTCGCGTTTGCCAGCCTGGACTACCGATCGACCCTCTTTCGGGCGCCGTTCGACGACGCACGTGAATCGGTCACCGGACCGCCGGTGCCGATCGTGAAGGGCACCCATCCGATCCGCGACCACGAGCTCTCTCCCGATGGCCAGTGGGTCGTGTTCTCCGAGGCCGGCGTGCAGGAGGACCTCTTCGTCGCGCGCACCGACGGCACCCAGTACCGGCGGCTGACCGACGACGCGTTCCGTGACCGCGGGGCCACGTGGTCGCCGGACGGGAGGCGTATCGGCTTCTTTTCGGACCGCACCGGGGGGTACGAGCTGTGGACGATCCGGCCCGACGGGAGTGGGCTGACCCAGATAACTCAGGGCCCAGGAACCGCGGGCATGGTGGTCTGGTCGCCGGACGGCGCGCGGATCGCTTTCGGCGGGGGCGTCAGGCCCTGGGCCCTGGTCGACGCCGCAGCGACGAAGGGGCAGCTCCCGTCGCCCGAGCCGGAGATGAGCCCGACGGAGCGCTTCACTCCCGCTTCGTGGTCCCCCGACGGCGCGCGGATCGCGGGCCTCGTCGTGCGCGCGGACGGGAGCGCATCGGCGTTCGTCTACGCGCTGGCGACCCGGCAGTACACGGCAGTTCCGGGGGAATGGGCCCGCGGGGCCTTCTGGGTCTGGCCCGTCTGGCTGGCCGACGGCCGCCGCCTCGTCCTCCGGCGCCCCGGAGGCGTGGCAGTGACGGACGTCGAAACCGGCATGGGCCACCTGCTGATCCCGGTCGGCGGCCTCATGGGGAGCCGGAGCGTCGGCGTCTCACGCTACAACCGCTGGATCACCTACCTCGAGACCGCGACCGAGGGCGACATCTGGATCGCAGAGATGGCGGGAGGGGAGCTGAAGCGATGACCCTTGCCCCCGGCAGCCGGATGAGCCCCTACGAAATCGCCGCCAGGCTCGGCGAGGGCGGAACGGGGGAGGATGAGAGACAGAGCTGAGCGATTTAGTCCACAGCATGTTAGCATGAGCCTATGAGTCATCGCCTCCAGGTCTTGGTTCCAGAGAGCCTCGACGCACGGCTGGCGAAGGCCGCCCAGCGACAGCGCCTCTCGAAAGGGGAGTGGGTGCGGCAGGCGATAGAGCGCGCTCTCGCCCTCGGGCCGCGCGAGGTCGATCCGCTCGACCGCCTCGCGGCGTTGGGGGCGCCGACCGCCGACGTCGATCAGATGCTCGCCGAGATCGAGGCGGGGCGCGGGTGAAGGTCTTCATCGACTCGAACGTCCCGATGTACGTGGCCGGCCGCGAGCACCCGCTGCGCGAGCCGGCGCGCCGTTTTCTGGCCCGTGTGCGCGCCGGCGAGATCGAAGGGTGCACCAGCACCGAGGTGCTCCAGGAGATCCTCTATCGCTATGTCGGCCTGCGCCGAACCGACCTGGCGGTCGAGGTCTACGAGCTTTTCGTGCGGCTCTGTCCGGTGATCTTTCCGGTGACGCTTGCCGATACCGATCGCGCTCGCGACGCTCTCGCCGAGGGGCAAGGTGCTTCCGTGCGGGATCTCCTCCACGCCGCGGTGATGCGGAATCACGACGTGACACGCATCGCTTCCTTCGACCGCGGTTTCGACGCCCTCCCGTCGATCGAACGCCTCCGACTCGAAGCAGAAGTTTGAACAGTCGCCCGAGCTCACGGTGACGCTTTCAGCCGGCAGCCGCCTCGGCCCCTACGAGATCGTCGCCAAGCTCGGCGCGGGCGGGATGGGGGAGGTCTGGCGTGCGAGAGATCTCCACCTGGGGAGAGACGTAGCTCTTAAGGTGCTGCCCGAAGGGTTCACGCGAGATCCCGATCGCCTGGCGCGATTCGAGCGCGAGGCGAGACTCCTCGCGCAACTGAATCATCCGAACGTCGCGCAGATCTACGACCTCGAGACGAGCGGCGAAACCCGCGCCCTCGTCATGGAGCTCGTCGAAGGCCAGACTCTGGCAGAGCGCCTCGAATCGGGGCCTCTTCCCCTCGATGAAAGCCTTTCCATTTCTTTGCAGATCGTGCACGCACTCGCAGAAGCACACGAGAAGGGGATCGTGCATCGCGATCTGAAACCTCAAAACGTAAAGGCTTCCAGAGAGGGAAGAGTCAAGGTCTTGGACTTCGGGCTGGCGAAGGCGTCCTCCCCGCTCGCCGCGGACTCGCCGAGCGCGATCGCCGACGCGGAGACCGAGGTCGGCGGCACCCGGGCCGGCACCATCCTCGGCACCGTCGGCTACATGGCACCGGAGCAGGTGCGGGGCGAGGCGGTGGACGGTCGCGCCGACATCTTCTCGTTCGGATGCGTGCTTCTCGAGATGCTCAGCGGGCGTCGCGCCTTCGCGCGGCCGACCGCCATCGAGACGCTCACCGCGATCCTACGTGACGAGCCCCCGGAGCCGACCTCGCCGCGAGGCACGCTGGCGCCCGGCCTCGTGCGCCTGGTGGCGCGCTGCCTGGAGAAGGAGCCCGGGGCGCGATTTCAAACTGCGCGCGAGCTCGCCGTGGAGCTCGAGGCGTGTAGAGCCGCGACCGTGCGCTCGCCACCGCGAGCCGGGCGCCAGCCGCAGGTCGCGATGGCGGCACTCCTGGCGGCTGCCGTCGTCGTCGCCTTCGTCTGGTCGCGTCACCGCATCTCGTCGCCCCCGTCACCGCCGGCGCTGCGCGTGACCCAACTCACCTTCGCCGAGGGCCTCGAGGAGTCGCCGGCGATGGCGCCCGATGGCCGCACTCTGGTCTTCTCTGCGGGGGGCACAGGGGTGCGGCGCCTCGTGCTGCGCGACCTCGCGAGCGGAGCCGAGCGCGAGCTGACCGCGAGCGCGTTCGACGATCTCCAGCCGGCCTGGTTTCCGGACGGTCGCCGCCTGCTCTTCGTGCGCGCCCGCACCGCTGGCATCCGGCTCGAGCCGGGAGACATTTTCGGCCAGTTTCAAAACGGCGACATCTGGGAGCTCGACCTCGAGAGCGCACGCGCGATGCGCCGGATCGAGAACGCCTTCCACCCCGCGGTGTCGCCCGACGGCGCGCGCATCGCCTTCGACGCGGGGTGGGTGGGCGGTGCACGGCTCTGGCTGGCGGATGCGAACGGCAGCAACCCCGAGCAGCTGACTCGCGACAGCTCGGAGGCGATCTCCCACCTGCGTCCGCGCTGGTCGCCCGACGGCCGGCGCATCGTCTTCCACGCCCAGGAGCGGACGAAGTTCGACATCCGTCTGGTCGAAGTGGCGACGAAGCGGACGACCACGGTCACCGACGACAACTACATCGATGTCGATCCGGTCTTCGGAGCCTCGCCGGATGCGGTCTACTTCTCCTCCCATCGAAGCGGCGGTCTCAACCTCTGGCGCGTCGAGCTTGGCCCGGAAGGAGCGCTCATCGGCGCGCCGCGCCAGATCACCACCGGCGCCGGCCAGGATGTCGGGCTCTCGCTCGATCGCAGCGGCCAGCGCGGCGCCTTCTCGACGCTGCGCCAGAACGCCGATCTCTGGACCCTGCCGCTCGATCCGCTGACCAGTCAGCCGGCCGGGGCGCCGCGCGAGCTCACTGCGTCCTCCCGCGAGGAGAGCCGCGGAGCGTGGTCGCCCGACGGACGCTCGGTCGCCTTCAACTCCGATCGCGGGGGCGAGATGAATCTCTGGCTGTTCGACCTGGCGAGCGGTCGCACCCGGCAGCTGACGCGTGGGCCGGGAGGCGACTACCAGGCAAACTGGTCGCCCGACTCGAAATCGCTCTTCTTCTTCTCGTCGCGGGCCGGCAGTGTCGATCTCTGGAGCGTGGATGTCACGACGGGGGAGATCCGTCAGCTGACCCGCGATCCCGGCATGGAGATCAATCCGTCCGCCTCTCCTGACGGCCGGCAGCTCGCCTATCAGGCGGACCGCAGCGGCCGTCTCGAGCTCTGGATCGCGAACGCCGACGGCAGCGCTCCAGGCCAGCTTTCCGAGGAGGGGGTCACGGGTCACTTCGAACGTTGGATCGACGGGGGCCGCTCGATTCTCTTTCGCTGCGTCTGCGGCGGCAGGAACGTCGTGCAACAGGTCTCCGTGGCGGGTGGCCCGGCGCGCGATCTGCCCTGGGTCCGCGGCGGCTCTCACCTCTCGCTATCGCCCGACGAGGAGCGGATTCTCGACGTGCTCGACCACAAGACGCTCTGGATCTCGCAGCTTGCCGGCGGCGAAGCCCGCGCCGCGTTTCACTTCGACGACAGCGCCGATCGGATCGATTACCCGGTCTGGTCGCCCGACGGCCGTGCCGCGCTCTTCGACCGCTTCCGTCCCGAGGACGGCGACCTCTGGATGCTGGAGGAGGGCCGTTGAGCGGAGATAGCCGGGGCGAAACGGGGGAGAATCTCGCTTCCGAGAAGGCTACATGACCGAGACTCTCGAAATCAGGTCGGGCCTCCGACAGCTCTACGCCGATCTCTACACCGCGGAGGCACTGGCTGCGCTCGAATCGTTGGCACCGCTCGATCGGGATCGACTGGTGATCATGGCGACGCGCCTCCAGCGCCGGCGGGCGCGGGCGCAGGAGCGGCGGCCGATCGACTTCCTCGACCCCGACGCCCTCGTACCACGCACCGCGATCCGGGTGCGCGACGCGCGGGCCGGCAACTTCGTCGGCAGCGAGATTCCGGCCGATCTCCGGCGGCAGTGGATCCAGGGCACCGGCCCGGCCACCAAGCCGCGCGTCGCGATCGTGGACGGCCTGCGCAACGTCGCCTACGCGCTGCTGTCGGGGGCGGACGGCTGGATGTTCGACGGCGAGGACGCCCTCGGCCAGGTCGAGACGATGTCGCTTGACAACCAGCGCAACCTGAAGCTCGCTATTGCCGGAGATCCGCTCTTCTTCGACGTCGCGGCGCAGGTCGCGACCGAGATGAACGCTTGGGCGCGCGGCTTCTTCGGCCGCGAGATCGTCGCCGACTGGCGCGCCCAGCTCGATTTCACCACCACGATCTTTCGCACCCGCGGTCTGCATCTCGACGACCGCCACGTGCGCTGGCGAGACGGCAGCGGCTTCTCGGCGTCGATCGTCGATCTCGTGCTCTACGTCGTTCACAATCACGAGCGCCTGCGGGCCGCGGGGCGCTCGATCGTCCTCTATCTGCCCAAGATCCAGACCGCGGAGGAGGCGGCGCTCTGGAACGATCTGCTGGCGGCTCTCGAACGCCACGTCGGCTTGGCCTTGGGCACGATCAAGGTCTACGTTCTCGTCGAACAGATCGAGGCCTCGTTCCAGTTGATGGAGATCCGCGCCGCGCTCGGGACGCACTTCGTCGGCTTCAACACCGGGCGTTGGGACTACATCAACAGCGTCTCCGACGCCATGGCCTGGGATCCCGACTTCGTCAACCCGAACATCGACGCGATCGGCATGACTTACGGCTACATGCGGGTCTACGAGGACCGCGTGCGGCGGGCGGTGAACACACCCGACAGCAACGGCAACTGCGCGCTCTGGCAGGGAGGCATGGAGCCGAACATCCCGGTGGGCTCGGCGGCGGGCGTCGCGGCGAGCATGCAGCGCGCGGTCGCCGGCGCCGAACGCGAGCAGCGCGAGGGGGCGAGCGGCAAGTGGGTGGCGCACTGGAAGATGGTGCAGATCGTGCGACCGGTCTGGGAGCGCATCGGAGAGGCGAACCAACTCGGCCGCCAGTTTCCTCGGCTCACTTACTCCGCTGCAGATGCCGACGGCCTGGTGCTGCTCGAGCCGGCGCCGCGCACGGTGCGCGGCGCTCGCGACCTGCTGAGTGTCGCCTTGCAGTACGGCAACGCCTTCGGCCGCGGTTTCCAGGCCGCTGCCCTGAAGCCGGCCGACTTCTTCGGCGACGACGACGTGCTCTATCTGATGGAAGACATGGCGACCGGCGAGATCCGGCTGAGCATCCTCTGGGAGTGGCTGCACAAGGGGGCGCGGCTCACCGACGACGATCCCGAGAGCGGCGCCAAGGCTGGGGAGCGGTTCACGCGCGCGCTCTGCCTCCGGCTGCTCGAGGAGGAGTACGCGAAGCTCCTCGCCGCCCGCGACCGCGACGTCCACGACGACTCGAAGCGGACGACCCTGCCGATCGCGCGCGCCATCGTCGAGACCTACCTCGGCGACGCCGTCAAGCCGCCATGGTACATCGACCTGCTCAACCTCAACCTGAACAACCACGACCTGGCGACAGCCCGCGAGCGCATCGCCCGCTTCGTCGCGGAGCTCGCCCTTAGCGGCAGGCGGATCACCGCGAACCTCGACTTCGAAACCGCACCCTCGACCTAGGAAGCTCCTCATGACTCCGTTCGAGCAGGAAGTAGCCGCAACTCAGAACTGGTTCGACGCTCCGCGCTTCGAGAACGTTACCCGTCTCTACACGGCGCGCCAGGTCGTTGCCCAGCGCGGCACGATCGCCACCGACTTCACGGTGGCGCGCGAAGCGGCAGTGGCGTTCTACGACCGCCTGCGCCAGCTCTTCGCGGAGCGAGGGAGCATCACGACCTTCGGGCCGTACTCTCCAGGACAAGCGGTGACGATGAAGCGGATGGGAATCGAGGGGATCTACCTCGGCGGCTGGGCGACGAGCGCCAAGGGCTCATCGCACGAGGACCCGGGCCCCGACCTGGCGAGCTACCCGCTGAGCCAGGTGCCGGACGAGGCGGCGCCGATCGTGCGCGCGCTGATCACGGCCAACCGGAACCAGCGCCACGCGCGCGCCCGCATGACCGAGGAGCAGCGCCGCTCGACGCCCGAGGT
>CAZPYU010000033.1:0-2661 GCA_964590905.1 uncultured Thermoanaerobaculia bacterium
TCAACCCCCTGGCGTGCGCGAGTTCGATTGAGGACATGCTCGCAATCGGGGCAGCTCGGCGTTCTGCAGTCGGTTATCCAGAACTGTCTACTTTGAGTTATGCACTCGCAACGATCACGCTCCAGGAGAGAAATGTAGCACATGGCCCTGACGGTTGAGTGGGACCCAGACAAGGCTCGGACGAACCTGCGCAAGCACCGAGTCAGCTTCGAGGAAGCGGCCACCGTCTTCGGAGACTCCATGTCCATCACGATTCGTGATCCAGATCATTCGATTGGAGAGGCGCGCTTTGTGGACGTCGGCCTCTCCCACACGGGACGCCTGCTGGCCGTAGCGTATACTGAACGCGGTAGTCGGATTCGGCTCATCAGTGCCCGACCGGCAAGTCGGAGGGAGAGGAAGGAACATGAAGAGACCAGCAGCTAAGAAGCTCGCAACGTCTGAGGTTCGTGAAATGAGGCCGGAATACGACTTCAGTGGTGGGGTTCGCGGCAAACACGCAGCGCGGTACGCCAAGGGCACAAACATCGTCGTTCTCGACCCCGATGTCGCCGAAGCTTTCCCGAACTCGGTAGCCGTAAATGAGATTCTGCGGGCCCTGTTGTCGATCATCGGCCGAGGTAGGCGAGCGTCCAGTCGCGCGAAGCGCAGCGCATAACACGGCCATGAACCTGCCGGCCGCCGCTTCGCGCCGCCCGCAGGTTGAGCAACGCGAACAAGGCCAGGCACGCGATCGACTTCGTCCAGGCGCAGGCCCTGTGGCTTGACGAGGACATGGTGGAGATTCCCGCTCGAACCGAGGATGAGCCTCGATTGGTCGTGGTCGGCAAGATTGCGGCCCGACATTGGTCTGCAGTCATCACCCTCCGTGATGGGCGGATCCGCTTAATCTCTGCCCGCAGGTCACGTCCTGAGGAGGTGGCAATCTATGAAGGCTAGCAACTTTGACCGCAAGTTCGACGAAGGGCGGGACATCACCGATCAACTCGATCTCACCAATGCCCGCAGACCCGGGCAGGAACAACGTCGCGTCAATGTCGATTTCCCCAGCTGGATGATCGAGTCACTCGATCGTGAAGCCAAGCGGCTTGGCGTCACACGACAGTCGATCATCAAGGTTTGGATCGCAGAGAGGCTTGAGCGCAAAGCCTCGTGAGGATGAGGGCAGCGGCTGAGCTGCCAACAACGGTTGCAGCGGACGGTCCGCTGCGCGGACTGCTCGTGCCGCCGGATCCGAACGACGAACCTGCCCCCCGGAACTATTGAAGCGCGTCGCCTCCGAGCAGCTTCATGGGCGCATCCCTTCCTCCGCGTCGCGGAGCACTTGCGGGCCTTGCCGAATGTTATTACAGTAATCACATGGCGACCGTGAGGCTGAAGGTCGCGCGAATTGGGAATTCGCGCGGAGTGCGACTGCCGGCCGCGTCGTTGCGACGATACCGTATCGGTGAAACCGTGCTGATGGAGGAGCGGAGCGAGGGTATCCTCCTGCGGCGGACCGGGCCCAAGGTGGAGAAGCTCTCATGGGAAGAGACCGCGCGTGAGATGGCCGCGAGACGTGAAGACTGGAGCGACTGGGACACGGCGGTCGCCGACGGCCTGGACGATCTTCCCTGGCAGGCCGACAGGAAGGGGCGAGTCGCAGAGCCCTCAACCCGCCACCGGGCCAGACCGGGCCCGCGCAAGCGCCGATGAAACGCTACGAGATTCGTTGGACGACTCTCGATCCGACCCAGGGTGCCGAGATGGCCGAGACTCGTCCCGCGGTGATCGTCAGCCTGGACGCCCTGAACCGAGTTCTCCCGACGGTAACGGTGTGCCCATTGACCCGTCAGTTGCACCCCGCCTGGCGGTCCCGATTGCCGGTGCGGTGCGCCGGCCGTGCGGCGGAGGTCGCAGTAGACCAGATCCGTACCGTGAGCAAGGTGCGGCTTGGTGACAAGATCGGCTTGCTGAGCAAGGACGAAGCAGCCGCCCTGCGCCGTGTCATCACAGAGATGTACGGCGATTAGCGGGCGCGAGGATCCAGTCAGCTACAAGGCGTTTGACCGCGCGAAGGCGTGCTACACTCGCATCGGATTCGTACCTGCGGGCCTAAGGTATTCGAGAATCGGGAGAACGAATGGACTGGCGTGAGCACATCGTGAGCGACCCCGAGCGTCGAGTTGTCTAGATGGAGCGTATGAACTCCGCGGGATCGACGAACCAGGAAGTCGCCACGCTTGCCGGCGGATGCTTCTGGTGCCTGGAGGCGGTGTTCGAGCAGATCGAGGGTGTCCTCGGCGTCGAGTCCGGCTACGCGGGCGGTAGCAATCCGAACCCGACCTACCAGCAGGTGTGCGGCGGCGACACCGGGCACGCCGAAGTGGTCAAGGTCTCGTTCGACTTAGCGAAGCTCCCCTACCGCGAGGTGCTCGAGATCTTCTTCGCCTTCCACGATCCCACCACGCTCAACCGGCAGGGGGGCGATGCCGGCACGCAGTACCGCTCGGCGATCTTCTTCCACGACGCGCGTCAGAAGGCCGAGGCCGAAGCGGTCGTCCGCGAGCTGACGAGTGCCAAGGTCTTCGATGATCCCATCGTCACCGAGATCGTCCCGCTCGGTGAGTTCTACCGGGGAGAGCAGTACCATCAGGGCTACTACCGCAGGAACCCGGATCA
>CAZPYU010000034.1:0-5923 GCA_964590905.1 uncultured Thermoanaerobaculia bacterium
TGGCCCCAGATGTCGCGGTCGTGGGGGATCCCCTGGGCTTCGAAGAGATCGCAGATCGCTTGCGTCTCCTCGATGCAGCCCTCTTCGTAGGCGCCCTGGCCGCAGACCATGACCAGATGCGTGTTGCGCCGCACGCGCTCGAGGGCGTCTCCCGAGAGCCCGGCAACGTAGGCGAGCGGATTGTTCAAATAGACGTCCAGGTTCGAGAAGCCGTCGGTGAAGTGGGTCATGGCGTAGCGGCCGCTCATGCAGAGGGCCCAGCGGAAGAGCTCTGGATTCTTGAGCGCCAGGTTGGCGGCGTAGTAGGCGCCGAGCGAGGCGCCGGCTGCGGCGATCGGCATCGCCGGCGAGTTGCAATCGTGCCGAATCTTGGGGACTAGAGTCTCGACCACGAACTTCTCGTAGGCGTTGTGGCGCTGGATCCGCCACGCCGCCTCGGTCTCGCGTCGCGTCCAGGCTTCGGCGACGTTCGATTCGGGGCAGTAGAGCTTGAGCTTGCCGCCTTCGATCCAGGGCGCCAACGCGTCGACCATCCCCTGCGACTCCCATTCGTGGGCGAAGCCGGCGGCGGTGGGGAAGACAACCAGCGGCATCCCCCAGTGGCCGTACGACCAGAGGCTGACGCCGCGGCCGAGCTCTGGGCTCTGTATCCGCTCGAGATTCTTTTTCATCGGGGCGATGCTACCGCGATCCCGGGGAGCTCGGGCAATTCCGCGCGCCGGCTATTGCACGACCGGCGAACGATTCGATAAGGTTTCGCGGTTCGTCTCGAGCCAGCGACCGTATGGCGCAACTCTTCCCCAAACGCGCGAACGCCCTCGCGCGCGCCAGCATTCTCGTCTCCGGCTTCCTGGCCGCCGGAGCGGGCTTCGCGCTCTGGACCGTGGCGCACTCGAGCTATGTCACCCGCCAGGGAATCGTGGTCGAGCAGACGGTGCCGTTCTCGCACGATCACCACGTCGGACAGATCGGCATCGACTGCCGCTACTGTCACACCGCGGTGGAGACGTCGTCGTCGGCGGGAATCCCGCCGACAGCGACCTGCATGAACTGTCACAACCAGCTGTGGACCAACGCGGAGATCCTGGAGCCGGTGCGCGCCAGCTTCCGCACTCAGGAGCCGCTGCGCTGGAACCGCGTCTACGACCTGCCGGAGTTCGTCTACTTCAACCACAGCATTCACGTCGCCAAGGGTGTCGCCTGCGTCACCTGTCATGGGCAGGTCGACAGGATGCCGCTCATGTACCAGCACTCCAGCTTGCAGATGGAGTGGTGCCTCGCCTGTCATCGCGATCCGGTTCAGAACATCCGACCCCGCGAGGAGGTGACCAACGTCGCCTGGATCCCGCCGGACGACCTCGAGGCCAAGCAGCACGAGTGGGCCGCGAAGTACAACGTGCAGTCCAAGACCGACTGCTCGAGCTGCCACCGCTGACGCCGCAATCGCCGCTATGAGCCGTCTGCCGATCGTCGACTCCACCGCACCCGCGGGCGACTGCCACGTCGAGTGGAAGCGCTCCGACGCGGCTGCGGCTGCGGTCGATCTCACCGCGGTTCGCGAGCGCCTCGCGAGCCGCCGGGGCGCGGACTACTGGCGCAGCTTGGAGGAGGTCGCCGGCAGCCCCGAGTTCGAGCAGATGCTGCACCGCGAGTTCCCGCGCTTCGCGGCCGAATGGCCGGAAGGGGTTTCGCGGCGCAACTTCCTGCAGCTCGCCGCGGCGTCGCTCGGCCTCGCCGGACTGACCGCCTGCACGCGACAGCCGATCGAGCGGATCGTGCCGTACGTCCAGCAGCCGGAGGAGATCGTGCCCGGCCGGGCGCTCTTCTTCGCCACCGCGATGCCGCTCGGCGGTTACGCCGAGCCGCTCCTGGCCGAGAGCCACGAGGGTCGACCGACCAAGGTCGAAGGGAATCCCGAGCATCCGGCGAGCCTCGGCGGCTCGAGCGCCATTGCGCAGGCTTCAGTGCTCGGGCTCTACGATCCCGACCGCTCGCAGGCGGTCACCCATCTCGGTCGGATCTCGGCTTGGAGCGCGCTGCAAGGAAGCCTTCGGGAGGCGAGCGCTCGCGTCGCCGAGAACGAGGGCGCCGGCTTGCGCCTGCTGACCGGTCCGACTACCTCGCCGACGGAGGCGATGTTGGTGCGCGAGATTCTCGCGACCTATCCGAGCGCGCGGTGGCACCGGTGGGATCCGCTCGGGAGCGACCGCGCGCGCGCCGGAGCCGTCGCGGCGTTCGGGCAGCCAGTGGCGATGCGCATCGACGTGGCGAAGGCGGACGTGCTGCTCGCCCTTGACGCCGATTTCCTGGTCAGCGGAGCGGGAGCGGTGCGCTACGCCAGAGATTTCGCATCCCGCCGCCGTCCGACTCCCGAGAAGCCGGAGATGAATCGGCTCTACGTCGCCGAGACCACCCCAACGCCTACCGGAACGATGGCCGACCATCGGCTCGCGGTGCGCCCGAGCCGGATGGACGCGCTCGTCGCGGCGCTGGCCGCGGCGGTGGGGGTTCCCGGAGCTCTGGCGCCGAACGGTATCGACGCGGCCACCGCACGCTTCATCGCGGCGGCGGGTCGCGACTTGGCCGCGCACCGCGGCCGCGCGCTCGTCCTCGCCGGTGAGACGCTCTCCGCGGCCGCCCACGCGGTCGTCCACGCCATCCACGCGGCGCTCGGCAGCGTCGGCGAGACCGTCGTCTACACCGAGCCGCTTGAGATCGATCCAGTCGACGGGCTCGCCTCGCTCGGCGAGCTGACGGACGATCTGCGCGCCGGGAAGGTCGAGCTCCTGATCGTTTCGGGGGTCAACCCGGTCTACGACGCCCCCGCCGATCTCGACTTCGCCACGGCGCTGAATCGCGAAGGCACTTTGCGTATCCATCACGGGCTCTACGCCGACGAGACCGCCGAGCTCTGCCAGTGGCACTTGCCAGCCACCCACTACCTGGAGTCGTTCGCCGACGCGCGCGCCGCCGACGGCACCGTGACCCTCGCCCAGCCGCTGATCGAGCCGCTCTACGGCGGCAAGAGTCTGATCGAGCTCCTGGCGGCCGTGGCCGGCCGCGGCGAGGTCGCCGGATACGACCTGGTGCGCGAGCAGTGGCAGGCGCTCGGCGACGACGACTTCCGGCGCGCTCTCCACGACGGCTTCGTGGCGGCGAGCGCGCCGCCGGCCGTCGCGGCCGTGCCCGGCGATCTCTCCGCCGCGCTCGTCGAGCTTCGAGCGGCGCCGGTTACGCCGCAATACGAATTAGCGCTACGGCCCGATCCGTCGGTGCTGGACGGCCGCTACGCCAACAACGGCTGGCTGCAGGAGCTCCCGAAGCCGATCACCAAGCTGGTCTGGGACAACGTCCTCCTCCTCTCGCCGCGCACCGCCGAGAAGCTCGGAGCGACGAACCAGCAGCTCGTCGAGATCGCAGTCGGCAGTCGCAAGGCGATGGCGCCGGCCTGGATCCTGCCCGGACAGGCCGACGACGTGGCCACCCTGCACTTGGGTTACGGCCGCCGCCGCGCCGGGCGGATCGCCGACGGGATCGGCGTCGATGCTTTCGCGCTCCAGACCCGGGCCGGCCGCTGGCACGCGGCGGCGACCCTCGCCGCGACCTCCGAGTCGGTTCCCCTCGCCTGCACGCAGGGGCACTACGCGATCAGCTCGTGGCTGGCGGAGGAGACCGAGCAGGCGGCGGCTCGCCACTTGGTGCGCGACGCGACGCTCGCCGAATACAGGGCGAATCCGCGCTTCGCGATGGCCGACGAGGACGCAGGGCTCGACAAGAGCGAGTCGTTCGGTCCCGGCTACGCCTACACCGGCGCCAAGTGGGGGATGACGATCGATCTCGGCAGTTGTACCGGCTGCAACGCCTGCGTCACCGCCTGCCAGGCCGAGAACAACATCCCGGTGGTCGGCAAGGAGCAGGTGCAGCGCGGACGCGAGATGCACTGGATCCGCATCGATCGCTACTTCAAGGGCGGTCTCGACCAGCCGGAGGCGATCGCCAGCCAGCCGATCGTCTGCATGCATTGCGAACAGGCGCCCTGTGAGACGGTCTGTCCAGTGGTGGCCACGGTGCACTCGGCCGAAGGCCTGAACGAGATGATTTACAACCGCTGCGTCGGCACCCGCTACTGCTCCAACAACTGCCCCTACAAGGTGCGGCGCTTCAACTTCCTGCTCTACCAGGACTGGGATACGCCGCAGCTCCAGCTGCAGCGCAACCCGGACGTCTCGGTGCGCAGCCGCGGCGTGATGGAGAAGTGCACCTACTGCGTGCAGCGGATCAGCCGGGCGCGCATCGTCTCCGAACGCGAAGGTCGCAAGATCCGCGACGGCGAGATCGTCGCCGCCTGCCAACAGGCCTGTCCCTCGCAAGCCATCGTCTTCGGGGACCTGAACGAAGCCGGTTCGCGCGTCGCGCAGCAGAAGAGCGACCCGCGCAACTACGGCCTGCTCGAAGAGCTGGGCACGCGCCCGCGCACGACCTACCTCGCCATCGTTCGGAATCCGAATCCGGAGCTGGTGGCATGAGCGTCGCCGATCTGACCCGCGGCAGCGGCGCGCCGATCGATCCGCCGGTCATCGCACCCGGGCACGACAGCCGCACGGTTACCGACAAGATCAGCTCGGTCGTTCTGGGCAAGATGCCGCTCTGGTTCTACGCCGGCATGGCGGTGACCTTCGCCGGCGTGCTGATGCTGCTCGGTTCGTTGACCAAGCTCGTCTTCACCGGCATCGGCATCTGGGGCAACAACCAGCCGGTCGGTTGGGGCTTCGACATCATCAACTTCGTCTGGTGGATCGGCATCGGCCACGCCGGCACGCTGATCTCGGCGATCTTGCTTCTTCTGCGCCAGGAGTGGCGCACCTCGATCAACCGTTTCGCCGAGGCGATGACGCTCTTCGCGGTCGCTTGCGCGGTGATCTACCCGCTCTTCCACACCGGTCGGCCCTGGCTGGCCGCCTACTGGCTGCTGCCGTATCCCAACACGATGAGCCTGTGGCCGAACTTCAGGAGCCCGCTCATCTGGGATGTCTTCGCGGTCTCGACCTACGGCCTGGTGTCGCTGCTCTTCTGGTACATCGGTCTCATCCCCGACCTCGCGACGCTGCGCGACAAGACCAAGAAGATCTGGCAGAAGTGGGCTTACGGCTTTCTCGCTCTGGGCTGGCGCGGCTCGGCGCGGCACTGGCACAACTACGAGCAGGCGTATCTCCTCCTGGCCGGCCTCTCGACGCCGCTCGTGCTCTCGGTGCACTCGGTGGTGTCGCTCGATTTCGCTTCGTCCCAGGTGCCGGGCTGGCACGCCACGATCTTCCCGCCCTATTTCGTCGCCGGCGCCGTCTTCGCCGGTTTCGCGATGGTGCTCACGCTCGCCGTGCCGATGCGCAAGCTCTTCGGTCTCGAAGACTTCATCACCGCCAAGCACCTCGACAACATGGGCAAGGTGATGTTGGTCACCGGCCTCATCGTCGGCTACGGCTACGTGATGGAGCTCTTTACCGCCTGGTACAGCGGCAACCTGTACGAGATCTACGTGATGAAGAACCGGATCTTGGGGCCGTACAGCTGGATCTGGTTCTCGCTCATCCTGTGCAACATCCTCGCGATCCAGCCGCTCTGGTTCCGCAAGGTGCGCTTCAATGCGGCAGCGCTCTTCGTGATCTCGATGTTCGTCAACGTCGGAATGTGGCTCGAGCGCTTCGTCATCATCCCGATGAGCCTCCACCGCGACTTCCTGCCCGGCTCGTGGGGGATGTACAAGCCGACCGGCTGGGACTTCTCGACCTTCTTCGGTTCGATCGGCCTCTTCCTGGCGCTGATGTTCCTCTTCGTTCGCGTCTTCCCGGTGATCGCGATGTTCGAGGTGAAGACCTTGACGCCCGACGCCAAGCTCAGAGAGCCGGCGCACTGAGATGCACGAAGC
>CAZPYU010000035.1:0-28062 GCA_964590905.1 uncultured Thermoanaerobaculia bacterium
CTTCGCGGCGCGTACGACCTCGGGGTTGACGTGTCCGACGTTCATCGTGCCGATTCCGCCGGCGAAGTCGAGGTAGGTATTGCCGTCGACGTCGGTGAGAGTGGCGCCCCGCGCGGCGGCGACGAAGACCGGCGCAGTCGAGCCGACACCGCGCGGTACCGCCGCCTCCCGCCGGGCGGCGAGCGCCCGCGACCGGGGGCCCGGAATCTCGGTCCGGATCTGGATCGCGGTCGACATGGTGGCTCCGCAGAGGTCGCCCGCACGCAGCAGGAAGCGCACGCAGGCGAGGGACGAAACGCTTTCGGGATGCTAGCACGCGCTCCCCAATACGACTGGCGGCACAGCCTGCATGGGCTCCCGCCGGCGCGATCGGGCACCACCGCGCAATGCGGTAGAGTTTCGCCCCTCATCATCTGCGTTTCGTAGGAGCTCCGATGGCCGAACCGTCGACGGCGAAGCGGGTGGAGGTCGCGGCGCGCAAGCCTGCGATCGAGGCTCGTGGCATCGTCCGGACTTTCGGCGACTTCGTCGCTCTGGACAGCGTCGACCTGACGGTCTTCGAGGGCGAGTTCTTCTCGCTCCTCGGCCCCTCCGGATGCGGCAAGACGACGCTCCTGCGCATTGTCGCCGGGCTCGACCTGGCCGACCGCGGCGAGGTGGCGATCTGCGGCGTCGAGTCGACAGCGATCCCGGCTCACAAGCGTCCGGTGAACACTGTCTTTCAGTCCTACGCCCTTTTTCCGCACCTCGACGTGCGCGACAACATCGCCTTCGGGCTGCGGATGAAGAAGAAGCCCGAAGCGGAGGTCGCGGCGAAGGTCGAGCAGGCGATCGAAATGGTCCAGATCGGCCGCTTCGCCGACCGCAAGCCGGCGCAGCTGTCGGGCGGGCAGAAGCAGCGCGTGGCGCTGGCGCGGGCGCTCGTCAACGAACCGAAGGTGCTGCTTCTCGACGAGCCGCTCGGGGCGCTCGATCTCAAGCTGAGGAAGGAGCTGCAGGTCGAGCTCTTGGCTCTGCAGCGCCGGCTGGGAATCACGTTCCTGTTCGTCACTCACGACCAGGAGGAGGCGTTGGTCATGAGCGACCGGATCGCGGTCATGCGCGCCGGCAGAATCGAGCAGTTGGACGCGTCGGAAGCGCTCTACGAGCGGCCGCGGAACCGTTTCGTGGCGCAGTTCCTCGGCTCGTGCAATCTGCTCGAAGTCGAAGTGGAAGGGGCGACACTCGTGCGCTCGGCACTCGGCCCGTTGAGCGTCCGCTCCGGAGGTCGTCCGCTTCCCGCGAACGGCAAGGCCACGCTCGCGATCCGCCCCGAAAAGGTGGCGCTTGCCGCCGCCGGCGGCCAGTCGCGCGAGAACTGCGTTCCGGCGCGAGTCGAGGAGGTCCTTTACATCGGCGCCGAGAGTCACTACCTGCTTTCGACCCCGCTCGGCAGAATGACGGCGTACGTCATGAACTCGCTCCAGCAGGGGCTCCAAGGGCTCGAGATCGGCGACGCCGTCGAGCTCTTCTTGCCCCCCTCCGCGCTCGTCGTGCTGGAAGATTAGTGGCTATACGCGTCACCGAGGTTCGCTTCGGGGAGCGCCTGACCGGCGTCGGCCAGTTGGTGCGGTCGGCACTGACGAGCGGGCCGGGGATCCTTTGGGTGTTGCTCTTCCTGCTCGTGCCGCTGGTCGGCATCGGCGTGATCAGCTTCTTGACGCGCGGCACCTACGGCGAGATCGAGCTGCCGTTCACCTTCGACAACTACCGCCGCATCGCCGGATTCGGACTCTTGGGCTTCGATCCGCAGTACCCGCAGATCATCGTGCGCAGCCTCGTCCTCGGCGTCGGCACGACGATCGTCTGCCTGCTGGCCTCGTTTCCGCTCGCCTTCTTCATCGCCGGGCTCGAGGGGCGCAAGAAGCAGATCGCGCTCACTCTCGTCGTCATCCCGTTCTGGACCAACCTCCTGATCCGCACTTACGCCTGGCAGATCCTGCTCGGCCCCGACAGCCTCCTGGCGCGCATCGCTACCTGGCTCGGCCTCGCCGAGGCCGGTGTGCCGCTCTACCCGAGCGCACCTGCGGTCTACATTGGCATGCTCTGCGCCTACCTGCCGTTTCTGGTTCTACCGCTCTACACCGCGGTCGAGAAGCTCGACTGGGCGATCGCCGAGGCGGCGGCCGACCTCGGCGCTAACGGCCCGCGCGTCTTCCGTCACGCCATCCTGCCGCAGCTCCTCCCCGGCACGATCGCCGGCGTGATCCTCGTTTTCATCCCCGCTACCGGGCAGTTCGTGGTGCCCGACCTCTTGGGCGGCGCCAAGACCGTCATGCTGGGCAACGCCATCCAACAGCAGTTCGGCCCCAGCCGCGACTGGCCGTTCGGCTCGGCGATCGCCTTCGTCGGCATGGCGGTGATGATGGTCGGGCTCTGGGTCAACGCGCGGCTCGCCTCGGCCAAAGGCGAAGAGGGCCTGCTGTGAAACCGTCGCGCCTCTGGCTGACGCTCGTCTCAGGCCTGCTCTACCTCTTCCTCTACGCGCCGATCGCGGTGGTGGTGGTCTATTCGTTCAACGCCGCCAAACACGGCGGCCCGTGGCGCGGCTTCACCACCCAGTGGTACACCGGGCTCCTCGACAGCCCCGACAAGCTCGACGCGGTCAAGAACACCTTCTTTCTCGCCATCGTCAGCACGCTCTTCGCCACCCTGCTCGGTACCCTCCTCGGCTTCGGGCTGCAGCGCTACCGCTTCCCGGGCAAGAAGCTCTTCTCCTTCCTCATGTACATCCCGGTCGTCATTCCGGACATCGTGATGGCCGTCGCGATGCTGATGTTCTACGCCGTCGTGCGCGACGCTTTCGGTCTCTTCCAGCTCGGGATGACGACAATGATCGTCTCCCACGTGACCTTCCAGATCCCGTTCGTCGCCATCGTCGTCCGTTCGCGTCTGGTCGGCATGGATCCTGCCGTCGAGGAGGCCGCGCACGACCTCGGCGCGACCTCGTGGCAGACGTTCTGGCACGTCACCTTTCCGCGCATCGTGCCGGCGATCATTGCCGGCGGCATGCTGGCCTTCACCCTCTCGCTCGACGACTTCGTGGTCAGCTTCTTCACGACTGGCCCGGGAGCGACGACCCTGCCGATTCTGATCTACTCCTCTGTCAAACGAGGGATCACACCCGACATCAACGCGCTCTCGACGCTCATCGTCTTGGTCTCGATCGTGGGCACTCTCGTGGTGACGCTGCTGGAGCGTCCCCGCCAACCGCAAGGAGAATCGTCATGAAGAAATACGCCGTCGCTTTGGCCGCCCTCGTTCTGCTCGCCGTCGCCTGCGGCAAGAAGGAGGAGGTGCCCGTCCAGACCGCCGCGACCGCGACGCCGGCGGCAGCGCCTGCCGGTCCGTGCGAGCTCAACCTCTACATCTGGAGCGAGTACATCGAAGACACCATCGTCGCCGACTTCGAGAAACAGCACAACTGCAAAGTCACGATCGATCTCTACGAGGACAACGAGTCGATGGTGGCCAAGCTCCAGAGCGGCGGGACGGCGCTCTACGACGTCGTCGTGCCGGGCAACTACATCGTGCCGGTGATGGTGCAGCTCGGTCTCCTGGCGGAGCTGAACCACGCCAAGATCCCCAACATCGTGAACCTCGACGACAAGTTCACCAATCCGGTCTTCGATCCGGGCAACAAGCACTCGGTGGCGTACCAGTGGGGCACTGTCGGCATCTATCTGCGCAAGTCGGCGGCCAAGTCGACCGAGCGGACCTGGGGACTACTCCTCGACAAGGCGAAGCAGCCGGGCACCTTCTTGCTCATGGATTCGATTCGCGAGATGACCGGCTGTGTCCTGCGCAGCCTGGGCAAGAGCGCCAACACCACCAGCCCCGACGATCTCAAGGCGGCCCGCGAGGCGCTGCTCGGTGCCAAGAAGCGTTCGCAGGGCTTCGAAGGCGGCGTCGGGGGCAAGAACAAGGTGCTGAGCAAGGCGGTCACCGCGGCGGTGGTCTACAACGGCGACGCCGTGCGCGGCATGAGCGAAGACGCCGACACCGACTTCTTCGTGCCCAACGAGGGCACCGTGCTCTGGGTCGACAACCTGGCGATTCCTGCCAAGGCGCCGCATCTCGACGCGGCCGAGAAGTTCCTCAACTTCATTCTCGACGCCCAGATCGGCGCCCGCCTCTCGAACTTCAACCAGTACGCGACGCCGAACAAGGCGGCGCGTGCGTTCATCACTCCGGCCGATCTCGCGAACCCGGCGATCTATCCCTCGGCGGAGCTGATCGCGAAGTCGGAGTTCATCAACGATCTCGGCGACACCAATAAGCTCTACGACGAGATCTGGACGCAGGTGAAGTCGCAGTAACCTGATGCCAGTGGCGATCGACCGCGATCGCCTCGCGGCCGCCCTTGCCCGCGAGCTCAATGGCTACGAGCGCGCACGTCCGCGCTCGCGGCAGCTCGCAGACCAGGCGCGGTCGCGGCTCTTCGCCGGCGTGCCGATGCCGTGGATGGTGCGTTGGCCGGGGCCGTTTCCGCTTTTCGTCGAGTGGGCGAGCGGCAGCCGACTCGTCGACGTCGACGGCCACGAGTACGTCGATTTCTGCCTCGGCGACAGCGGCGCCATGGCCGGCCACGCGCCGGCGCCGACGCTCGTCGCGATCCGAGAGCAGCTCCCGCGCGGCCTGACCTCGATGCTGCCCACCGCCGACGTGCTCGTGGTCGGCGACGAGCTGACTCGGCGCTTCGGGCTTCCGCTCTGGCAGTTCGCGCTCACCGCCACCGACGCCAACCGCTTCGCGATCCGGCTGGCGCGGCAGCTCACCGGGCGACCCAAGATCCTGGTCTTCAACTGGTGCTACCACGGCACCGTGGACGAGACGTTCGCGACGCTCGTGAACGGCCGCGTCGTCGCCCGCGCCGGCAATATCGGCCCGCCCGTCGACCTCGCATTGACGACGCGGGTCGTCGAGTGGAACGACATCGAAGCGCTGGAGCGCGAGCTCGCCCATGGCGACGTCGCCTGTATCCTCGCCGAGCCAGCGCTGACCAACATCGGCATCGTGCTCCCCGACCGGGGCTTTCACGAGGCGTTGCGCGAGGCGACGCGGCGCCACGGCACCCTCCTCGTCCTCGACGAAACGCATACGATCTCGGTTGGCCCGGGCGGCGCCACCCGTGCCTGGGGTCTCGAGTCCGACCTCCTGACGCTCGGCAAACCGATTGCCGGCGGCGTTCCGGCGGCGGTCTACGGACTCTCGGCCGCGGTCGGCGAGCGGCTGCGCGACGCGATCCCGTCCGAGCTCTCCGACACTGGCGGCATCGGCGGCACGCTGGCGGCGAATGCCCTCGGGATGGCCGCCATGCGAGCCACGCTCGAGGAGGTGCTCACCGAGGAGGCCTACGACCGCATGCTGGCGCTCGGCGAGCGCTTCGCGTCGGGCGTCGAGAGCGTCGTCTCCGACTTCGGCCTGCCGTGGACGGTGGCGCGCCTCGGCTGTCGCGTCGAGTACTGGTTCCGCGCCACGCCCCCGCGCAACGGAAGCGAGGCCGCTGCGGCCGTCGACCCGCTGCTCGATCGTTACCTGCATGTCGCGGCGTTGAACCGGGGCGTCCTCTTGACACCGTTCCACAACATGGCGCTCCTCTCGCCGGCCACGACCGCCGAGCACGTCGACCGACACACCGCAGCTCTCCGTGACTCGCTCGCCTCGCTCTGATCCGTTTCTCCTCGCTACGGCGGCGATCTTCGTCGGATCGATGGTCGTGGTCTTCGTCGAGCCGTTCTCGGCCGAGCTGAACCTCCTCTTCGCGAGTGAGCTCGGATTCGCTCTGCTCGCCGGCGCAGCCGCCGTCACGGCCGGCGCCAGCCTCCGCCGCGCGCGCGGCCGGGCGGCGCGCTGGGCTTACAGCTCGCTCGCCGCCGGGCTCGCCGCCTGGATGGTAGCCGAGCTCGTCGAGCTCTTGCCTAACAGCTCGCCTTCGATTTCGCCGCTCGATCTCGCCACCGATCTCCTCTACCTTCTGAGCTATAGCCTGATCTTGCTCGCCGGCGAGACTGTCGTGGCGCGGCCCTCCGACCCGGGTCGCTCGTTCCACGTGCAGATCGAGCTCCTCGCCACGATTCTGGTGATCGACGCCCTTCTCGCCTACTTTCTCGTCTTGCCGTTCAACCTCGACCCCGAGCACGCGCTCCGTTCCGGCACCTGGTGGACCTACTACGTCCTCTTCGATCTCCTGCTTCTCGCGCGGCTCGCGCTGCTCCTAAGGCGCTCGGAGCCGGGCACGCGCCGTCGCTTCCTCGGTCTCCTTACTCTGGCCGGCGTGTTCCTTCTTGCCGCCGACCTCTTCGAGGTTGCGACGCGCACGGCAGGCTACGTTCCCACTGTCAATCCGATCCCTCTCTTCCTCTACTATTCTGCCTTCGTCGCCGCCGCCTGCGCCGGCCGCACCGATCTGCGCGAACCGCCAATCTCGATCGAGACGACTTTCGTACGCGCCGGCCGCGCCCCCGAGCTGCCGCAGTTCAGCCCGGTCCTCGCTTATGTCGTCCTGCTGCCGCTCCTCCACCTGATTCACGAATCTCTGCTGCCGAGCCCTGAGAGCTACCGTGCCTCGCGCAACATCTTGGTCGTCGCAAGCTCCGGCATCCTGGCTGCGCTCGCAGCCTGGGCCTGGGCTCGCTTTCGAGCCCGCCACCTCCGTTTGCAGGCCATCTCCGAGCACGCCTCCGAGGCGCTCGCCCGCTCTCGCCAACTCGAGGCGATCGGCCGGCTCGCGGCCGGCGTCGCGCACGACTTCAACAACCGCCTCACGGTGATCCTCGGTTTCGCCTCGCGCCTCGAGGCGCGCGTCGAGATCGAGCCGGCGACAGTGCAGGCGGCCGCCGCCGCGATTCGCGGAGCGGCCGAACAGGCTTCGCGCCTGACCGCCGAGCTGCTCGCCACCGGTCAGAAGCAGCTCATGAGACCGGAGCGGATCGACGTCGCCGCGCTCGCCGAGGAGCTCGCCGAGGAGGCGAGACGCTTGGCTGGCCCCGAGATCGAGATCCGAGCGCTCGTCGAGGCGGCGCCGCTCTGGATCGAGGCCGACGCAATGCACCTGCGGCGCTTTGTCTGGAACCTGGTCGACAACGCCCGCGACGCCATGCCGCGAGGCGGTTCGATCGAGATCGTCCTGGCGCGGCGACGCCAGGCGGCGACACGTGACGCCGCAGGCGAGCAGGTCCTAGACGGCGACTACGTCTCGCTCTCGGTGCGCGATTCCGGTCTCGGAATGACCGACGAGACCCGCGAGCGTCTCTTCGAGCCGTTCTTCACCACCAAGCCGTTCGGGCAGGGGACCGGCCTCGGTCTCGCCGCGCTGCTCGGTCTCGTGCGCCAGAACCGCGGCTTCGTCTTCGTCGAGAGCGCGCTCGGCCGCGGCTCGCGCTTCGAACTGCTCTTTCCGTCCTGCTAGAGTCGAAGCGCGCTGCTGGCGCTCGAAAGGACCTTCCCTCATGTCTCAGGACCTCGTCGAAGCGGCTCGCGCCGCCGCCGCCGCGCTCGACCTGATCGCCAAGCGGACGCTCTCGCCCGAGGAGGCGCGACGCGTGGTCGACGAATCGGTGCGCTACTGGACCGACCACGTCAACGAAGGGTTCCTCCACTACCGGAAGTCGGTCTCCACCGACTACACGGCGGTCGAGTGGGAGGACGAAGGCGCCGTCTTCCGCGACGTCCACGGGCGCGAGTTCATCGACATGCTCGGCGGTTTTGGGATCTACGTCGTCGGCCACCGCCATCCGAGGGTTCTCCAGGCGGTGCGCGACCAGCTCGAGAAGCAGGCGATCCATTCGCAGGAGCTGATCGATCCCCTGCGCACCTACTTGGCTCGCCTCGTCGCGCTGATCACTCCCGGCGAGCTGCAATACAGCTTTTTCACCAACTCGGGTACCGAATCGATCGAGGGCTGTCTAAAGATGGCGATGCTCACGACCGGACACCACCATCTGATCGGAACCGTCGGAGCGTTTCACGGCAAGAGTCTGGGCTCGCTCGGTGGCACCTCGAAGGCGATGTTTCGCGAACCGTTCCTGCCTCTCCTGCACTGGACGCATCTGCCCTGGGGCGATGTCGACGTCCTGGCCAAGATGATGAAGACGTTCGACTTCACCGGCGATCGCGTCGCCGCCGTCGTCATCGAACCTATCCAGGGCGAGGGCGGCATCAACGTGGCGCCGCCCGGCTACCTCGCCGCGGCGCGCGAGCTGTGCGATCGCTACGGCGCGATGCTGGTCTTCGACGAGATCCAGACGGGCATGGGGCGGTCGGGAAAGATGTTCGCCTGCGAGCACGACGGCGTCGTTCCCGACCTGATGGCGCTCGGCAAAGGCTTCGGCGGCGGCGTGATGCCGATCGGCGCCTGCGTGGGCACGCCCAAGACCTGGGAGCGCTACATCGAGAATCCGTTCCTCCACACCACCACCTTCGGCGGCAACCCGCTGGCCTGCGCCGCGGCGATCGCCACCATCCACGTCCTGCTCGAGGAGGATTTACCGCGGCAGGCGGCCGAGAAGGGCGAGTACCTCTTGGGTCGCTTCGCCGAGCTCGCCGCCCGCTATCCCAAGGTCTTCCTACTTGCCCGCGGGCGCGGCCTCATGCTCGGGATGGAGTTCGCCGACGATCAGCTCGGCTACGCGGTCGCGAAGCAGCTCTTCGCGCGCCAGATCCTGATCTCGGGAACCTACATCAACTCGCGCGTCCTGCGCGTCGAACCGGCGCTGACAATCGATTACCCGATCCTCGACCGCTTCCTCGCCGCGCTCGACGAGTCACTCCAGGCGGTCTACGGCGAGCACGCGCTCTGAAGTAGTAGCCGCGAGCGCGCCGGCCCCGATCGCGCGCGCTTGCTACTGGCTGGCCAGCGTCGGCAAGGTCGAGCCGTCGCCGCCGCTCGCTGCGAACCGCGACGCCGACGTCGTCGTAGTGGGCGGCGGCTTCACCGGGCTGTGGACCGCCCTCTTCCTGAAGGAGCTCGATCCGGCGACCGAGGTCGTGCTGCTCGAAGCCGAACGGATCGCCTACGGCGCCTCTGGCCGCAACGCTGGAATCGTCGGCGAGACGTTCGATCACTCGCACGAGCTGGCCGTCGCGCATTTCGGAGTCGCGGAAGCCAAGCGCCTGGCGGCACTGGCGCGCGCCAATCTCGTCGAGCTCGAACGCTTCCTCGCCGATCGCACCATCGACGCCGAGTGGGAACGGTGCGGCCAGCTCGTCGTCGCGCTCTCCGAGCAGCACCGGGAGGAGCTGATTGCCTCGCGAGCCTGCGCGAAGCGGCTCGGCGTCGACGACTGGCGCTGGCTCGACCGCGACGAGCTCGGCGACGAGATCGTCTCGCCCCTCCACCTCGGGGCTCTCCTGGCGCCGCGCGCCGCGACAGTGCATCCGGTCAAGCTCGCCCTGGGACTGGCTCGAGAGGCGCGAAGACTAGGAGTCGAACTCTTCGAAGGCTCTCGCGTCGAGAGCTATCGACGCGAGGGCGGCGGTCTGCGCTTCAGAACCGCCTCGGGAAGCGTTCTCGCCCGGCGCGGCGTCCTGGCCACCAACGCCTACTCGCAGCGGCTGGCGCCGCGGCTCGGCAGGCGCTTCCTGCCGCTCTACGACTACGTCGTCGCCAGCGCGCCGCTGATGCCGGAACAGCGCGCGGCGATCGGTTGGCGGCGCCGCCGCGCGCTCACCGACGGCCGCAACTTCTTTCACTACGCGCGGCCGACCGCCGACGGTCGAATTGTTTGGGGCACCAGCGAGGCGCGCTACTTCGACGGCGATCGCGTTGGCCCGGAGTGCGATCACTCGCCGCGCCACTACGCCGAGCTGCGCGAGAGCTTCCGCGCCCGCTTTCCGCAGCTCGGAGAGCTCGAGTTCCCCTACGCGTGGGGCGGGCCGATCTGCTCGACGACACGCTTCACGCCGTTCTTCGGCGCGCTCGAGCGCGGGCGGCTCCTCTACGGCCTGGGCTACACCGGCCACGGCGTCGGCACGACGCGGATCGCCGGCAAGATCCTCGCCCACCTGGCGCTCGAGAGGCGCTCCGACCTCCTCGACCTCGCGTTGGTGCGAAAGCCGCCGCTCCCCTTCCCGCCGCGCCCGCTCCGCCGCTGGGCAGTCGACCGGGTGACGCGCGACCTCCGCCGCGTCGACGCCGGTGGCACGCCGACCCTCCTCCTACGCCTCCTCGATCGACTGGGGATCGGCTTCTCGAGCTGAGCGCAAAGGTCGCACCTGCCCGACCCCGGCTCAGCTCTCCGCTGCAAGCCCTTTCTGGCGCCAGAAGAGCCAGGCGGGGACGACGGTGACGGCGACGAGCGCGGTCGCGAAGGTGCCCAAGAGCGAGACCAGACCCATAGAAACCAATCCAGGGTAGTGCGACGTCGCCAGCGAGCCGAAACCGACCATCGTGGTCAGCGCCGCCAACATCACGCCGCGTGCCGTCTCCTGCACCGCCTCGGCGACGTCGCCCCCCGGCGTTTCGCGCTCTTCCTGGTAGCGATGGATGACGTGGATGCCGTAGTCGACGCCGATGCCCAGGATCATGGTGATGACGAACAGGTTCATGAAGTTGAAATGGAGATCGAGGAGCGCCATGGCGCCGACCATCCAGAGCACGCCCAGGAGGAGGGGCCAGAGCGCCAGGAGCGCGCTGCGGACGCTGCGGAAATCGAGCCAGAGGAGCAGAGTCACGAGCACCAGGCCGATCGCCGCCGAAACGAAGGCGTCGGCGCGTACCTGTCCGCGCAGCGAGCGCGACAAGACGTTGATTCCGGTGAGTCGTGCGCCCTCTCCGAGCGACTCGGCGAGGTCGAGCGCCGCTTGAGGCACTTCCCGCTTCGGCCTCCCCGGCACGTTGTAGAGCTTGACGACGCTGGTCCAGCCTGCTGGCAGCTCGCGCAGGTAGCGGTCGAGCAGCGTCGCGCCCTGCGAGCTCGCGAGGACCGCCTCGCGGGTCACCGGGCCGGCCGGAGTGAGAGCTCGCGTCAGCAGCTCGAGCCCCCCTTCGAAAGGCTCGACGCGCAGACCCTCCGCCTCCGCGGCGCGCGCGAAGGTGGCGCGCACTCGCGCGGGGTCCATGGCGCCGGAGGCGCGCTCGCGTTCGAGCCAGGCCAGCACCTCGCGCTGCGCGTCGGGCGAAGGCAGGACCGACGTCACCGCGTCGTAGCCGCCGAGCTGACCTTCGGCGACTAGCCGCGCCGCGGCCACCGCGGCGCGATCGACCAACGCCAGCGTCTCCTCGAGCGTCGCGCCTTCGAGGACCAGCGACATGTGGTCGAAGCCCGACCCGAAATGCCGATTGACCTCCTGCTGGGCGACGATGCCGCGGTTGCCGCTCGGTCGCAGCGCTTCGACGCTGTCGTCGAAGCCTAGACGCGGGGCGGCAGCGGCCGCACCCACCGAGATCACGGCCGCGATCGCCAGCGTGGCGCGTGGAAAGCGGATAGCGAGCTGCGTCACTCGTTCGATTCCAAATGCGAAGATGTGGAGGCGGGGCTCGCTCTCGCGCTTGCGATGGCGCTCTTCGCTCCAGCCGATCATTGCCGGCACCAGGAGCAGCACCGCCAGCAGGCAGAAGAGGATGCCGGTGCCGACGATGAGCCCCATCTGGTAGAGGCCGGTGAAGTCGGTGATCAAGAACGAGTAGAAGGTCGCCGTCGTGGTGACCGCACCCAAGATGACACCGCGCGCAGTCGCTCCGCCCATAGCGCGCAGCGACCCCTCGACCGACGCGCCGCGCCAGCGTTCGGTCACGTAACGCCCGTAGAGCACGATGACGAAGTCGTCGCCCAGCCCGACCAGGAGCGCCGCCACGCCGGCGGTCGTCGACGCCAGCACGCCGACCGCAAGCGAAGCGAATCCGAAGGTGATCGACAGGCCAACCAGCAGTGGCGAGAAGACGAGCAGGAGGAGCGACGCTCGCCGGTAGGCGAGCCAGAAGAGGATCAGAACTCCGGCGAGCGAGGTCGCCGCGTTCACCCAGACGTCGCGCCAGATGAGGGCAGTGTCGTCGAGCGTAATTACATAGCGGCCGCCCCAGAGGAGCTCCGGCAGGTCGAGCTCGACGCCCTCGGTCAGCTCGGGCCATTTGAGGCGCGCCAGCTCCGCATCGCGCTCCATGTTCGCCACCAGGTCGCGATTGAATTCGAGGTCCTGGGCGGACTTGATCGGCTTGCCGAGCACGAGGAGGAGCCGATGGTCGCGCGACAGGTAGCGGCCGCTGGTCCAGTCGACCGCCAGCGGACCGCGCCGGCCGCCCAAGCGGTCGAAGAAGACCGCCGAGAGGCCGAGCGGATCGAGCTTCAAGAAGTCGCGGAGCGCTACCGCCTGCGGAGTTTCGAGCTGACGGCGCAGCTCCTCGGCGCGCCGCCGGATCGCTTCGTCGGTCAGCCGCAGGGCGAGCTGTTGGCGACCGCCCTCGTCGAGAAAAAGGAGCGACTGGGGCAGGAACTCGCGCAGCAGCTCTTCAGGCTCTCCCAGCCGCGACTCGATCGTGGCGAAAAGCCCGCTCGCCTCCATCTTCTCGACCAAGAGGTCGGCGAAGCTCTCGTACGGATCGAGCGGCGCGCCCTCCGGTATGCGCACCCCGACGACGAAGTAATCGACGGTCCCGAAGCGCTCCAACGTCTCCTTGTAGACGTTGACCGCTTCATCGCGCTTGGGAAGCAGGTGGAGAACGTCAGGATCGAACTTCAGCTGCGCGGCGGCCGCGAGCCCCAAGAGCAAGGCGGCGAACGTACCAGCGAAGACAGTGCGTGGCCGGCGCCCAGCCAGAACGAAGAGGCGCTCCGCCCAAGAGCGGTGGATCATCGCTCCGCGAGCCCGGCCGCCGTCACGCGATCGTTCAGCTGCGCGCGGTAGCGCACGAAATACTCGATCCCGGAGAAGACCGAGATGCCGACCGCGACCCAGAGCGAGATGCGTGAGAGATGGTTGAACTCGCCGAGCTGGTTGTGGACGATCAAGAGCGAGACCGCCACCACCTGTACCCCGGTCTTGAGTTTTCCCGACCAACCGGCGGGGATGATCATGCCTGCCGCCCCCGCCACGTTACGTAGCGCTCCGACGGCGAACTCGCGGGCCAGGATGAGGGCTACCATCCAGGCGGGCACGACCGATGGATTGAGCTCCACCAGCGAGATGAAGGCCGAGGCCATCAAGATCTTGTCCGCCGCGGGATCGAGGATCTGCCCCAGGCGCGTCACCCGGTTCCAGCGCCGGGCGAGAAAGCCGTCGAGGACGTCGGTCGCCGCCGCCGCCAGGAAAAGGCCGAGCCCGAACCACTCCTTCCCCTCGAGCTTCGTGAACAGGACCGTCACGAGGATCGGAACGAGGAGGATGCGGACGAGCGTCAGGAGGTTGGGAAGGTTCTTCACCTGTCCCGTCCGGCGGTGATCAACAAGAGTCCGCTCGAGTCGCGTTCGATCCGGATCTCGGGCCGGCGAGACTCGGCCTCGGCGCGGCAGTCGCCGTCGTAGAGACAGATCACCTTCCGAACGTAGGCACGGGTCTCGGCGTAGGGCGGGATCCCGGCGTGCTCGAGCACCGCGGTGGGACCGGCGTTGTAGGCCGCCAGCGCCAGCTCGAGATCGTCCGAGAAGAGGTCGAGCATGCGGCGCAGATAGGCGGTGCCACCTTCGATGTTCTTCTCCGGATCCCACGGGTCGGGGATGCCGAGCTCGCGTGCCGTCTGCGGCATGAGCTGCATCAGACCGATCGCGCCCTTGTTCGAGAGCGCCCGCGGGTTGTAGCCCGACTCGACCTGAACGACGGCCTGGACGAGTCGCGGATCGAGCTGACGCTCCTCTGCCCAGTAGTCGAAGAGCGCCGCCATCTTGGCGGTCGGGACGGCCACCAGGCGCGCCGCCAGCCGCCGATTGCGCGACGCTCCGGGCTCGCCGCGGATCAGTTTGATGCCGTCGTCGCGCACGCCCACCTCGACCCCCGCGTGCACCGCGGCGGCCGACAGGGCGAAAAGGAGCGCCGCGACGGCGGGAGCGATCTTCATCCGAGCTCGAACGATTGTACTCCGCCCAAAACAGCTGGGGGCCCAGCGACCTGAGCGGGCCTCCCTGCGGCGTCTCACGCCGAGGCGCCGGCGAACCGTCCGACCAGCTCGGGAACGCGGCGCAGCGCCTCCGGGAGCTGGTCAGGAAGCCGTCCCCCCGCCTGCGCGAAGTCGTCGCGACCGCCGCCCGATCCGCCGACCAACGCCGCGATCTGCTGGATCAGCTTGCCGGCCGGCACGCGCCCACGGACGTCGTCGCTCACCGAGACGACCAGGCTCACCTTGCCTTCGCCGCGCGTGCCGAGGACGACAACGCCGGAGCCGAGCCGAGCCCGCAGCTCGTCGGCGAGGCCACGCAGCTCCGCCGCCGGTGCCGCCGGCACCTCGCGCACGAGGAGCTTGACCCCTGCGACCTCCTGCTCGGCGCCGCCCGGAGCGCTACCGGCCACCAGCTGCCGCCGCAACTTGGCCAGCTCGGCGTCGCGTCCGGCGAGCTCGCTCCGCAGTCGCTCGATCTCGCGCTCGGCGCGGCTCGGCTCGGCGCCGAGGAGTGTCTCCACTCGCGCCAGCTCCTCGTCGCGCGAGCGCAGGAGGCGCAGGGCGGCCTCCCCGGTGAGGGCTTCGATCCGGCGCACCCCCGAAGCGACTCCGCGCTCGGAGCGCAGAACGAACGGCCCGATCTCGCCCGTGTTGCGCACGTGGCAGCCGCCGCAGAGCTCGAGCGAGAAGCCCGGGATCTCGACCGTGCGCACCCGTTCGCCGTACTTCTCGCCGAAGAGCGCCATAGCGCCTGCGGCGCGGGCCTCCTCGATCGAACGGTCGACGACGATCTCGACCGCCACCGCGCGCAGCACCCAAGCGTTGACGGTCCGTTCGACCTCGGCACGCTCGGCGGGAGTCAACGGCTTACCGTAGGTGAAGTCGAAGCGCAGGTAGTCGGGATGGACCAGCGACCCCGCCTGCCGCACCCCCTCCCCCAGCACCTGGCGCAACGCCGCTTGCAAGAGGTGGGTCGCGGTGTGGTTTCTCTGCGTCGGAAGCCGATGCTCCAGAAAAACGAAAAGGCTCATAGAAGGAAACGGCTTCTGCAACGCTCCCTCGAGAAGCTCGACGAAGTGGAGGGTTCGACCCGCTGAATCCCTCCTGGTGTCGTTGACTCGCGCCCTGCCGCCGTTCCAGCGCAGCTCGCCGCGATCGCCGACCTGGCCTCCCGACTCGGCGTAGAAGACTGTCCGATCGACGACTACGACACCCTGCTCGCCGGCCGAGATCAGATCGGAGAGCTCCGACGCTACGGATCCCTCGTCTCCCGTCGGGGAGCTACCGGCGCGAGGCACGACGGCCAGAGCCCGGATCCCTTCTATGGAAAGTTCTTCGTATCCCAGGAACTCCGTCGGCTTCGCATCGGGCAGCCTGCGCGCCACGATCTGTTGCGCTTCGAGCGCCAGACTCTGTTGCGCGCCGGTGGCGGCGCGCGAGCGCTCGCGTTGCTCTCCCAGCGCGGTCTCGAAGCCGGTGTCGTCGACCCCGAAGCCCTCCTCCTCCGCGATCTCGCGCAGGAGCTGGATCGGTAGCCCATGGGTGTCGTAGAGGCGGAAGACGACCTCTCCAGCGAGTTGGTGCCCACCGGCGCGCTTCGCCTCCTCGATCGCCTCCTGCACCCGCTTCGAGCCGGTGGCGACGGTGGCGAGGAACTTCTCCTCTTCGGTTCGTACGCTCGCCTCGGAAGCGGCGCGCGTCGCCTGGAGCTCGGAGTAGTGGCCGGCCATCGCTTCGTCGACCAGCGGCAGCAGGCGAAAGAGGAACGGCTCCTCGAAGCCGAGCCGCATGCCGTGGCGCACCGCCCGGCGCAGCAGGCGACGCAAGACGTAGCCGCGCCCCTCGTTGGCGGCGACCACCCCATCGGCGAGCAGGAAGGCGATGGCACGCAAGTGATCGGCGACGACGCGCATCGAGACGTCGGCCTCGGCGCTCTCGCCGTAGTCGCGGCGGGCGAGCGTCGCCGTCCCCTCGATGAGCGGGCGGAAGAGGTCGGTGTCGTAGTTCGAGTCGACGTTGGAGAGGACCGCCGCCACGCGCTCGAGACCGGCGCCGGTGTCGATCGACGGCTTGGGCAGCAGCGTCAGGGCGCCGCCGGCGGTGCGGTCAGACTGCATGAAAACCAGATTCCAGATCTCGAGATAGCGCCCCGACTCGGTGCCCTCTTCCCACGCGACGAGCGGCTCACCGGGGCGGCGGTCGACGTAGATCTCGCTGCAAGGACCGCACGGCCCGGTCTCGCCCATCGCCCAGAAGTTGTCCTTCTCGTCGCGGCGCACGATCCGTTCGGCGGGCAGACCCGACACCAAACGCCAGAGCTCGAACGCTTCGTCGTCCTCTCGAAAGATCGAAGCGAAGAGGTGCTCCTTCGGCAGACCCCAGACGCTGGTGACGAGCTCCCATCCCCACTCGATCGCCTCGCCCTTGAAGTAGTCGCCGAAGCTGAAGTTGCCGAGCATCTCGAAGAAGGTGTGGTGGCGTGGGCTGGGGCCGACGTTCTCGAGGTCGTTGTGTTTGCCCGAAACGCGCAGGCACTTCTGCACCGTGACGGCGCGGCGATAGTCGGGCACCGTGGCGCCCGTGAAGAGGTCCTTGAACTGCACCATGCCGGCGTTGGTGAAGAGCAGCGTCGCGTCGCCGTGCGGCACGAGCGGCGAGGAGGGCAGCGCTCGGTGGCCGCGCTCGACGAAGAAATCGATGAAGCTCTGGCGGATCGCGGCGCTTTTCATCCGAATCTCGGGGGAGGAGCAAGCAGGACCGGGCTACCGAAGCCACCTCGGCGCTGCCGTGACAGAGAGGCAACTCCTTCGGAATGCGAAAGATACCATGCAGGTAACGGCGCGGCGGGGGGGGTACTTCCCAGCCGCGTCGGCGCGGTGCACAATGGGCCGACACGTCCGAGCCTCCGGCTCGCGGAAGCTCGATCAGGGAGGAACCATGACACTGCGCATCAACGACATGGCGCCCGACTTCAGCGCCGAGACCACCGAGGGCCCACTGCGCTTCCACGACTGGATCGGGGACGGCTGGGCGATCCTCTTCTCGCACCCGAAGGACTTCACTCCCGTTTGCACCACCGAGCTCGGCTACATGGCCAAGCTCCAGCCCGAGTTCGCGCGCCGCAACTGCAAGATCCTCGGTCTCTCCGTCGATCCGATCTCGAATCACGAGAAGTGGGCGAAAGACATCGCGGAGACTCAGGGGCAGGCGCCGAACTACCCGCTGATCGGCGATCCCACGCTCGCGATCGCCAAGGCGTTCGACATGTTGCCGGCCGACGCCGGCGAGACCTCGGAGGGGCGCACGCCCGCCAACAACCAAACCGTCCGCTCGGTCTTCCTCATCGGGCCGGACAAGAAGATCAAGGCGACGCTCACCTACCCGATGAGCACCGGCCGTAACTTCGACGAGGTGCTGCGGTTGCTCGATTCGTGCCAGCTTACCGCCAAGCACCAGGTCGCGACCCCGGTCAACTGGAAGAAAGGCGACGACGTCATCATCCTGGCGTCGGTCTCCGACGAGGACGCGAAGAAGAGGTATCCGAACGGCTGGAAAGCGCCGCGGCCCTACATCCGGATCGTGCCGCAGCCCGAGTAGAGCGCCGGCTCTGGCGCAAGGTGCGGGTCGTCGAGAGCCACTGAGGTTCTCGCTGCCCTCGATCGAGATCCTTCGCTTTGCTCAGGATGACAACGGTTTCGCTGTCATCCTGAGCGCAGCGAAGGATCTCGTCTGTGGCAGGTTCGAGAGCCTCTCGGCCGCTCAGTCGGCGTCGGGTGGATCGTCGGGCTCGCCGGACCCAGTCGAATGAAGCGTTGCACGGACGACCGCTGCCGCGA
This sequence comes from uncultured Thermoanaerobaculia bacterium, assembly GCA_964590905.1. Lineage (GTDB taxonomy): Bacteria > Acidobacteriota > Thermoanaerobaculia > Multivoradales > JAGPDF01 > JACTMI01. Next base: position 17,905 of record CAZPYU010000035.1, read on the forward strand.
AGCCTTTGCGGTCGAGGTGGCGCGCCAGTGCGGGACGATCGAGATGGTGCCTGCTCAGCCAGCGCGCCGTCGCCGCTCGAGCGCGCTCGAGCTCGTCCGCTTCAGAGACGTTAGCCAACGCCGCTGCGATTGCCGCCGCACCGGCTCCCTTGCGTGAGAGCTCGGCTGCGGTGCGCGCGCGCCCGATCGATTTGCGTTCGCGCAGTCGCACCGCTTCCGCCGCAGCGAGAGCCGCGTCGTCGAGGTAGCCGAGCGCGGTCAGCCGATCCAGCGCCGCCGCGATCTCGGCTTCGGGATAGCCGCGCTGGAGGAGCTTGCGCTCGAGTTCGGCTCGGAAGTGGGCACGCCGCCCGAGCAAGCCAAGCGCGCGATCGAAGGCGCTCGGCCGCGTATCCGATTCGGTCGCGGCGGCGGGAGGCCGGAAATCAGCCGAGCGCACGAGAAAGCGAACTAGCTCTTCGGCCCTTGGATCCGCTCGACTTCGAAGGCGGTGTCGGCCTCGGCCAGACCCATCGGACCCTCGAGCATCGACTCCATCTGCTCGCGGGAGACGTCGGCAGTGAACTGCACGCCGGCCAGGCGGAGCTTGAACTCGTCCGGGTTAGTGGCGCGCTTCATCGCCTCTTCGAGGGTAACCAGGCCCGATTTGTAGAGCTGAAAGAGCGACTGGTCGAAGGTCTGCATGCCGTACTGGCTGGTGCCGAGCGCGATCTGCTCGCGGATGTACTTGGTCTTCTCCTTGTTCTCGATGCACTCGCGGATGTACGCCGTGACGATCATCACCTCCGTCGCCGGAACGCGTCCGACGCCGTCGGCGCGCGGCATCAGGCGGAGCGAGATGACCGCCTTCAAGACCTGAGCGAGCTGAATGCGGATCTGTTTCTGATGGTGGGGCGGAAAGACGGCGATGATGCGGTTGACTGTCTCGGTGGCGTCGAGGGTATGTAGAGTCGAGAACACCAAGTGTCCGGTCTCGGCGGCGAGCAGCGCGGTTTCGATCGTTTCGTAGTCACGCATCTCACCGACCAGAATGACGTCGGGGTCCTGGCGCAGCGCCGAGCGCAGCGCCACCGAGAAGGCGCGGGTGTCGACGTCGATTTCGCGCTGGTTGACGACTGAGCGCTTGTCGCGGTGCAGGAACTCGATCGGATCCTCCACCGTGATGATGTGTTCGTTGCGCTGACCGTTGATGTAGTCGATCATCGCCGCCAGAGTCGTCGACTTACCCGAACCGGTGGTGCCGGTGCAGAGCACCAAGCCGCGCTGCTCCTGGCAGATGGTCTCGAGCACCGCCGGCAGGAGCAGCTCGCGCACGCTCAGGATGCGGCCCGGAATGACGCGCAGCACCAGCCCCACCGTGCCGCGCTGCTGGAAGATGTTGCAGCGGAAGCGGCCGAGGCCGGGGACGGAGTAAGCGATGTCGATCTCAAACTCGTCCTTGAAGCGCTGCTTCTGGCGCGCGTTCATCATCGAGAACGCCATCGCGATGGTGTCTTCCTGCATCAGGCGCTTGAGCTCGACGAGCGGCGTCAGGTCGCCGTCGATGCGCAGAATCGGATGACTGCCCACCTTGAGATGGAGATCCGACGCCTTGCGCTCGACGCCGATCTTGAGTAGGTCGTTGACGTTCATCGCTGGCGCCTCCTTCGTCGAACCTGCGTGCCCACGTCAGCCCGCGGGCGCCCCGACGGCCGCCGGCACCGGCGTCAACCAGCCGTGCCGGTCGGGGATCGTGCCGCGCGTGAGGCCGAGGAAGTCGGCCGTCAAGCGCTTCGTGATCGGGCCCGGCACCCCTTCGCCCACCGAGATGCGATCGATCGACCGAATCGGCGCGATCTCGACTGCGGTGCCGGTGAAGAACGCTTCGTCGCAGGTGTAGAGCATGCCGCGCGGGATCGCCTCGCGCCGCACCTGAATCCCCAGCTCCTGGGCGAGCACGATGACCGCGTTTCTCGTAATGCCAGGCAGGATCGAGGACGAGACTGGCGGCGTGTGCAGGACCTCGTCTTGAACCAGGAACAGATTTTCGCCCGAGCCTTCGGAGACGTAGCCGTGACTGTCGAGCGCGATCCCCTCGGCGAAGCCGTTGCTCAGCGCCTCCATCTTCACGAGCTGCGAGTTGAGATAGTTCGCCGTCGCCTTGGCGAGCGCCGGCGAGCCGCCGAGACCGTCCCGTCGCCACGAGGAGACGCAGGCGTCGACCCCCTTCTCGATCGCGTCGTCGCCCAGGTAGCGCCCCCACGGCCAGACCGCGATGGCGACCTCGACCGGCGATTTCAACGGGTTGATACCGACGGTGCCGAAGCCGCGGTACACGATCGGCCGGATGTAGCACTCGTCGAGCCCGTTGGCGCGGATGGTGTCGAAGACAGCGGCGTTGAGCTCCTCGCGCGAGTAGGGGATCAACATGTGGAAGACCTTGCACGAGTTTTCGAGCCGCTTCATGTGCTCGGGGAGACGGAAGACCGCCGGTCCCTGCACTGTCCGGTAGCAGCGGATGCCTTCGAAGAGGCCCGAGCCGTAGTGGAGAGCGTGCGACATGACGTGCACGGTCGCCTTCTCGAACTCGACCAACGAGCCGTTCATCCAGACCCAGCCGATCCCCTCGAATGGCGACTTCGACACTCCGTCCTCCTGGGCAGTCGACCCGCTCGGCATGCTAGACCCCGCCCGCTGGGGTGTCAATCGCAAAGTGCGGTGGCGAGGCGTTCAGCGCCGGTCCACGAGCAGCGCCAGCGCGCAGGCGACGACCGCCGCGGTCTCGATACGCAAGATCCGTTCGCCGATCGCCACGCGCCGCACGCCGGCACGATCGAAGAGCGCCCGCTCGTCGTCGCTCCATCCCCCCTCCGGGCCGATCCAGATTCCGAGCTGGAGCGCGCCCGCTGGGTTCTCGGTGGCCGGCCAGAGCTCAGAAGCCGCGGCGGCGATCGGGTCGAGCGCGCACAGCAGCGTCCCCTCGGGTCGACTCCGGACGAGCGTCTCGTCGAGCGTCGAGCTGGTCGAGATGTCGGGCACCCGCGAGCGGCCGCATTGCTCGACTGCGGCGACGGCGAGACGGTGGAGCCTGGAGAGAACGCTCGCACCGTAGTCGCGCTGGCCGATGGTCGAGCGTGCCGTGGTCACGAAGCGGACGGCAAACACGCCCAGCTCGGTCGCTTTCTCGATCAGCCACGCGGCGCGGTTGGGATCGGGGGGCGCCACCAAGAGCTCGACCTGCCGCGTCGGCTCGCGCGACGGCGACGCCGCGCCGAGCGCCACGACGCCGCGGTCGCGGTCGGCTCGCGCCAAAACGCCGCGTCGCGCCCGACCCTCGCCGTCGACGACGCGCACGTCCTCGCCGACCTTGAGCCGCTTGACGCGGATCAGGTGATGGTAGGCGTTGCCGTGCAGCTCGATCTCGCTGCCGTCGAATTCGACTGGCTGAACCACCATTGTGGTCATCGTGCCACCGCGGTCGCGAACGCCGTCATGCGCTAGCCTCTGCGACCGCTGCGATCCCGGCCTAGGATCGCCCGAGCTCAGCTCCCGAACAGCTCGCGCACGCGTTCGAGCACGCCGCGCTCCGCCTTGACCGGACGCCCCTCGAGCTCGGCCAAGCGCGTCAAGAGCGCGCGGCGCTCGTCGTCGAGCTCCGACGATTTCGGGATCCGCACCGCGGCTTCGGCGACGTGATCGCCTCGCCCCGCGCCCCCCAGCCGCTGGATTCCCTGGCCGCGCAAACGGAACTGCTGCCCGGGCTGAGTTCCCGCCGGAATCGTGAGCAACTCCTTGCCGTGAAGGGTCTCGACCTCGACCTCGGCGCCGAGCAAGAGTTGCGAGTAGCCGAGCTCTTCCACGGTCAAGACGTGCACCCCTTCGCGGTGGTAGCGCGGATGCTCCGCGACCGCCAGGACGACGTAGAGATCGCCGCGCCGCCCACCGCGCCGCCCGTCCTCCCCTTCGTTGCTCAATCGGAGTCGCGCCCCGTCGTCGACTCCAGCCGGGACGCGCACTTCGAGCTGCCGGTGCCGTTCGCGCCGCCCGTCGCCCGCGCACGCCAGGCACGGTTCGGCGACCGTTCGCCCTTCGCCGCGACAGTGCGGACAGGTGCGCGCAACGGTGAAGAAGCCCTGGCTGAAGCGGACCTGCCCGGCGCCGCCACACGAACGGCAGGTCACCGGAGCCTTGCCGCCCGCTCCGCCGGAGCCGCGGCAGATCTCGCAGGTTTCGAGGCGCGCGAACTGGATCGGCTTCGTCGCCCCGAAGGCCGCCTCCTCGAAGCCGATCTCGAGCTCGTAGCGCAGGTCGGCCCCCGGCGCCGGCCCACTGGACCGCCCGCTCGCGAAGCCGCCTCCGAGACCGAAGAGGTTGCCGAGGATGTCGGAGAAGTCGCCGAACACGGTGGGGTCGAAGCCCGCTGCACCGATCCCCTCGACCCCTTCACCTCCGAAGCGGTCGTAGCGGGCTCGCTTCTCGGCGTCGGAAAGCACTGCGTAGGCCTGGGCGGCCTCCTTGAACTTTTCCTCGGCCTTGGGATCGCCCGGATTCTTGTCTGGATGCCAGGTCTGCGCGAGCTTGCGGTAAGCGGCCTTGATCTGCTGCGCCGAGGCGTCGCGCGCCACTCCCAGAGTGTCGTAGAGGTCTCGCGTGGCGGTGCTCATTAGCTGGGGCTCATGCTCACGATTCACCGCTCGTTTCGGCGGCTTCCGGGGCGGCAGCAGCCGGCTCGGCGGCGCCCGCCTCGCCCGCCGGGGCAGCGGCTCCGCCGCTGGTCGCCAGCATCTTCTCCGAGAGCTGGCGCGAGAGCGCCGTCATGTCGTAGAGCACCGACTCGAGCTCCGCCTTCTTCTCCGAGGAGAGCGACATGCGCGACTTCAGGAGCGTGTCGGAGATCTTCTTGCGCTCGCGATCGGGCAGGGTCTCGCGGAACTGAGAGAAGACGCGGTCGTTGGTGTAGAGCAGCCCTTCGATCCGGTTCTTGATCCGCCGCACATCTTTCTTCTGGGCGTCGGCTTTGGCGAACTCGCCGGCCTCCTTGACCAGCCGCTCGATCTCCTCCTTGGAGAGCCCGCCCGCCGGATTGATCTGCACCGTCTGCAGCTTGTTGGTCGCCACGTCGCGCGCCGTGACGCTGACGATGCCGTTGGAGTCGATGCCGAAGCTGACCTCGATCTGCGGCACGCCGCGCGGCGCGGGCGGGATCCCCACCAGCTCGAAGCGACCGAGCGAGCGGTTTTCGCTGGCGATCTCGCGCTCTCCTTGGAGCACGTTGACCTCGACAGTGTCCTGGTTGTCGACGACGGTGGTGAAGATCTGGGTGTTCTTGGTGGGAATGGTGGCGTTGCGCTCGATCAGCTTGACGAACAGACCGCCGTGGGTCTCGATACCGAGCGACAGCGGCGTGACGTCGAGGAGCACCAGGTCCTTGATGTCGCCGCGCAGAATTCCACCTTGGATGGCGGCTCCGACGGCGACGACCTCGTCGGGGTTGATGTCGCGGTTGGGGGCGCGTCCGAAGATCCGCTCGACAGTCTGCGCCACCAGCGGGGTACGGGTCTGACCGCCGACCAGGAGCACCTCGTCGATCTCCTCGGCGGCATATCCTCCCTCGCGCAGCGCGTCGTGACACGGCCCTTCGGTGCGCTCGACCAGATCGCGCACCAGCGATTCGAACTTCTCGCGAGTGAGCACCTTCGACAGGTGGCAGGGGCCGTTGTCGTCAGCCGAGATGAACGGCAGGTTGATGGTCGCCTCGGACGCCGACGACAGCTCGCACTTGGCCCGCTCGCCGGCCTCTTTCAGGCGCTGCAGCGCCATCCTGTCGGTGCGCAGGTCGATCCCGGTTTCCTCCTTGAAGGCGCCGATCAGCCACTCGATGATCCGCTCGTCGAAGTCCTCGCCGCCCAGGAACGTGTCGCCAGAGGTCGACTTGACTTCGAAGATCCCCTCCGAGAGCTCCAGAATCGAAACGTCGAAGGTGCCTCCGCCGAGGTCGTAGACTACGATCCGGCGGCTCCCTTGTACGCGGTCGAGGCCGTACGCGAGCGCCGCCGCCGTCGGCTCGTTGATGATACGCAGCACCTCCAGCCCGGCGATGCGACCGGCGTCCTTCGTTGCCTGGCGCTGCGAGTCGTCGAAGTAGGCCGGAACGGTGATGATCGCTTCGCTGATCGGCTCGCCCAGGGTCTCCTCGGCGAACTCGCGCAGCTCGCGCAGGAGGAAGGAGGAGATCTCCTCGGGCGAGAGCTGACGCTCGCCGATCTGGACTTTCACGTCGCCGTTCTCCGCTCCGACGATCGAGTACGGCAAGAGGTTGCGTGCCTGTTGAACCTTGGGGTCGTCGATCTTGCGGCCGATCAGCCGCTTGACGGCGAAGACCGTCTGCTGCGCGTTGGTGATCGCCTGGCGCTTGGCGACCTGGCCGACGAGGCGGTCGCCTTCGGCGCCGAAGGCGACGATCGACGGCGTGGTTCTGCTGCCGTCGCGATTCGCCAGGACGCGCGGCGAGAACGCTTCTACGACGGCGACACAGCTGTTCGTCGTCCCGAGATCGATGCCGAGAATGCGGCTCATTGTCGCCGGCCGGGAAGTGGGGTCATTCGGCGCTCTCGTCGGACGGGGTGTCCGGGGTCGAGGTTTCCGGTGCCAGAGGGGGCTCCGCCACCAACGGGGCTGGAGCTCGCTCCTCGGGGGGCAGCACCACCCTCACCATCGCCGGCCGCAAGAGCCGATCGTTGAGCCAGTAGCCGCGCTGGTACTCGGCCGCCACCGTAGGTCTCTCGACGGTGGGGTCCTCCTCGCGCGCCACCGCTTCGTGCAACCGCGGATCGAACGGCAGCCCGACGGCCGGAATCTCGGCCAGCCCGAACCGCCGAAGCACCTCCGTCATCTGCCGGCCAATGAGCTCCACGCCGCGCCGCAGGTCGTCGGGCGAGCCCTGCGCCGTCGCCGCACGTTCGAGGTTGTCGACCACAGGCAAGAGCTCGCGCAGTGGCTCGGCGAGCGCTACTCGCTCACCCTCCTCGCGTTCGCGCAGGAGCCGCTTGCGGTAGTTCTCGAAATCGGCTCGCTGCCGTAGAAGCTTGTCGCGCAGCTCGGCGAGCTCCTGCCGCGCGCTCGCGAGCTCCTGGTCGGCGAGCGGCGGCGACGCGGCGGAGAGCGACTCGACCGGCTCGTCGCCGATCGAGACGATCTCGATCTCGTAGTCGTCCCGTGGGTCGACCTCTCCGAGCTCGACACCTCCGAGCTCGATCCCAAGGCGAACGGGATCCACGATCCGCTCCTCCTTCACGCTTTCCCCGTCACCGCCCGGCGCTCTGCTCGAGCGCCGAAGAGAGCGCGTCGCCGAGATAGTCGACGAGCGGGATGATCCGCTCGTACGGCATCCCCGCCGGACCCAAGATGCCCAGCGTGCCGACCGTCGCCGAGTCGGTGCCGTAGGCGCGCGCCACCAGCGTCAACCCGAGATCGGAGGTGACGTCGCTGTCGTCACCGATCACGACCCGCACGCCGCTGCCGTCGACGCACCGACTCAAGAGCTCCACTAGCCGTTGCCGTTCGGAGAAGGTGTCGAGCAGGCGGCGCACGCGCTCGACGTCGGAGAGCTCCCGCCGCGCGAGGAGCGAGCTCGTCCCCTCGACCACCAACTCGCGCCCGTGCCCGGCGGCGAGCCCCTGCGAAGTGAGGTGAATGACGCGGCCGAGCAGCTGATCCACCTGCGCGCGCTCCTCGCCCATGAGAGTGAGCAGGCGATCGCGGATCGCGCGCAGCGTCTGGCCGCGGAAGTTCTCGGTCAAGTAGTTCGAAACCCGGATCAGCTCCTCGCGCGACAGCTCCTCTTCGGACTCGATCAGCCGGTGTTCGATGAAGCCGGCGCGCGACGCCACGACACAGAGCACGCGGCGACCGGAGAGCGGCACGAAGTCGACGGCCTCGAGCACCGCGTCGCCGAAGGCGGGGGTCACGACGATGCCGATCTGGCCCGAGAGGCGCGACAGAAGCTGGGTGGTCGTGCCCACCAGCTGCGACGCATCGGCGCACTGGCCGCCGAGCTCCTCGGCGATCCGCTGCCGCTCCTGGTCAGGGAGATCGTGCGCCTCCATCAGGGTGTCGATGTAGAGGTGGAAGCCGGCGCGGGAGGGGATCCGGCCCGCCGAGCTGTGCGGCTGCTCGAGGTAGCCCAGCTCCTCGAGATCGGCCATGGTATTGCGAATGGTGGCCGCCGAAACTCCGAGGTGGGCCTGTTTGGCCACCGTGCGCGAGCTGATCGGTTCGCCGGAGAGGATGAACGAGCGGACGACGCCCTTAAGGATCTCGCGATCCCGTACGGACAGCTCAACCTCTCGCCGCGCGGAGTTCATCGGCTTCGCTGACTCCCCCCCTCTGCCCCTGGTCGGGGCCCTCGCCTGCGGGCCGCGATTGCGCCGCGCCCGCGGGAACCCGTATGTTACCCCAGTGATTCCCGAGGCCTTGCCTCTCGCGGGACTCGACTTCGCGCTCGTCGGACCGGGGCGAGTCGGCGCCAGTCTCGCCCACTGGGCAGTGGCGCGCGGCGCCCGCTGCACGACGATCGCTGGGCGCTGTGGCTCGAGCCGCGCGGTCGAGCTCGCCGCCGAGCTCGGTGCCGAGGTGGCCGACGCCGACGAGCGCGCCGACCCGCGAGCCGATCTCCTCTGGATTTGCGTTCCGGACCACGAAATCGGCGACCTCGCCCGCCGCATGGCGAGGCATCCGCGGCGGGGAGTGGCGCTGCACGTTGCGGGCGCCCTGAGCGCCTCGGAGCTCGCGCCGCTATCCAAGGCCGGCTGTCGTATCGGAACGTTTCATCCGCTGCGCGCCTTCCCCGCCGTCGAGCCCGACCTCTGTCGGGCCGCCGGCACCTTTTTCGCGCTCGACGGCGACGCCGAGGCGCGAGCCCTCGGACGCCGCCTTGCCCAAGCCTTCGGAGGAGAGTCCGCGGTTGTCGCCGAGGAACAGCGTCCGCTGTACCACTGGGCCGCCACTCTCGCCGCCGGCGGCGTGGTGACGCTCCTCGCCACTGCCAGGAGCGTAGGTCGCGGGCTGGGACTCCCCGAGAGCGCGCTCTCCGGCTACGGCCGGCTCGCCGAAGGCGCCCTGGCCGCAGCTCTCGAAGCCAGCGAGCCGGCGGCCACGATGACCGGTCCCGTCGCCCGTGGCGACCAAGAGACCATCGATCGTCACCTGCGAGCTCTCGCAAGCTCGGCGCCCGATCTCCTGCCGCTTGCCGTCGAGCTCGCGCGGGCGACGCTCGCGGTAGTGCCACCCGATCCGGAGCTCGAGCCCGCCCGGCGTGCGCTGGCCGATCGGCTCGCGCGGCGGGATCTCCTTGACCGGCCGAAAGACCGGGTGCTAGCTTCACAGACTCGCCACCCGGCGTAAGGCCATGGTCTTCTTCAACTACAGCTCCATGCAGATGACCGCCAAGGTGGTCTACTACGGCCCCGGTCTCTGCGGCAAGACGACCAACCTCCAGTTTATTTACGGCCATACCTCGACCGACAGCCGGGGCGAGATGGTCTCGCTCGAGACCGAGACCGACCGTACCCTCTTCTTCGACCTCCTGCCGATCGACGTCGGCTCGATCGGCGGCTTCAATACCCGCATCCAGCTCTACACTGTCCCCGGCCAGGTCTTCTACAACACGACACGCAAGCTGGTCCTCAAGGGAGTCGACGGAGTCGTCTTCGTGGCGGACTCGCAACGTCCGATGCTGGGCGCCAATCTCGAGTCGATCAAGAACCTGGAAGAGAACCTGAGCGAGATGGGACTCACCTTCGACACGCTCCCGGTCGTATTGCAGTACAACAAGCGCGACCTACCGGAGGTGGTGTCGATCGAGGAGATGAATCGGGCGTTGAATCCGAAGGGCTGGCCACACTTCGAGGCCTCGGCGGTCACCGGCGCGGGAGTCTTCGACACGCTGAAGGGGATCTCGAAGCTGACTCTGGTGATGCTCAAGAAGCGCCTGACCAAGGTCGAGGCTCCCAGCCGTCCGGCAGTCGCGCTCCGCCCTGCCGCGGCCTCGCCGGTCAACGTCACCGGTACCGCGATTCCGCGCCCGGCGACGGTCGCCGCCCCACCGCTCCGCGCCGCAGCGCCTGCTGCTGCGGCGGCGGCGGCCAGGCCGAAGGCGAGCAAGCTCGACGTGTTGGCCGA
>CAZPYU010000036.1:0-4069 GCA_964590905.1 uncultured Thermoanaerobaculia bacterium
TCCGGCAGGAGGACGACGACTGCTGTGCGGGGATCGGCGGAGCTCAAGGGGATCGTGCGGAGGGCGAGGTGTCTCGGACCGCGTTCGGGCGACGCTCTGATAGCGTCGATCGCCCGACTCTCTCGATCGACCTTCGGAGAATACACGAGATGTCCGAGACCGTCCTCTTCGAACAGCAGGAGCGCGTCGCGATCCTGACAGTCAACCGTCCCGACAAGATGAACGCGCTCTCGGAGGCGGTGCGCAGCGAGATGCTCGCTCACCTGGCGCGGATCGAATCCGACGCCGGCGTCGGCGTCGCCGTCCTGACCGGCGCCGGCGAGAAGGCGTTCATCGCCGGCGCCGACATCGGCGAGTTCGCGGGGCGCACGCCGTTCGACCAGCGCTGGGCGATGCGCAGCCCGCGCATCTTCGACGTCATGGCCGGCTATTCGAAACCGGTGATCGCGATGATCAACGGCTACTGCCTTGGGGGCGGCTGCGAGCTCGCGATGTCGTGCGATCTGCGGGTCGCCTCCGAGCGGGCGTCGTTCGGCCAGCCCGAGATCAACCTCGGACTCATTCCGGGCGGCGGCGGCACACAGCGGATGCCGCGCCTGATCGGCAGCGGGCAGGCGATGCGGCTGATTCTCTCCGGCGATCGCATTGCGGCCGCCGAAGCGAAAGAGATCGGTCTCGTCGATCTCGTCTTTCCGCACGACGAGCTGCGCGCCAAGACGCTCGAGCTCGCCGGCCGCATCGCCGGCAAGAGCCCGCTTACTCTGAAGGTCGCCAAGGAGGCGATCCGCGCCTCCGAACGGCTGGCGATCGAAGAGGGCCTGCTCTACGAACGCGACCTCTTCTGCCTCTGTTTCTCCTCGGCTGACAAGGAGGAGGGGGTCAAAGCGTTCCTCGAGAAGCGCCCGGCGAGCTGGTCGGGGAGATAGCCGGCTCGCGGTTGACAGGTCTCACCGCGCGGTGTAGAACCGTCGTGGTCCGACCGGCCGCCCTGGTGCGTTCGAGAGCTTAGACTCCGCGGCTGGGACCTCGCTAGAGAACAGGAGAGAGCCATGGCGCAGATCGAGTGGGAGCTCAAGGGGCCGCAGCTGGCGACGTGCAACTGCAACTGGGGCTGCCCATGTCAGTTCAACTCGCTGCCGAGCGAAGGGCACTGCCGCGCCGCCGTGGCAATGCGGATCGACAGCGGCAGCTTCGACGGCACGAAACTCGACGGCCTGAAGTGGGTCGGTCTCTTCGCCTGGCCGGGGCCGATCCATCTCGGCAACGGTGCGGCGTTGGCGGTCGTCGACGAACGCGCCAACGATGCGCAGCGCGAGGCGATTCTGAAGATCTTGACCGGGCAGGAGTCGGATCCCGGGGCGACCTATTTCAACGTCTTCGCCTCGACCCTCTCGACGTTCCACGATCCGATCTTCTCGGCGATCGATTTCGAGGCCGACATCTCGGCGCGACGCGGGCGGTTCTCGGTGCCGAAGTTGGTCGAGGCCAGCGTCTCCCCCATCGTCAACGCGGTCACCGGCGCGGAGCACCGCGTCCGCGTGGCGCTGCCGCACGGTTTCGAGTTCAGCGAGGCCGAGTTCGCGAGCAGCACCGTCACCAGCAGCGGCCCAATCGCCAACGACTGGTCGTCGCGCCACTGCCATCTGGCGACGATCCACATTAACCGGCGCGGACCGATCCGCTGAGCCGACGGCTCGCGCGCGCGTGAGCGCGGCCGGGCTCACCGCCCTCCTGGCGCGCGACCGGCGTCTGGTGGTGGCCGGAGTCGCTCTACTCTCGCTCCTCGCCTGGGCGGGTTTGATCGCCATGGCGAGAACGTCGGGCGCCTCCGAACAGGGCGCGCTCGAGTGCGCCTTCTGCGTCCACCTGACGCACTGGACGGCGACCGATTTCCTCCTCACCTTCTCGATGTGGGTCGTGATGATGGTTGCCATGATGCTGCCGAGCGTCGCGCCGGCGGTGCTCCTCTTCGCGCGCGTCGAGCGTCAGAGCCGAGATCAGGGCAAGGCGTTCGCGCCCACCGGCCTCTTTCTCGGCGGCTACCTTGCCGCCTGGACCGCCCTTTCGCTGGTCGCCACCGTGGCGCAATGGCTCCTGGCGCGCGCGGCGCGCCTCTCCCCTGCCTCCGCCACGACAAGCCCGTGGCTGGGCGGCGCGCTCCTGGTGGCCGCCGGCGTCTACCAACTGACGCGGTTCAAGCGCGCCTGTCTCGAGCACTGCCGCTCGCCGGTTTCGGTCTTCACCCAACACTTCCGGGCGGGCAGGCTCGGAGCGCTGCGCATGGGCTTCGAGCACGGCCTCTTCTGTGTCGGCTGCTGCTGGGGGCTGATGGCGCTCCTCTTCGTCGGCGGGGTGATGAACTTCGTCTGGATCGCCGCCATCGCCATCTTCGTCCTGCTCGAGAAGCTCGCGCCGTGGCCGCGGCCGGTCGCCGCGGTGAGCGCCCTCCTGCTCGTCGCGGCGGGCGTCTGGGTGGCGGCCGGCGGAGCTCGGATCCTCTTCTAGAACGTCTCGCTGGTCGTCACCAGCCACTGCAGGCGCGAGATTTCCGAGGGCCCGTCGAGCGGCAGGGCGAGGTCCAAGTGCACCATGGCACCGCGCGACGAACGGCTCGAGCCGATGCGCAGCCCGATGCCAAGGTTGCGCAAGAGTCCGTAGCTCTTGACCTCGGAAGCCGCCGTTTCATCTGCCAGCCAGGCCTTGCCGACGTCGACGAACGCCGCCGCCCCGAGGTGGAAGAGGTGAAAGAACTCGCGCTCGAAGTAGAAGCGCTGCTCGACCGTGGCGAGCAACAGGCGATCGCCGCTCTGAAAGCGCAGCGGGTAGCCGCGCAAGCCGTTGTCTCCGCCGAGCAGAAGCTGACGATCCGCCGCCAGCCGGTGCGCGAGGTCGTAGCGTACCGCCAGCATGAGCTGACCGTGATCGGAGTCGTGGATGAAGTCGCGGACGGTGATCGATGTGAGCAGATCGTCGGCACCGCTACCACCGTACCGGCCAGCGAAGTCGGCGCCCACTAGCACGAGCTGGCGCTCTCCGAAGCGGGCGCCGTTCCGGTAGCGCGCCGAGATCAGCGCCACGCTCTCGGACGAGCCCCAAGAGCTCGAGGCGTAGCCGAGCCGAACGGCTGCCTGGCCACCCAAGTTCAGATCCTCGCTCCTGGAGAGCTTGTCGAGATCATGCGCCACGATGTAGCCGTCTTCGACCCACTCCCACGCCAGCCACGGATAGACGAACGTGCGCTCCTCCGGCACCAACCCGCCGACGGCGTCGAACTCGGCCGCGGGGGGCGCGAACGAGTTCTCGTCCCAGGTGAGTCCGGCCGTGAAGCGGTGCGTCGCCTCGCCCTCACGCCCGCGCGACCATCCTGCGTAGGCCTCAACGAACTGCGACTGCCGTTCGAATCGGTTCGAGACCTCGCCGAGCGCGTACAGCGAATCGACCCGGGTCTCCCTTCCGAGGGCAATGCCGGCCCCCCAGCGCGAATCGAAAGAGAAGAAGGGGCGCTCGAGGACGAAGCGGGCGCGGTCACCATCGCTGGCCCTCCCCGCTTCGAGCTCGAGCCGAACGCGCGAGCCGAAGAGACTGCGGTCGCGATAGCTGGCTAAAGCGACATTGCGGTCGACGTTCGACTCGTAGGAGAGCTGGACGTGCTGGCCGGTGCCGAGGAAGTTCCTGTCCTCGACCTCAAAGCGGGTCGAGTTGACGCCGCCGCTGTGCTTGAAGTTGAGCCCGGCGCTGAGCGACCAGACGTCGCGCGTGTCGACCTCGAGATCGACGCGGTCGCCGGTGATCGCGAACGGGCGGATTTGAGCGTCGTAGAACCAGCGTTGGCTGCGGAGCAGCCGCTCCGACTCCTCGACCTTGGCGGCCGAAAGGTTTTCGCCGGAACGGAAGAGCAGCAGGTCCTCGATCACCTGCGGCTGGGTCGTACGGTGCAGCCGATTGGCGAGCCGGAAGAGGACGAACTGCTCGCCCGGTTTCGACTCGTCGAAGATCTTGCCGATGTCGAGGCGAACCTCGCCGATCTTGAAGCCCCGTCGCTCGAGCTCGTCGAGCGACGGCCAGGCCA
>CAZPYU010000037.1:0-2590 GCA_964590905.1 uncultured Thermoanaerobaculia bacterium
CAATCATGGACTTGATTCTGGGCGCGGCAAATTGTTCTGGGGCCCTTATACGTATTGCGGGCCAGCAGAGAAACAATTAGTTTCCGGCCCGAATAAATGGCTTTAAAGGACCGGCTACCCCCATGGATGGTTTTGAATTTAATAAGATTGCGGGTGCAGTCCTGGCTACTGCGCTGGTTGTATTTGGCCTGAAAGAGCTGTCCAGCGTGGTTTATCACACGGAAACACCGGAAAAACCCGGCTACGCAATTGAAGTTGCCGAAGCTGGCTCCAGCGGTGAGGCTCAGGCGGCGACTGGTCCGGCAGTATCACTTGGCACGTTGCTCGCATCGGCTGATGCAACGAAGGGAACCGGAGGCGCCAAGGCCTGTGCAGCCTGCCATGATTTTGCCAAGGGTGGCCCCAACAAGGTTGGCCCCAATCTTTGGGACGTAGTTGACCGCCCTATAGGGGCTCACAGCGGATTTACCTATTCGGATGGCATGAAGGCCCGCGCGGCTGAGAAATGGACCTATGAAGCGCTCGACGCATTCCTCAAGGACCCAAAGACCGCCACGCCCAAAACGAAAATGGTCTTTGCCGGTGTAAAAAAGGACCAGGCGCGGGCCGACATCATCGCCTATCTGGCCTCCCTTTCCGATGCGCCGAAGCCGTTCCCTGCCCCGTAATCGCTGCAATTATTGCGAAGAATTAACACCGGCATGGTCTTGCCGGTGTTTTCTTTTAGGGCAAGCCATGCGTATCTATTATAAGGAATCAAGATTGGAGAGACGCGCCCATGGGCATTAGCCGCCGGACCATTCTGAAACTGGCAGGTCTCACGCCGTTTGCAAACGTTGCCGGTGTTTCCGTTGCCTTTACCCAGGACCGGCAATTCCGCCACGCTCTCACCCTGTTTGATGACATCAAATACGGACCCGATTTCAAGAATTTCGACTATGTAAATCCGGCCGCTCCAAAGGGCGGCAAGGTGCGCCTTTCTGCCGTAGGATCATTCGACAGTTTGAACCCCTATACTTTCAAAGGAGACTCGGTTGGTGTTGCCGGTAATGAAACGTTGCTGACCTCATCGCTTGACGAGCCTTCAACGGAATACGGATTGATTGCAGAAAGCGTGTGGTTTCCCGAAGACTGGTCGTCAGTAGTTTACCGCTTGCGGCCAG
Organism: uncultured Thermoanaerobaculia bacterium; assembly: GCA_964590905.1. GTDB lineage: Bacteria > Acidobacteriota > Thermoanaerobaculia > Multivoradales > JAGPDF01 > JACTMI01. The sequence continues at coordinate 1,164 of CAZPYU010000037.1, forward strand.
AAGCCCGTTTCCATGATGGCAAGCCGATAACACCCGAAGATGTTATTTGGAGCATGACAACACTCAAGGAAATCAATCCTGCCTATAATGGATATTATAAGAATGTGGTGAAGGCCGAAAAGACCGGTGACCACGAAGTCACTTTTACATTTTCCGAGAAAGGCAACCGCGAATTGCCTTTGATAACCGGCCAGCTTCCGGTTCTTCCAATGCACTGGTGGACGGGCAAGGATGAAAATGGCAGGCAGCGGGATATCAAGGAATCCACTATGGAGGTTCCGCTCGGTTCGGGGCCATACACGGTCGTTGATGTGAAATCCGGCGCCTCAATCCGCCTGAAACGCGTCGAGGATTATTGGGGCAAGGATTTACCCGTCAATATTGGCCAGAACAATATTGACGAAGTTGAGTATATCTTCTTCCGCGACGCCAATGTGCAAATTGAAGCCTTCAAGGGTGACCAGTATGACTACCGGGCCGAATCCAGTGCAAAGTACTGGGCCACATTTTATAATTTCCCTGCCATCAAAAATGGGCGCTGCGTAAAGGAAGAGATTCACCTGAAGGGTGTTGAGGGCATGCAGAGCTTTGCCTTCAACTTGCGAAGAGAAAAATTCCAGGATATTCGGGTGCGCAAGGCCCTTAATTATGCTTTCGACTTCGAGTGGTCCAACGCAAACCTATTCTACGGCCAGTATACGCGTTCGCGGAGTTTTTTTAATAACTCTGTCATGGAAGCAAAAGGGCTTCCCTCTCCAGAAGAACTGGCATTGCTTGAACCTTTGAAAGACCAATTGCCAGCAGAAGTTTTTACCACAGAATACACCAATCCGGTGAGCAACAATTCGACGGAGCGGCGCAAGAATTTGCGCGAAGCTTCGAAGCTCCTAGCAGAGGCGGGATGGAATGTTACGCATGATGGTAACAGATCGGTCCTCAAAAATGCCAAGGGTGAAAGGCTGGAAGTCGAGTTCCTGCTGGATTCACCGCTCTTTGAACGCATCGCCCTGCCCTATCAACAACAGCTGGAATTGCTGGGTATTGGTGTCAGAATCAAGACAGTTGACGGGGCCCAATACGAGCGCCAGACGCAAAACTTTGACTATGACATCATGGTCGGAAGTTGGGGGCAGTCCCTGTCGCCCGGCAATGAGCAGCGGGATTTCTGGGGTTCGGCGTCTGCTGACAAGAATGGCAGCCGCAATTTTGTGGGTATCAAGAACCCAGCCATTGACAAGCTCATTGATGAAGTGATTTTCTCAAAGGACCGGGCGGGGCTGACCACGGCCTGCAAGGCGCTGGACCGGGCTTTGATCTGGAATCATTATTTGGTTCCCATGTGGTTTATTCCCTATGAGCGCACCGCGACCTGGAAGGCCCAGGCGAGGATCAGGTTCGAGCCGGTATCGGCCACGCTCCACCACGGA
>CAZPYU010000038.1:0-3608 GCA_964590905.1 uncultured Thermoanaerobaculia bacterium
GGCGTGCCGGCAGCGGGATCTCGAACAGCCCCCAGAGATTCAGCGAGAAGAGGAGCACGACGATCGCCAGGAAGGCCACGAAGCCCGGCTGCTGAAACTGCACGCCCCAGCCGATCGCCGCACCGGCGCCGCGGGCGGCGATGGCGGCGAGAGCCAGCGCCCAGAAAGAGAAGACGATCCCCGCCGCGGTGGCGAGCGCGCCGGTCCGAACCGACGCGGACGAGGCGTCCGCCGACTTGACGAGGCCGAAGAGCTTGAGCGAAAGGATCGGCAGCACGCACGGCATGGCGTTCAAGACGAAACCACCGAGAAGCGCCAAGAGGAGAACGGCCACCAGCGATTGCCGCGGGGGAGGAGAGGCAGCTGAGGAATCGCTTGGACCGGATCCAGGTTCGACATCGATTCGGATCGTGGCGCGCGTCTCGACCGGTGGCAGGCAGCTCTTGTCGTCGCACGCTTGGTAGCGGAGCGTCGCGGCGATCGGAAGCTCACCGGCGGGCGTACCCGGCGGGATGGAGATCGCTGCCGTGATCGCGATCGTGCCTTCGTAGACGTCTAACTCTTCCTCGGCGAAGGCGACTTTGTACCGAACTGGCGCCGGATAGTCGATGCGAGGCGGCGGAAAACCGGCCGGCAGCTCGAAGACGAGAACGGTGGGAATCAGGTAGTCGAAGGTCGGTACGTGCGCCTGCAGGTGCCAGCCGGGATCGATCGCAACCGTCGCCACTAGCTCGACCGTCGAGCCGGCCGCGACCCGAGGCGCGCGAACCTCGAGCTCGAGTCGAGCCTTCTGGGGTCGGGCGATCTGAGCTCGGGCCGAGGTGGCCGCGAACAGAGCTACAACGGCCGCTCCGGCGAGAACGGAGCGCCTCAAGAGCACTCGGCGCCGGCGGTCCGCAGCTCGGCCAGGGCGCGCCGCGCCCCGGCAAGAAAGACGCTCTTGGGATGCTCGCGCTCGAAAGTCGTGAGCTCGCCGGTCGCTTCCGAGCAGCGCGCGTCGTCGCGCGCGATCCAGAACGGCAGCAGCGCCAGGCGCTCGGCCAGCTCGAGCTCCGAGCTCGGCGTTGCGAGGGCCGCGGCGCGCTCGGCGGCCAGGCGGGCCTCGCCGAACCGTTGCGCACGGCGCAGCGAGTCGGCGTGGAAGAAGCGTAATCGGGCGGCGTCGTCGCCCTGCGAGGGCGCGACGGCAATCAAGCGCGCGAACAGGTTTGCCGCGCGCTCGCCGTCCCGTCGCCGATAGAAGTCGCTCGCCACGCGGCGCAGCTGCTCGGCGTCGTTTTCGGCCAGCGTCTCGGAGTAAGTCGCGAGAACCTTGTCGTAGATCGCGTGCACGTTCTTCAACTGGGCGACGAGATCGGGAGCCGGCGCGTAGCCCTCGACGAGGCCGACGAGAGCCCCGCTCGGCTCGAGCACCAGCAGAGTCGGCAATGAGGTGGAGTCGTAGCGAGATGCGAGCTCGCTCCCCTCGCCGCTGTCTTCCACGTCGACGCGCAGCAGCACGTAGCTCCGCGCAGCTTCGCGGAAGAGCGGGTCGGGGAAGACCTTCGCCTCCATCACCTTGCACCAACCGCACCAGTCGGCATAGAGATCGACGAGGAGTGGCCGCCCGCTGGCGCGAGCTTCGGCAAACGCCGTCGGCACGCTGCGCTGCCACGTGGGTGCAGCAGATGCGCTCGCAGCGTCAGACACAAGACCTGCGAGCAGGAGAACCGCCACGGAGAAGGCGCGCATCATGGAGTGTGGATCCCGTTCCGCGAACGCGGCGGCAGAAGTTGGGATGATACCATTTCGTGCGTGCAGCTTTCGGGCCGCGTGCGGCGAATCCAGGAGTCCGCGACGCTCCGTGTCTCGCGCCGCGCGCTCGAGCTCAAGGCGCAGGGCAAGGACGTCGTCGACTTCGGCGCCGGCGAGCCCGATTTCGACTCGCCGAAGATCGCCGTCGAGGCGGCGCGCCTGGCGTTGGCGCAGGGCTTCACGCGCTACACCGCGACCCACGGCATTCCCGAGCTGCGGCAGGCGATAGCAGAGCGGTACCGGCGCGACTTCGGCGCGCCGTGGACAGCCGCCGACACGCTGATCACGGTGGGCGGCAAGGGGGCGCTTTTCGAGGCCGCCCTAGCGCTCTTCGAAGAGGGGCAGGAGGTCGTTCTCCACACTCCGGCGTGGGTGAGCTTCGTCGAGCAGGTCCGTTTCGCTGGCGCCGAGGTCGTCGAAGTGCCGACGCAAGGCTCCGAGCGCTTCGCGATTCGAGCCGAACCGATCATCGCGGCGCTGACGCCGCGCACCGCGGCGGTGATCCTCAACTCCCCTTGCAATCCGACCGGCGGCGTCGTGGCGCCCGAGGAGCGGCGCAAGATCGTCGTTGAGTGTGCGCGGCGGGGCATCGTGGTCCTCTCCGACGAGACGTACGAACGGTTCGTCTACGACGGATTGGCGGCGGGGAGCGCCGCCGAGCTGGCGAGCGAGTTTCCGGAGACCGTGGTCGTGGTGGGCTCGTTCTCCAAGACCTACGCGATGACCGGCTGGCGGCTGGGATTCCTGCTCGGCCCGCGTGAGCTCGTCGAAGCCGCGGCGCGGATCCAGGGGCACGCGACCTCGAATCCGACCTCGTTCGCGATGAAAGGGGCGCTGGCCGCGCTCACCGGGGCCGAGGCCGAGGTTGCGGCGATGATCGGCGAATACCAGGCCCGGCGCGACCTGCTGATCCCGCGGCTGAACGCCTTGCCGGGCGTCTGCTGCCTGCCGCCCTGCGGCGCCTTCTACGCCTTCGCAGAGATTTCGAAGCGGCTCGACGGCGACCTCGCCTCGCCGACTGATTTTGCCGAACGGCTGCTGGAGGAGGAGGCGGTCGCGTTGGTCGCCGGCGAGGCGTTTGGCAGCGATCGGCACGTACGGATCTCGTTCGCCTGCTCGCGCCAGACCCTCGTCGAGGGCGTCGCCCGCATCGAGAGGTTTCTCGCCCGCCACTGAGTCGGGCGGCCGCAGCACATGGGAACAGACTCGTAGACTCTGGAGGAAGCCATGTTCGGATCCCGAAGCTCGCGACCGCTCGGTTGGGTCGTCGTGACGGCCGCTCTGGTCGCCGGAGCGTCCGGCGCCATGAACGGAGTACCGACCGAGGCCGAGGCGAGGGAGTTTCTCGCCGACGCCGAGGCGCGCCTCCTCGATCTCTGGATCCAGCGCGACCGGGCGCAATGGGTGCAGGCGACTCACATCACCTACGACACCGAGCTCCTCGCGGCGCGCGCCAACGAGGCAATCATCACCGCGAACGTCGAGCTCGCCAAGCAGGCGACCCGCTTCGACGGCTTGAAGCTGCCGGCGGAGCTCGCGCGAAAGCTGCTCCTGCTCAAGATCGCGATCACGCTGCCGGCGCCGTCGGACGCGAAGAAGACCTCCGAGCTCACCCAGATCGCGGCGCGCATGGAGGGCACCTACGGCAAGGGCGAGTACTGCCCGCCCGGCACCGCGAAGGGCAGCGACGACTGCCTCGACATCAGCGAGGTCTCGAACGTGCTGGCCGAGAACCGCGATCCGCAGCGGCTGCGCGAGGTCTGGGAGGGTTGGCACCAGATCGCGGCCGAAGGCATGCGCGACGACTACCGCCG
>CAZPYU010000039.1:0-9769 GCA_964590905.1 uncultured Thermoanaerobaculia bacterium
GCCGACGATCGCTGGCAGCGCTGCGAGGTCAAGACGACCGCGCTCGCCGCCACCGTCTTGGGCAGGCTCGCCGCCGCCGATGTGGCGGCGGACGAAGTCGTCTACGTTGGCGCCGACGGCAGCTGTCGCGAGGGGAGCCACACCAATCTTTTCGTGCGCGACGCCGCCGGCTGGCAAACCCATCCCGAGGGGCCCGAGATCCTCGCCGGTGTCACTCGCGCGGTTCTCCTGGAAGAGGCGCAGCGCTCCGCGCTGCCCATCTCCGAGCGAGCGCCGCGGCTAGCCGAACGGTCGAGCTGGCGCGAGGCGTTTCTTTGCGGCACGACGACCAGCGTGCGGGGGTTGATCGCCCTCGACGGGGTGACCGTGGGCAACGGCGAGGTCGGAGCCGAGACGCACCGGTTCGCACATCTCCTCGCCGCCGCCGAAGCTGCGGACGCAAACCGGTGAACGATCACACGATCGATCTCGATCTGCCGCCCCACGCCGCGCGTGCGGCGCTGGCCGCAGCGGCGGAAGCCTGGAACGCCGAATGGCTCCCCGACGAGCGCGGCGGGCAGCTCGGGCTGCCGCTCGTCTACGGCTTGCGGCGCGGCGTCGCGATCGGACAGGTCGAGCTCGTGCGTCTGGGAGACGAGCGGACGCGGGTGACGTGGACATTCGAAACGCAAGAGCTCGCGGTGCACCGCCAGTCGGTCGCCGTGCTGCTTTTCGCGGCGCTCCCGCTCGTCGCCTCGCTGGCCTGGCCGCTCTATCCGCCGCTCCTGGCGCTGGCGCCGTTTGGGGCAGTCACCGGTTTTCTCGCTTGGTGGCTGGTGGTCTCCCGGCTGCGCTCGTACGGCCCCGCGGAGTTCTTTTCGGCCTTGCGGGAATCAGATGCCGGCGCCGTCGGTTAAGATTGCCGTCGGCGGCCGTGCTTCGGACAGCCTGTCAGGTCCGAAATCGGCCAGGCTCTTTGAATGGGGGCGTACCGGGTTCGACGGGGTGTGAGCGGGCCGTAGGTTGCGTGCCGGGTTAACCACTCGTTAAAACGGTCAGCGATAGCTGCCAACGACAACTTCGCACTCGCGGCTTAATTGACCGCGACGTCCCTCCCTCGGTCTGATCCGTGACGGGGGGATGGGGCGACGCTAATACGGATCGAAGCGCGCGGTTGGTCCCGTACCGCGCGTGGATCGTCGAAACGGGACTGGCGCTCGCGGCGGCGGCCTTCTGCCAATCCGCGAGGGCGATGACCTGAAACGAAGGCTACGCGCGTAGACACCGCGGGACGCACACTCCGGACGTGGGTTCGATTCCCACCGCCTCCACCATCTCTTCGCCGCCGCTCGCTACATATTGCAGCGAGAGGGCCGCGGACGTAGCTTTTCTGCGGAGGCGCGTAAAGCACTCCGCGCTTCTTCGAGGGGAATCCCCTGCTTCTCGGCGTAGTTCGCCACCGCCTCGTCGCCGAGCGCTAGCGCTAGCTCTACCCTCTCCGCGGGCGTCATTCGCGCAATCTGCTCTCGCGTCTGGGCGCGCAGCTTCTCGGCGACGGCGCTCTTCACGGCGACAGTCTACTCGCGCGCCGCGCCGCCGCCGAAGAGCGCCGGCACCAACAGCAGATCCGAGACCACGGCGAGCGCGATCGCGTACGCCGAGAGCGCCCCGAAACGGGCGATCGGCACGAACTCCGAGAGCGAGCAGACGCCGAAGCCGGCGATCAGGATGGCGCCGGTCAGAAGATATGCCGGCGCGGTGCGTCCGATGCGACCGCAGACCGCCTCGCGGGCGCCGAGCTGCGAGCTCTCGGTCCGGAAGTGCGCCAAGGTATGGATCGTGTCGTCGACAGCGAGACCGAGCACGATCGAGGCGACCATAACGGTGGCGAGATCGAGCGGCAAGCCGAACCAGCCCATGGTGCCCAGGAGCACGATCACTGGCCAGACGTTCGGCACCAGCGCCTTGGCGGCGTCGCGCCCGTTGCGGAGCAACAGAGCGAAGGTCGCGAAGAGGATCGGCAGCGTCAGGGCGAGCGAGCGGCCGAGGGTCGCCATCAGCGCGCGATGAAAGCCGAGCACGACGCGCAGCTCGCCGGTCGCCGCCACGTCGACCGCCGGAAAGAGGCTTCGAGCCTCGGATTCGGCGCGCACCGCGATCGGATCGATGGAGTCGTAGCCGGCCGTGGCGACGAAGAGGGTGACGCGGCTGGCGCGGCCGTCTGGGGTCAAGAAGCGCGAGAGCGCCCGCTCTCCGGCGGGATCGCCGGCGGCGATCGCCAGCGCCTGCGCGCGGAGCTCCGCTCGAGTCGAGAGCGCGGCCCAGGGCGAGGCCGCCGCGAGGTCGTCGAGGAGGTCGGTCGCAGCGACGACCGCAAGGACTCCCGGAACAACGCGCAGGCGTAGAGCCAGCTCGCTCAGCGCGGCTAGCGCTTCCGGTTCGTCGAGCCGCACTTGCGGCGCGCCGGCGAGGAGCTCGAGCTCGATCGTCGAGACGCCGATCCCGAGCGCCTCGGCGCGCTCGTAGGCGAGCCGCACCGGATGACTGTCGCGCAAGTAAGTCAGCACGTTGCTCTCGACGCCGAGCCGATGGATGCCGGCGACGCCGATGGTGGCGGCGACGAGGTAGCCGATCAGGACGACGAGCCGCTGCTCGGCCGCCGCTTCGGCGAGACGGCGACCGAACCGTTCGAGGCGCTCTTCGAGGGCGCGCTCGGGCAGGCGCGCGCGCCGGCCGGCAGTCGCCGCCAACAACACAGGGTAGAGCGTGAACGAGGCGACAAGTTGGACGAGCAGCGCCGCCGCGGCCCAGCGCCCGAGCGTAGCGACCGGTGCCACGGCGCTGGTGGCGAGAGCGCCGAAGCCGGTGACTGTCGCGAGCGAAGTCCAGAGGAGCGCGCGCCCCTTCTCGGCGTAGGTTGCGCGCGTCGCTTCCCCGGCTGCGAGCCCCTCCGCCTCGAGCGCGCGGCAGCGGATGAGCAGGTGCACAGCAGTAGCCAGGGCGATTGCGAAGAGAAGCGGGGGCAAGAGCGCCAGCACGAGGTGGAAGCGCACCCCCGCCCACCCCATCGCCCCGAGCACCACGACCTCGCAGAAGCCGACGAACGCCAGCGGTACGAAGACGCCGCCGAAGTCACGAAAGGTGGCGAAGAGGAGAGCCGTCGCGAAGAGAACGAGGAGCGGCAGGTGCCGCCGCCAGATCTCGCGCGTCGAGGCATCGAGCGCCTCTTCGAGGAGTCCGCCACCGACGCGCGCGACGCGCAACCCGGCGCCGGCCGACTCCGCGAGCTCGTCGAGCGAGCGCCCGAGTTTCGCCGCCGCATCTCGAGAGGTCTCGTCGTACTCGATCCAGAGGCTGCCTGCCATCCCTCCGGCCGCGATCCAGCCCATCGCCCGGTCGAGCGGATCGACGGCGAGCGCAGCGACGAAGGCGGCAAGCTCGTCGTCCGAGAGCGCACTCGGATCGACCCCGTGGTGATCGAGAAAGGAGGAGACGCTCTCGACCCCCGGCAACCGCGATGCCTCCCGCTCGATGCGTGCCAGCTCGCCGAGTCCGGCGCGCCTGAAGAGCTTCTCCCCTTCGACCAAGAGCCGAAGCGCCCCTTCCGAGCCGAAGCGGGCAACGAGCTCGGCCTGGCGCTCGACTTCGGGACTGCCCGGCGAGACGTAGGCGCGCGGAGAGTTGTCGCTCTCGAGTCGGAAGAGCCCGGGCGCCGCGGCCAGGGCGGCGAGGAGGGCGCCGAGCGCCACGCTCCGGCGTCGCTCGAGCGCGCGTTCGGCCCAGCCGGTCATCTTCCGGGGAGAGCCGGCGTGGCGAGAAGCCGAAACAAGAAGCGAACGATTTCGACGCCGCCGCCGACCGGCGACCGCTCTGCGCCCCCCAGCGCGCGCAGCAGACGCGAAGCAAACTCTGGCTCGGCCGCCAACGCGCGGACGCCGCGGCGGCGCAGCGACGGTCGCTGCGCGCAATAGAGCGCGATTTTGGTCATCGTTTCCGGTCGGCGCCGGATCCGCTTCGAAGCGCGTCGGTAGCCCGGCAGATCGTCGACGGCGAGGGCCGCACCGAGCGCGAGCGCCTCGCCGAAGGCGACAGCGAGACCTTCACCGGTCAGCGCGTCGACGTAACCCGCGGCATCGCCGACCAGCGCGACGTTTCCTTCGGCGACGCTTGTCGTGCGCTGCAGAAACGGTCCCGCGCCGCGATCGCGCGAGCGGCTCTCGGCGCCGCTCAAGCGCTCCCGCAGCGACTCCGGCATCCGGGAGGCGAGCAGATCGTCGAATCCGTGCGCCGTGCCTTCCCAGAGGAGCGCGACGCCGACCTCGTCGGCGGCGATCGGGGTGAGATACGCTTCGGCGCGCTCACCGAAGACGACCTCGACCCGCGCGCTCTGGGGAAACAGGGCGAGGTGCCGGCGGACTCCGAATCGTTGCCGCAAGGGCGAGGTCGCGCGCTCGAGGTGCGCCCAACCGCGCACCCGGGAGTGGAGCCCGTCGGCGCCGACGACGAAGCGCGCCGCGATCTCTCCGGCCGCCGTGCACACACCGCCCGCAGAGAGTCCGAGCACCCGCTCGCCGAACGCGAGCTCGACCCCCGCCGCTTGCGCCGAGCGGAAGAGCTCGGCATGCAGCTCGGTGCGGCGCACTCCGCGCCCGTGATCTGCCGTGGGAAAATCGGCCTCCGCTACGACGCCGTCCGCAACGTAGCGGATGCCGGTGAACGGCCTCCCTTTCCCTGCGAGATCGACTCCGAGCCGAGTGAGAGATGCCAGCGCCGACGGCATCAGACCTTCGCCGCACGCCTTGTCGATCGGCTCGCGCTGCGCTTCGAGTACCAGGACCGCGAGACCGTGACGGCGCGCCGCGAGCGCCGTGGCGAGCCCCGCCGGACCGCCTCCGACGACCACGACGTCGCGCACGCGAGGATCGTAGCAGCGCCCGTAGGGCGCTCAGGCACCTGCCGGCGAGGCGACGAGCCGCCGCCCGTCGCGGCGCAAGAAGCGCGGCGTCCAGAGTCCAGCCCGATGGAGGGCGCCGCCGGCCGAGACGGCGAGGACGCCGAAGCCGTAGGCGACCGAGCGGCGGAAGTTGATCGACGACGCCTCGGCGAAGTAGCGCGTCGGGCAGGAGATCTCGCCGATGCGGAAGCCGGCGGCGTGGACCTGCGCGACGAGCTGGTTGTCGAAGACGAAGTCGTCCGAATTCTCGGCGAGCGGCAGCGTGGCGAGTACTTCACGCCGGAAGGCGCGATAGCCGGTGTGAAACTCGGAGAGCTTGGTGCCGAGGAGCAGGTTCTGCACCAGGGTGAGCCCACGGTTGGCGACGTAGCGCCAGAGCGGCATCCCGCCCCGGCGCGCCCCGCCGCCCAGGATGCGCGAGGCGAGGACGACGTCGTACTCGCCCGAGGCGAGCATCGAGGCCATCGCCAGAAGCAGCTTGGGTGTGTACTGGTAGTCGGGATGCAGCATCACGACGAAGTCGGCGTCGCCTGCGAGGGCCGCCGCGTAGCAGGTCTTCTGGTTGCCGCCGTAGCCACGATTCGCGCCGTGGACGTGGGTTTCGAGTCCGAGCCGACGCGCCAGCGCGGCGGTCTCGTCGCCGCTCGCGTCGTCGACCAGGAGGAGCCGGTCGACCTCGGGCGGAATCTCCGCGACGGTGCGCGCGAGCGTCCGGGCGGCGTTGTACGCCGGAAGGACGACGCAGAGACGGAAACCGGCGATCATCTCGGTGTGCTCTCGACCGCCGCAGCCTATCTTCGCCCGTCGCCGGCGCGAACGCGGAGAAGGGCTCGCCGGCCTCGCCACCAGGCCACGGCGAGCTCGAACGCGGTGAATCGGGACGGTGGCGCCAGCGTCGCGGCGAGATGGCGGCGGAGAGTCTCGGGGCGGCGGATCTTGCCCGAGGAGGTACGCGGCAGCGACCCGGGAGCGCGCGGGTGCACCTCGTCGAGGAGCAGACCGGTGGCGGCGAGGACGGCGGCTCGACAGGCGTCCGCCAGAGCGCGACGGACGCCGGCCGAGGCGTCGCGCCGCCACTCGACGAAGAGGAGCAGCCGCTCGGTGTCCGCCCCCTCGACGGCGAGCGAGACGGCGGCGGCGCAGCCGCGCCGCACTCCGGCCACCGCGTCGACGGCCTGCTCGACCTCGGCCGGGGAGTAGTTGCGCCCGCGCACGATCAGCAGGTCTTTGGCCCGTCCGGTCAGGTAGAGCTCGCCGTCGAGCCGGAAGCCGAGGTCGCCGGTATCGAGCCAGCCGTCGGCGAGCACCGCTCTCGTCGCCTCCGGTTGGCCGAGATACTCCCGGAAGAGCGACGGGCCGGCCACGAAAAGGCGCCCGACCTCGCCCTCGGCGACGAGTCGGCCGCTGTCGTCGCGGAGCTCCAGCGCGAAACCGGGAAGCGGTCGGCCGACCGAGACGAGCTCGACGCCGTCGGCGGCCGGTACGGCCCGATCCGTCGAGGCGAGCGTCTCGCGCTCGACCCGCACGCTCCGAAACGGCTCGTCGAGAGCGCCGAAGCTGACCGCCAACGCCGCTTCGGAGAGACCGTAGACCGGCGTCAACGCTGCGGCGCGGAAACCCCACGGCGCGAAGCGCGTCGCGAAGCGGCGGAGCGTCGGGGCGGCAACCGCCTCGGCGCCGCAGAGGGCCACTCGCCAGCGCGACAGGTCGCAGCCCGCGAGCTCGTCGTCGCGGATTCTCTCGGCGGCCATGGCGTAGCCGAAGTTGGGAGCGACCGAGATGGTGGCGCGGTGGCGTCCGAGCGCGCGCAGCCAGAGCGCCGGATTCGCCACGAACCGCTCGGGCGGCAGGAGCGTCGAGACCGCCGGCCGTTCGAGCGCCGGAAAGACGCAGCCGATCAGCCCCATGTCGTGGTAAAGCGGCAACCAGGAGACGGCGCTCTCGGCCTCGCCGTCGCGATCCGGCCAGAAGCTGTTGAGCGCCGCCACCTGCGCCAGGACAGCACGCTGTTCGAGCGCCACCGGCTTCGGCTCCGCGGTGGTGCCCGAGGAGAACTGCACCAGCGCCAGATCGTCCGTCCGGCCTTCGATCGTCGTGGCCGCTCCGGCGGGCAGCGCCTCGAGCTGCCAGCAGCCGAGCCGTGGCCGCGCCAGGGCGACCGCCTCACCGAGCAGCGGCGCCAGTCCGGCGTCGACAAGCACGACAGCGGCGTCGACAGCGGAGAGCATTCGAGCGCTGCTGCGGCGGTACTCGTCGAGCCGCCCCAAGCGCACCGGCGGATAGAGCGGCACCGGCACTGCGCCCGCGAAGAGGGCGCCGAAGAGGGCGTCGAAGAAGCCCGCACCGGTCGGAAAGACGAGCGCCACGCGCTCGCCCGCGCCGATGCCGAGTCGAGCGAGGCCCCCCGCGACGCGGGAGGCGCGAAGGGCGACCTCAGCCCAAGAGAGGAAGCTCTCGCTCTCGTCGCCGGCGACGAAACGGAGCCCAGCAGTGGGAGACTCTCGGGCGCGCAGCAGCAGCCGCTGCAGCGTGTCGAGGGTCACGCGCCGAGCTTCCGTTCGATCGCCGCCACCAGATCGCCGACAGTGCGGATCGCTGATTCGTCCTCGGGGGTGAGCGCGACCCTAAAGCGGTTCTCGACCTCGGCGGCGAGCACCACGAGGCGAATCGAGTCGAGGGCGAGATCCTCGATCAGCCGCTGGTCCGCCGCGAGCTCGCCCTGGTGCCCGACGTGCGCGCGCGCCACTCGGGCGACCTCGGCGAGGATCTCGGCCTTCGTCATCCGCGCTTGAAGAGGAAGCGGGCGCGCTCGGCGAAGCGCACGCCCCAGTCGGAGTGCCGGGAGAGCGCCGCCTCCTCGTGGGCGATCCGCCGCGCCAAGAGCGCGCCACCTGCCGCCGAGAAGAGCGCCGCCGTGACCCAAGCGCTGTGTACGAGCGGCAGCGCAGCGAGCTCGAGCGTCACCGCGACGTAGTTCGGATGGCGCACGTACCGGTACGGTCCGGAATCGATCGCCGCGCTCCCCGGCACCACCAGCACGCGCGTGTTCCAACGTTCGCCCAAGGTCGCGATCGCCCAGTAGCGCAGGGCCATCGCGAGGCACGCCAGCACGAGCATCGGCCAGCCCAGAGCCGCTACGAACGGCCGCCCGAAGAGGAGCACCTCGAACGGCGCCGCGAGGAGGAAGGCGGCGTGCAGAACGACCATCGCCGCGTAGGCGCCGCGCGACTCCCCGGCGATCGCGCCGCGAGAGAGAGCCCGTCGCGCGTTGCGGCTCGAAACGACGAGCTCGACCAGCCGTTCGAGCGCCACCACCGCGAAGAGGACGAGGAAGAGCGACTGGCTCCGGGACACGGCCAGGAAACTACCACCCGTCCACGAGCCTTCCCCGCGACGTTAGCCGCTCACCAGCGCAACAGCACGAGCTCGGAGCAGAAGCCGGGGCCGAGTGCCAAGAGCATGCCGTAGCTCCCCGGCGGCGGACGGCGAGTCGCCATCGTCTCCTGGAGGACGAGCAGCACCGAGGTCGACGAGAGATTGCCGATCTCCTGCAAGCTCTTCCAGGTGAGCGCCAGCGCCTCGCGGTCGATCTCGAGCGCACCCTCCATCGCTTCGAGCACCTTCGGTCCGCCCGGATGGCAGACCCACGAGGCGATCCCTCGTCGCGTCAGCGCGTGGTCGGCCAGGAAGGCGTCAACGTCACTCCGTAGGTGCTGCTCGACCACTTGGGGCACTTCGGCCGAGAGCACGATCTGAAAGCCGCTCGAGCGGATGTCCCAGCCCATGACCCGCTCGGAGTTCGGGTAGAAGATCGAGCGCGTCGCGACGATCTCGGGGCCCTCGACGCCGAGCGCCGCGGCGCGGCGAGAGCCCAGGACGACCGCTGCCGCCGCGCCATCGCCGAACAGGCCCGAGGCGATCAAATTGGGAATCGAGAGGTCGTCCTTCTGGAGGGTGAGCGAGCAGAGCTCGACCGAGAGCAGCACCGCCACCTGGTCGGGAAAGGCGCGCACGTAGTCGGCGGCGCGCGCGATCCCGGCGGCGCCGGCGACGCAGCCCAAGCCGAAGATCGGATTGCGCTTGAGACGCGGCGGCAGGCCCATCCGGTTGATCAGCCGGGCATCGATCGACGGCGTCGCGATGCCAGTGACCGAGACCACCCAGAGGGCGTCGACATCGGCAGGCGAGAGAACGGCGCGCGCTAGCGCATCGGCGACCGCCGCTTCGCCGACTTCGGTCGCGACCCGGATCCAGGCGTCGTTGGCGGCGCCGAAGCCGTTCAGCCCCTCGTACTCTTCGATCGGCAGGGCCAGGTGGCGCCCACCGACGAGGACGTTCTTGTGCAGCTGCTCGAGTCGGTCGAGGTTGAAGTAGCGCGGCGCCCACTGCCGCTTGAAGGCGGCGAGGAGCGTCGCCTGATCGTAGTAGTGCGGCGGAAAAGCGGCGCCGACAGCGGCGATCTTCACGGCGCGGGGCGCACCCGGCGGGCGATGGCGCCGATCGCCACTCCCGCCGCCGGCAGCGCCACGAGGCTCACCCGCGCCAGCTGCCAAAACGGTTCGGTCGGCAGCCGGGTGAGCCCGGCGATCGCGACGACCACCAGCGGTCCGCGGAAAAGCCAGGCGGCCAGCCCGACCGCGAGGCCATCGAGCAGCGCCGAGCCCGTTCGGCCGTGGACGAGCAGGAAGAGGGCACCGAGCGCGGTCGCTTCGAACAGCGCGGCGGTCAGCGCCAGCGCTGCGGGCGGCGGCTCGGGACGCCCGACACCGCGAGCGAGGAGCGGCCCCCGATCCGGCGCCACGCCGACGCTCTCCGCACCGGCGCCGACCGCGATCA
>CAZPYU010000040.1:0-48569 GCA_964590905.1 uncultured Thermoanaerobaculia bacterium
GGCCGGAGAGGTGACCGTGGAGCTCGATTCCGCCCGTCGCGCCAGTACGATGCACGCGCACGGTGCGGTGACGATCTTCGACCGCGAGAGCGGGCGTCGCGTCGAAGGCGAGATCGCCATCTACGACGTCGCGTCGCAGTCGGCAGTGGTGAGCGGAGACCCGGTCACGATCAGGGATCGCGAAGGCACCGTGCTCAAGGGACGCCGGGCGCGTTTCGACCTCGCCGCCGATTCGGCCCAGCTTCTGAGCGACGGCTCTTGAACCGCGACGGCGCCCTCCTTCGCACCCACGAGCTGCGCAAGGTCTATCGCGGCCGCGCGGTCGTCCACGCGGTCTCGATCGAGATTCGGGCGGGAGAGATCGTCGGCCTCTTGGGCCCGAACGGCGCTGGCAAGACGACGACTTTCTACATGGTGGTAGGCCTCACTCCTCCCGACGCCGGCAGCGTGCACTTGGGAGACGACGACATCACCTCTCTTCCCATGTACGTCCGCGCCCAACGCGGCATCAGTTACCTGCCCCAGGAGCCCTCCGTCTTCAGACGTCTTACCGTGGAGGACAATCTCCGCGCCATCTTCGAGACCATCGACCTCTCGCACGGCGAGCAGGAGCGGCGGATCGATCGCCTGATCGAGAGATTCAAGCTCGAACGAGTGCGCAAGAGCCGTGGCTACATGCTGTCGGGAGGCGAGCGACGCCGCGTGGAGATCGCGCGGGCGCTGGTCATCGATCCGATCTTTATTCTCCTCGACGAGCCGTTCGCGGGAATCGACCCCATCGCGGTCCTCGACATCCAGGGTATCATCCGCCAGTTGAAGGAGATGGGAATCGGCGTCCTAATTACCGATCACAACGTGCGCGAGACCCTGCGGATTACCGATCGCGCGTACATCATCAACAACGGCAGTATCCTGCGCTCGGGCTCGCCGGAGCTGCTCTCGAACGACCCGCAAGTTCGCAAGATCTACCTCGGCGAAGAGTTCCAGCTCTGACTGCGCGCCTTCGCGATGGCTCTCGAACAGAAACTCTCGCTCAGGCTTTCGCAGCGGCTGGTCATGACGCCGTCGTTGCAGCAGGCGATCAAGCTGCTGCAGATGACGCGAATGGAGCTCGAGACGGTGGTCGCCCAGGAGCTCGAGGGCAATCCCGTTCTGGAGGAGATCGAGCCTGCCGACGAGGAAGAAGAGGAGGAGGCGGAAAGCGGCGTGCGCGCCGACAGCGAGCAGCCGGCGGCGCCGGTCGAGTCCGACAAGACGCGCGAAATCGATCCCTCCGGGCACACCAGCGCCGAGGAGGCCAGCTTCGAGGCGTGGATCTCGGAGTCGTGGAACGACGATGGCGCCGGAGCGGAATGGGAAGAGCGCCAGGCGCCGCCCCTCGAGAACACCCTGACCCGCACCCCCGACCTCTACGACCACCTGCTCTGGCAGATCCACCTCTCGGACTTCTCGCCGCGCGAGCGCGAGATCGCCGAGGTCATCGTCGGCAACCTCGACCCCGACGGCTTTCTGGTCGCCTCGCTCGACGAGATCCGCGGGCTCGGAGAGGGCGCTGACTCCGGAGGCTGGAGCGAAACAGAGGTGCGCGCTGCGTTGGAGCGCGTCCGCGGCCTCGATCCCGCCGGCATCGCTTGCACGGACCTACGCGAGAGCCTCCTCCTGCAACTCGATTTTGCGCACGAGCCCGGCGACTCCCTCGCGCGGCGGATTCTCTGCGAGCAGTGGGAACCGTTTCTGCGGCGGCAGTATCCGCCGATAGCGCGCACTCTCGGCGTGACTCTCGCCGAGCTCGAACCCGCCATCGAGCGGATCCGCTCGCTCGAGCTGCGGCCCGGGCGGGCGTTCTCGAACGAGCGCACGCACTACGTCGAGCCCGACGTCTACGTCGTCAAGGTCAGCGACGAGTACGTCATCCAGCTCAACGATGACGGTCTTCCCAGGCTGCGCATCAGCCGCGGCTACCGGCGGATGCTGCAGCAGATGCGCGCCGAGGGCCGCCAGAGCGACGCGCAGCACTTCATCTCCGAGAAGATTCGCGCCGCGCTGTGGCTGATCAAGAGCCTCGATCAACGCCAGCGCACGATCTACAAGGTCGCCGATTCGATCGTGCGCCAGCAACGAGAGTTTTTCGACGAAGGCATTGATTTCTTGCGACCGATGGTGCTGCGCGACGTCGCCGAGGATATCGGCATGCACGAGTCCACGGTCTCGAGGGTGGTCTCGAACAAGTACATTCATACGCCGCGCGGGCTCCTGCCGCTGAAGTTCTTCTTCCACAGCGGCATCGACCGCGACTACGGCGAGGACATCTCGTCGCTTACCGTCAAGAAGAAGATCCGCATGCTAATCGGAGCCGAAGACGGGCGCCATCCGCTCTCCGACAGCGAGCTGATGCGGATACTCAAGCGCGAAGGGATCCAGATCGCGCGACGCACGGTAGCGAAGTATCGCGACGAGCTGAGGATGCCGTCCTCCGCCGACCGGCGGCGGGCCTTCTGAGCGGGTCGACGGCGAGAGAGGAGCGCCTTGGAGATCGAATTCGTGGGCAAGCACATCGCGTTCGATGACGGCCTGCGCCAGCTGGTCGAGGAGAAGCTCGCCAAAGCGGTGCGATTCCTGCACGAGCCGGTCGAAGTTCGCGTCGTCCTCGAGGCTGCCGCCGGTGACAAGCACCTCAGCGCGGCAGAGCTCCACGTAGCGCACCGCACCGGTCGCCTCCACGCGCGGGCCGAGGGACCGGAGCTGCGCGAGAACGTCGTCGCCGCCGTCGCCTCGCTGGAGAGTCAGGCCATGCGCACGCAGAAGCGGATCGTGGACCGGCGGCGGCGGGCCGGGCGCAACGCCTCCAAGGAGCGACACTGGCCGGTGGACGTGCTGGCCCGCGAGAGTTTTCACCAGGGTGGACGACCGCGAGTCGTCAAATCGACGAGGATCGAAATCTTGCCGATGACGATCGACGCGGCGGCCGTGCGTCTCGACGCCTCGAACCACGAGTTCGTGGTGTTCTTCGACCCCGAGCGGGAGCGCGTCAGCGTGCTCTACCGACGGAGGGACGGCGATTACGGCCTGATCGCACCGGAGCTATAGCTTGAAACCAGCACAGCACCGCGCGCCGCTCGCCGGGATGCTCCTAGCTAACGAGGAGAAGCTCTCGTGACCTCCCAGCCCCGCGTGCTCGTCTCGGAGCTTTTGGGCGACGAGCTCGGCCACCTCGAGCTCTCGGTCATCAGTGGCGAAAAGCATCTCGACAACGAAATCACCAATCCGCGAGTCCAGAAACCGGGTCTGGCGTTCGCCGGTTTCTACGAGTACATCAAGCCGGGACGCGTGCAGATTATCGGCGAGAGCGAGGTCGGCTATTTGGCGACCGTGCCGACCGAGGAGCGCCGGATACGATTCGCAAAGATCGCGGCCTTGCCGATTCCGGTTATCGTGATGACCAAGGGGTTAGCGCCCCCTTCCGACCTGCTCGACGAGTGCCGCAGGCAGCAGGTGCCAGTTCTCGCCGCGTTGGCCCTCTCGTCTGCGGTGATCAAGAGCATCGGCTATTTTCTCGAGGACCATCTCGTTCCCAGCACTCGCGTCCATGGCACGCTGCTCGAGATCTTCGGCGTCGGTGTGCTCCTCACCGGCGCCAGTGGGGTTGGCAAGAGCGAGGCTGCCCTCGACTTGATCACCGACGGGCACAGCCTAGTAGCCGACGACCGCGTGACCATCAAGCGGTATCCGAACGGCGAACTGGTCGGCTTCTCGGACGAACCGATCCGGCATCACATGGAGCTCCGGGGGCTGGGAATCGTCAACGTGAAGGATCTCTTCGGGCTTGCCGCGGTGCGCGACCGCAAAGCGATCGATCTGGTGGTGGCGCTCGAGGTCTGGCAAGAGGGACAGACCTACGACCGGTTGGGCCTCGATGAGTCGGTGCACGTGGTTCTCGACACTCCTTGCCCCATTGTCCGAATGCCGGTCGCTCCGGGTCGCAACGTGGCGAACTTGGTCGAGATCGCGGCTAGGAACCACGTTCTGAAGATGCAGGGTACATATTCGGCGCGCGAGTTCGCCCGCAAACTCGAGGAAGAGCTCGAGCGCAAGCGCAAGGGGAGACCGCGCTAGCTTGGATTCGAGTCCTACGCCGCGGACGCGGGCAGATTCGGCCGCTCAATGTAGAGGGTCTGGTGAGGAATGCTGGCTAAGGTGAAGCTGGTCGTTGTCACCGGGCTCTCCGGTTCCGGCAAGAGCACGGTCGCGAACTGCTTCGAGGATCTCGGCTACTACGTCGCAGACAACCTGCCGCTGCCGCTCCTCGAACAGTTTCTCGCCGATCCGATCGGCCTCTGCGGCGGCGGGGACCGGATCGCGGTCGTCGCCGATCTACGGACGCCGGAGTTCGCGCGCCAGGCGCCTCGACTCCTGCGAGCGATCGATCGCCAACTCATGAAACCCATCCTCGTCTTCCTCGAGTCGAGTGACGAGGCTCTGGCGCGGCGTTTTTCCGAGACGCGGCGACCACATCCTCTCGGCACCGAGCTGCCGGTGCTCGACGCGATCCGGCGCGAACGCGAGTTGCTTGCCGATCTGCGGGGTGAGGCCGACCTCGTCTTGGACACCAGCGACTTCTCGGCGCACGAGATGCGCAGCCTGGTCTATCGTCGTTTCGGCATCGAGGCTGGTCACGAGCCCGAGATGGCCGTGTCACTGGTCAGTTTCGGTTTCAAGCACGGACCGCCGAATGGATCCGACCTGGTTTTCGACGTGCGCTTTCTCGCCAACCCCCACTTCGTTCCGGAGCTGCGCGAGCGAAGCGGGCTCGACCAGCCGATCGTCGATTACCTCGAGCGTCAGCCGGAGTTCTCGGAGCTGGTGGCGCGACTCGCCGACCTGCTGCTCTTCCTGCTGCCGCGCTACCGCCAGGAGAACCGCAGCTATCTGACGATCGGCGTCGGCTGTACCGGCGGCCGCCACCGCTCGGTGGCAGTGGTCGAGAGGCTGGCGGGCCGGCTGCGAGGAGGGGGCTGGAGCGTCGACGCGCGCCACCGAGACCTCGAGAAGGCGCACGCGTGATCGGCGTCCTGATCGTCACCCACGGCCGCCTGGCCATCGAGCTCCTCGCCGCGGCGACCACGATTGCAGGTCCCCTGCCGACCTTTCGCGCCTTAGCGCTCGAGTGGAGCGAAGGCGTCGAGACGGCGCGACTGCGGATCGCGAGCGAGATCGAACTTCTGGATCGCGGCGAGGGCGTATTGATCTTGACCGACATGTTCGGCGACACGCCCACCAACGCGGCGCTCGCCCACTGGCAAGCCGGGAAGGTGGAGATCGTCTCGGGTGTGAATCTTCCGATGATCGTCCGCCTCGGCTGCGCGCGCTCGTCACCCGCCTCGCTGGCCGAGACGGCTCGCTGGCTAGAGGTCAAGGGACGGCGGAGTATTCGGCGCGCCGGAGCGGTCGAGCTGGGTCCGCTTCCGCGGGGCAACGCCAACGGTGGTTGAGGTCGAGCTCGAGGTGATCAACCGTCTCGGCCTGCACGCTCGGGCGGCGGCGAAGCTGGTGCACGTCGCTGGCACCTTCGGAAGCCGCGTCGCGCTCGTCGCCGAGGACGACGAAGAGGTCGACGCCAAGAGCATTCTCGGAATCCTGCTGCTCGCCGCGAGCCAGGGAACGCGCTTGCGGCTGCGCTGTGAAGGCCCCGACGAGCAAGAGGCGAGCGCCTCAGTGCTGCTCCTCTTCGCCGGTCGCTTTGGCGAGGGAGAATGAGCTGATGAGCAGCAACCAACCGATGATCGCACTGCAAGGAATCGGGGTCTCCGAAGGGATCGCGATCGGCCGCGCCGTAGTGCTCGCGCGGCGTGACGTGGAAGTCTTCCGGCTACCGATCGCCGAGTCGGAGGTTGGTCGAGAGATCGCGCGCTTCCGGGCCGCCTGCACCGAGACTTTGTCCGAGATCGAGCGCAACCGCAGTCGCGTCGATCGGCTCTACGGCGAGGAGCTGGGGGCGATCTTCGAGGCCCACTCGTTGCTGCTCGCCGATCGGGCGTTCGTCGAGGCGATCGAGGGCCGCATCGCGAAAACGCGCGTGAACGCCGAATGGGCGGTACACGAGGCGACCCGGGAGCTGATGGATCGATTCGCGGCGATCCACGACGAATATCTGCGCGAGCGCGGCAAGGATCTCGAGGACGTCTCGCGGCAGCTGCTCCGCACCTTGCAGGGGATCGCGCACCAGGAGATCACCGATCTCGCGGGCGACATCGTCTTGGTAGCCGAGGACTTGGTGCCTTCGGAGGCGATCCGGTTGGGGCGCGCCAACGTCGTCGGCTTCGTCATCGCCTCGGGCGGGCGAACCTCGCACACCTCGATCATCGCGCGTTCGCTCGGTGTGCCGGCAGTAGCCGCGGTGCGAAGTATCACGACCTCGGTCACCGACGACGATCCGATCGTCGTGGACGGCAGCCGCGGCGAGGTCTTCCTGCACCCGACCGAGGAGCTCTTGGAGCGCTATCGGCGCTCGCGCCAGCAGGAGATCGATCTCGCTCTGCGGAGCGAGATCGAGGTGAAGGAGCTCCTGCCGTCGGTGACGCTTGACGGCGTCGCCGTCGTACTGACCGCCAACATCGACTTGCCGGAGGAGCTGGAGGAGCTGGCGCGGAGCGGCGCCGAAGGCATCGGCCTCTATCGCAGCGAGTTTCTCTACATGGAGACCGATCCGCGCCCTCCGACCGAGGAAGATCACTTGCGGATCTATTCGCGGCTTCTCGCGGCGGCCGCCCCGCATCCGGCTGTGATCCGTACCTACGATCTCGGCGGCCGCAAGCTGGCGCGCGAGATGATGGAGAGCAGCGAAGAGAACCCGGGGCTCGGTCTGCGGGGAATCCGCCTGACCTTGGCGCGCCCGAAGATCTTCCGGCTCCAGCTACGGGCGCTCTTGCGCGCCGGCGTGGCCGGCAATCTCTGGATCATGGCGCCGCTCGTCAGTCGCGTCGAGGAGATCCGCGAGCTGCGAGCCACGCTGGCCCGCGCGGCGGAAGAGCTGGAGCGCGAGGGACTCGACTTCGCGTCCAGCTACCGGCTGGGGATCATGATCGAGGTCCCGGCAGCGGCGACGATCGCCGACCTCTTGGCACGCGAAGTCGACTTCTTCTCGATCGGAACCAACGACCTGATTCAGTATTCGCTGGCCGTCGATCGCAACAACCGTCAGGTCGCCGATCTCTATCAACCGCTCCATCCGGCGATTTTGCGCATGCTACGCTTTGTCGCCGAGAGCGGCCGACGCGGTGGCATCGACGTTAGTCTGTGCGGCGAGATGGCGGCTGACGAGCGGATGCTCGCGCTCCTGGTAGGTCTCGGCCTGCGACGGCTCTCGGCGCACCCGCGCGTTCTGCCCCGGTTGCGGGCCGCCGTGCGGGCGCTGAAAGCCGAGGCCGCCGAGAGAATGGCGTCATCCTGTTGCGATCTGGCATCGGCGCTCGAAGTGGACGAGCATCTCCGCGCCTGGGCGATGAACGCGAGCGCGGGGTCGGGGCACGAGAGAGCGTGAGGCGATGGAGTTTCCAGTGCAGAGAGTCGAGAAGCCCTGGGGACACGAGCTCATCTTCGCGCACACCGATCGCTACGTCGGAAAGCTGCTCCATATCGAGCCCGGGCAGGCGCTCTCGCTTCAGTACCACGAGCAGAAAGACGAGACTTTCTTCGTGCAGCGCGGGGAGATCGAGCTCGTGGTCGAGGAGACGGGCGAGCTGATTCGGCGCCGGCTTCGGGTGGGGGAGTCGTACCACGTGCGGCCGCCGGCGCGTCATCGCATGATTGCTGGCGCCGAGGGGTGCGACCTCTTCGAGGTCTCGACGCCCGAGCTCGAGGACGTCGTACGCTTGGAGGATCGCTATGGCCGAGCCTGAAGGACACCGTCGCCTCTGGGTTGGAACGTGCGCTGCACTTGTGCTGCTCTCCTTGGCATGCGGGAGCGCGGCTGCTGACCGGCGAGCGGGGCGCCAGTCGCTGCCGCCGCAGGCGGTCGCTGCCCCGCCGAGCGCTGCCGAAGTCGAGTCGAGCCCGGGGCCCCGCGATTTCCCGATCGAACCCGCGCCGGTGCCTCCGGCGAGGAGCTCGACAACCTTGTTGGTCATCGATCCCTCCGAGGGAGAGGTGGCGGCGCCGACGGTCGTCGAGGCCGCGGCGAGGGAGCGCGAACGGCGACGGGGCGCTTCGCCGCCGATCGCCGTCATCGACCAGAAGAACCTCGCGGAGTATGCGGCGCAAGCGGTATTGACTGTCGTGACTCCCGTCGAGCCGTCGAGCGCTCTCGAAGGAGCCACTCCCGCGACGGGAGAGGCTTCCATTGCAACGACTCCAGTGGACGAGAGCTACTGGCGACAGCGTGGACGGGAGATCCGCCAGCGGTGGCGGAACACAGTCGACCAGATTCCAGCCCTCGAGGCCAAGGTGGGCGAGCTGCGCACCAAGTTTTACGCCACCGACGATCCGTTCGTCCGCGATGGCCAGGTCAAGCCGGAGTGGGACCGAGCCCTTGGCGACCTCGAAGAGGCCCGCTTTCGCAGCGCCCGCGGGGCCGACGAAGTTCTGGCTTTCCTGGAGGAGGGGCGCAAGGCGGGGGCGCTCCCCGGCTGGCTGCGCGAGGGATCTGAGCTCGAGCCGAAGCCGATCGTCGAGACCGTCGATCCGCTCGAGGCTCCCGAGGCCGGCGAGCCCATGATCTATCAGCAGAGCCAGGATCCGCCGTGACAGTTGAGCCCGCGGCACGGCGGTTCTTCGTCGAGACCTGGGGCTGCCAGATGAACGAGTTGGACAGCCAGAGGATGGCTGGCCAGCTCATGCAGCTCGGCCTCCTGCCGACCCGCTCGGCAGCCGACGCCGATCTGATCCTCCTCAACTCGTGCAGCGTGCGGGAGAAAGCGGAACAGAAGGTCTATTCGCAGCTGGGCCGATACCGCGCGCTCAAGGCGACGAAGCCCGAGCTCAAGATCGGGCTCTGCGGCTGTGTGGCGCAACAGATCGGCGAGCGCGCTCTCGCTCGGGTAGCCGAGCTCGACCTCGTGCTCAGTCCGGCGCGGGTGGGGGAGCTGGACCTCCTTCTCCCACGCGTGCTCGAGGGCGAACGCATCGTTGCCACCGGCTTCCCGGAAGAGCGCCGTTACGATCTCGACAGCCTCTCCCCGAATGACGGCCACAAGGGGATGGTCACCGTCATCGAAGGCTGCGACAAGCGGTGCACCTTCTGCATCGTCCCTTCGACGCGCGGACCGGAGCGCTCCCGCCCCCTGTCCGAAATCGTGTGCCACGTGGAGCAGCTCCTCGAGCTCGGCTACGCCGAGATCGAGCTCCTCGGGCAGACTGTGAATCATTGGCGAGACCCCGAGCTCGGTCTCGACTTTGCCGATCTCTTGGACGCGATCGCGCCGCTTTCGGGCCTGCGCAGGCTCCGCTTCTTGACCTCGTTCCCTCGCGACTTTACGCCCCGGATGGTGGAGCGCTTTCGGCTCCACCCGATCCTCTGCGACTCTTTTCACCTGCCCGTGCAATCGGGGAGCGATCGGGTCCTGAGGCGGATGGGCCGCGGTTACACAGTCGCGGACTACCTCGCCCTCGTCCACCTGGCGCGCGCCACCCGACCGACGCTCGCGCTCTCCACCGACCTCATCGTCGGCTTCCCGGGCGAGACGGACTCCGACTTCGAGGCGACACTCCAACTCGTCGAGCAGGTTCGCTTCTCCTCCGTCTTCGCCTTTCGGTTTTCGCCACGCCCTGGGACGGCTGCGGTTCGGCTCCCCGATCCAGTCCCCGACCTCGTGGCCGAGGACCGGCTGCAGCGCCTCCTCTCGGCTCAGGATCGCATCCAGCACGAGCTCGCCCAGGAGTGCGTCGGCAGGACTTTCGAGCTCGTTGTCACTGGGAGCGGCTCGATGCCTGGGTACGGATCCGGGCGCACCAGCTGCAACCGCATCGTTCATTTCGAGTGCGGGAACCCTGGTCGAGCCGCGGGCGATTTTGTCGACGTTCGGATCACGGGCGCTCAGGCCTACAAGCTCGACGGCGAGCTGCTCTCGGAAGGGAACCAACCGGGCATATCCGCAACCGATTCGCCGCGCCCGCGGTCGGCTTCGAGCCTGGGGCGACTTCGAGTGCTCGCGGGCTGAGCTCCTCGGGATCCTGTTTCGATCCTCGATGTTACGTCCGATAAGATATATTATGTTGCATTTGAGGCATCGAACCCCAAGTTCCCGCTTCCAGAGCGGACTACCTCTCCCTACCGCCTTTCCGGTGGATCGGCCTCTCTACTCGGGCGACTCGCGGATCTCGCGCAGGATCTGCTCCAGCGCTCGCACAAGATCCGCTCTTTCGACCACACTCTGACGGAAACTGAGGTCGAGCGTAAACGTTCGATCGGGTGACCGAAACTTGAAACGGTACGGCTGCCGTCGCCCTCGCGAGACGCCCCGAGAGTCCGCCTTCTTCGCCGTTGCGCGCTTCCTCGACCGCAGGCCGTCTCGCGTCAGCCCTAGCCTGGACGCAGCCTCCAAGAGCTCGCGCATCCGCTCCGGGTTGCCAGCTCGCGCGATCTCCAATAGGCCCGATCGACTCTGAACTCCGGCGCTCTCGGCCACTTGTCGGAGCTCCTCGGGGATTTCGAGTAGCGTCAGCGTCTCGGTGATCGTGGTGCGCGCCTTCCCGACGACCTTGCCGATCTGCTCGTGGCTGTACCGATAAAGTGTCGCCAGCGACCGATAGCCTTCGGCCTCCTCGAACGGGCTGAGATTCTTGCGCTGGAGGTTCTCGATGAGCGCGATCTCCAGGGCCTCCTGTTCGCTCACCTCGAGCTCGATCACGGGAACCTCGAAGAGCCCCGCCTCGAGCGCCGCGCGGTATCGCCGCTCGCCGGCCACGATCGTGAAGTGGGCGGCGCTTTCGCCCTCGTCGAGGAGCACCGACGCCAACCTGCGCACCAGGATCGGCTCCAAGATTCCCTTCTCGCGAATCGAATCGACGAGATCGGTCAGGTCGCCGACGTCGTGCCGGGGCTGATTCTCGTTCGGTCGCAGCGCCGAGAGCGGCAGCAGCCTGCCAATCGACGACTCGTGGCGATGCGCCAGCTCGTCAACGAAGTGCGCTGTATGCCGCATTTTGATTCGCAACGGAAGGCCGCGCTTTTCCGGCATCGGCTCAGACACGGCTCAAGATCTCCTCCGAGAGCTTGTAATACTCGTAGGCACCGCTCGAACGGGGTGCGAACGAGAAGATCGACTCCCGGTAGGCCGGACTCTCCTCGAGACGAACGCTCTTGGTAATCACAGTCTCGAACAGCCGATCGCCGAACACTCGCCGAATCTGCTCGACGATGTCTCGCGCGAGCACCGTGCGGCGGTCGTAGAGGGTGATGACGGCTCCTAAGATCTGCAGGGCCGGGTTCGAGCGCGCTTTGACCTTATCGATCGTTTCGAGCAGATCGTCGGTCCCTTCGAGCGCGAAGTAGCTCGACTGAATCGGAATGAGTACGTGGCTCGCGGCGACGAGGGCATTCACAGTGATGATACCGAGCGTCGGCGGGGTGTCGAAGATGACGAAATCGAACTCGGACCGAAGCGGCTCCAGCCGATCCTTCAAGCGAAACTGACTGTCGATCTCGCCGATCAGCTTGGCCTCGAGCTTGGCCAGGGCGATCGACGCGGGGGCAATCGTCAAGGCCGGGAGCTTGTCCGCCGGCCGGAGCACCTCGCGAAGCGGCGTCTGACCGTCGGCTAGAGCATCGTAGACCGATTTTTCGAGCGAGTGGACGTCTAGGAACGACATCGAGGCGTTGGCCTGCGGATCGAGGTCGACCAGAAGCGTCTTCAAGCCCTTCGTGGCCAGGGCAGCGGCCAAGTTAATGGCCGTCGTCGTCTTGCCGACGCCGCCCTTCTGGTTAGTTATCGCAAGAAGCATGGAGCTCGCCGGCAGACTCTAGAGCAGGCGGGAGCGCCGGTCAAGGAGCTCGGTTCTCGATCAGGGCCATGTCGGCGCGCCGACAAGCTCTGTAATCGTTGAGTCTAAATAGGTTATTTCCATATTAGCGTTACATGGAGTACTTGCCAAGGTCCTCTTCTTGGGCGTTCTTGAGCCACTCGAGGAGGCGCTTGTCGTCGTGCGTCGTAACGGCTTTCGCGCTCGAGACCGCCTCGTCGAGCACGGTGCGCGCGGCCCATATTGGGACTCGACTCCGCAGTGCAAGGGCGATGGCGTCGCTCGGCCGGGAATCGATCGAGTAGGCCGCTCCTTCCTGTTGGACAATGAGGCGTGCTACGAACGTCCCCTCGATGAGCGAATGGATCTCGACGCGTTGCAACTGACCACCCAGCGTCTCCAGCGTTGCGCGGAGCAGATCGTGGGTCATCGGCCTCCGCGGCTGCACGCCCTCGAGCGCCAGCGCGATAGCGTTGGCTTCGAAGACTCCGATCCAGATAGGCAGGAAGATCGAGCTTCCTTCCTCGCGCAGAACGATGACGGGAGAGTCGCTGTTCGGATCCAGAATTAGACCTCGCAGCCGCATCTCGGCCCACTTGTCGATGTCCAGGAGCGCACGCACGAGGGCATTCTGGGCGCGCCTCGCTTCGGCGTCAAGGAGATGCTGCGGTCGATGCGCTCCAGAGCGCCGCCAGGTCGTCGTCTTCTGCGAGCAGAATCTGGGTGAGCCGCGCGGGCGACGGGATCCGATCCGCGAGCTCCCGATAGATCCAGCGGACGAGCTCTTCGCAGGTTGGAATCTCTCCTCCCGGACCGAACTCGGGAAGCGCGTCGTTCAGATGGCGGTGATCGACCCTTTCGAGTACCGTCTCGGCGATCAACCGGTCGAGCTCGACCAGATCGACGACGAAGCCGGTGGTCGCGTCCGGAACTCCGGCGACGCGAACCGTGAGGCGGTAGTTGTGACCGTGGCCCGGTGAAAGCGCGCACTTTCCGAATCGACGGCGGTTCTCGTCGTCACTCCAGTCGGGCCGGAAATAGCGATGCGAGGCGCTGAATCGGTACCTGCGCTCGAGCTCGATCTTCATCCTGGAACCCCTTCCTTCGCGCTCCTCTCGCCCGCTCCGCCGAGTCGAGCGATGGGTGGGTTGTACGGTTGTGGCGCAAGCAAGGCGTAAGTCGCTTCGTTCGCGCCGGAGAGCTCGAGAACTGTCCGTAGAATGCTCGCGTGTGGAGGCGTCTCGATCGCTACGTTGTCTCGGAGATCGCCGGCCCGCTCGCTCTCGGCTTTCTGGTCTACACGTTCATTCTACTGGTCAGCTTCTTCTTTCGCCTTGCCGACTTCATCATCAAGCGGGGACTCGGCCTGCGGTCGGTGGGCGAGCTCCTCTTCGCCTACCTTCCGAGCATCGTCGTCCTGACATTGCCAATGTCGCTGCTCCTGGGAGTCTTGCTCGGAATCGGTCGGCTGGCGTCGGACAGCGAGCTCATCGCCCTGCGCGCTTCGGGCACGAGTCTCTACCGCATCCTGCGGCCAGTGATGCTGATCTCGCTCCTGCTCGCCGCCTTCAACACCTACCTGATGCTCGAGCTCTTGCCGCGCGGTAACTTGGCGTTCGCGCGGCTGATGGCCGAGAACGCCACCAGAACCCTCTCCTCGGCGATCGAACCGCGCATCTTCTATAACGAATTCCAAGGCAAGATTCTCTACGTCTCCGATAGCTCCCCCGTCGACCGCGAGTGGAAAGGAATCCTCCTTGCCGACTCGGTCACTACCTCTGATCGACCCTCCGACGTCATCGTCGCGGAACGCGGACGCTTGGAGCTCGCCGATGGCGGCGAGCGAGTTCTCCTGATTCTCGAAGACGCTGTCCAGCACACCTTCGACCTGGCGCGACCCGATCGCTACGAGACCCGCAAGTACGAGCGGATGCAGATGGTGCTGCGCGACCAGTTCGCCACCGAACAGCGGCAGCAGGCGCTGGGCATCAAGCACGTCCGCGCCATGACCTGGGAAGAGCTGCGCACTGCCGAACGCGATCCGACCAGCTCGGCGCAGCTGCGGTCCAGCGCCGCGGTCCAGCGCCAGAAGATGTTCTCGATCCCGGTAGCCTGTGTCGTTTTCGGTCTGCTCGGGCTCCCGCTCGCCTTCACCAATCGTCGCGGCGGCAAGTCTTCCGGCTTCGCACTCTCGATCGGCATCGTGATGGCGTATCACGTGCTGCTCAAGAACGGCGAAAAGGCAGCCGACGCGGGCGAGACGGCGCCGTGGCTGGCAATCTGGCTCCCCAACCTGGTGCTCGCGCTGCTCGGCGCCTTCCTGTTGGTGATGCGCGATCGCGACCGCAGCCTGCTGCCGCGAGCAGTGGAAAGCGGACGCGCTTGGAGCGCCTTGCAGTCGAGGTTCGCTAGGCTCGCCAAGGGTTGGCGGCGCCGCTTCGGGTGGCGCGCCGCCCGTTCGGCCCGCCCCGCCCCCGCTCTGCGGGCCGGTAGTGCTCGCTTTCTCCTGCGCCTC
Source organism: uncultured Thermoanaerobaculia bacterium (assembly GCA_964590905.1). GTDB lineage: Bacteria > Acidobacteriota > Thermoanaerobaculia > Multivoradales > JAGPDF01 > JACTMI01. The sequence continues at coordinate 14,468 of CAZPYU010000040.1, forward strand.
CCCCGTTTTCGCCTTCGCTTTCCGAACATCGTCGATCGCTATGTGCTGCGCCGGTACGCCTTCATCCTGATTCTGGTCTTCGTTTCTGGCATCTCGCTGCTGGTGATTACCGACCTGACCGAGATCTTCGACGAGCTGCTCACCCACCATCCTCCGACCGCCGTCGTCCTGCGCTACTACCAGTACCTCTCGCTGCAGCTTGCTTACGACATCGCTCCCATCGTGGTCTTGGTCACCACGCTGGTCACCTTCAGCCTGCTGTCGCGCACCAACGAGCTGATCGCCTGTCGTGCGCTAGGCATCAGCATCTACCGGCTGGCGCTACCCGCCTTCGTGGCGGCGATCCTGGTCGGCGGCTGCTTCGCCTTTTTCGAAGCCGAGATCCTGCCCGCCTCCAACCAGAAGGTCGCCGACGCCAGGGCGGTGATCAAGGGCGGCCAGCCGCTGCGACTCACACGCAGCGCCGATCGCCAGTGGCAGGTCGGCGGCGGGCGCTTCGTGTACAACTTCCTCCACTTCGACGATCGCCGTACCGCCCTCCAGCGGCTTCAAGTCTTCGAGTTCGACGAGAAGTTCCGGCTCGTCAAGCGGCTGTTCGCCGAGGAAGCCCGCCACTCCGAGTCGGGCTGGTCGGTGAGCCAAGGCTGGACGCGGCGGTTCGCCGGACGCGAGCAGCTCTCCTACCGGCCGATCAAGGGCAAGGCCAGTATCGATCTGCCCGAGCTGCCGTCGTTCTTCACCGAAGAGGTACGCCGCCCGGCCCAGATGACCTACCTCGAGCTGGCGGCTTACGCTCGGGAGCTGCGCGAGGGCGGACGTCCGCAGCCGCAGTACGAAGTCGCACTGCACAGCAAGATCGCTTTCCCGGTCGGCGCCGTCGTCATGGCGATGGTCGGCTTTCCGTTCGCGTTTCGGATCGAACGTCGCGGAGCGCTCTACGGCCTCGGCGTCTCGATCGCCCTCGGAGTGGCTTTCGTTCTGGTCTTCGCTTTCTTCAAGACCTTGGGCGAGGTCGGCGCGCTGCCGGCCGCAATCGCGGTCTGGAGCCCGGGCGTCCTCTTCGCCCTCTTCGGGGGCTACCTGCTGCTCGGCGTTCGCACGTGATGGTCAGCGGATCGCGGTCAGACCGCAACCGGAACCGCGGCCGGCGCCGCCACAGCGCGTCGCAACGCCTCGGCGCGATCGGTGCGCTCCCAACTGAAGCCCGGCTCCTCGCGACCGAAGTGGCCGTAGGACGCTGTCTGCAAATAGATCGGCCGCCGCAGGTCCAAGTACTCGATGATCGCCGAGGGCGTCAAGGGGAACTGATCGCGCACCAGCCGCTCGAGCCGCCCCTCTTCGACCAATCCGGTTCCGAAGGTGTCGACCCGGACGGAGACCGGCTCGGCGACTCCGATCGCATAGGCGAGCTGAACTTCGACGCGCTCGGCGAGACCCGCGGCGACCAGGCTCTTGGCGATTGCCCGCGCCATGTACGACGCCGAGCGATCGACCTTGGTCGGATCCTTTCCGGAGAAGGCGCCGCCTCCGTGTCTCCCGTAGCCGCCGTAGGTGTCGACGATGATCTTGCGTCCGGTCAGTCCGCAGTCGCCGTGCGGTCCGCCGATGACGAAGCGCCCGGTGGGGTTGACGTGGAAGATCGTCTCCGCGTCGAGCAGGGACGACGGCACGACCTCGCGTACGACCGCCTCGAGCACGCCGCTCCGAATCTGCGCCTGATCGATGTCGGGATGATGCTGGGTCGAAACCACGACGGTGTGGACGCGATGCGGCCTGCCGTTCCGGTACTCGACAGTCACTTGCGACTTGCCGTCCGGCCGCAACCAGGCGATCTCTCCACCCTTGCGAGCCGTCGCGAGCCGGCGCGTCAGGCCGTGCGCCAAGGTGATCGGAAGCGGCATGAGCTGCGCCGTCTCCCGGCAGGCGAAGCCGAACATCAGCCCCTGATCGCCGGCGCCCTCGCGGTCGACGCCGAGCGCGATGTCGGGCGACTGCTTCCCCATCGTGTTGATGACCGCACAGCTTTCGCCGTCGAATCCTAGGCCGCTCTCGGTGTAGCCGATCGCCCGCACGGTGTCGCGGGCGACGCGGATGAAGTCGACGCTGGCCGAGGTCGTCATCTCACCGGCGAGTATCACCAGACCGGTAGCGACCAGCGTTTCGCAGGCCACGCGGCCGGTCGGATCCTGGCGCAGAACCTCGTCGAGGACAGCGTCCGAAATCTGATCGCAGATCTTGTCGGGGTGTCCCTCGGTCACGGACTCCGAGGTGAACAGCTCGGATTCACGGCTGGTCATGAGCTAACACCTCGCTCGAGAGATGGGCTGAGTGGAAGCGGCCAACGGCGCCTTCATCCTAGCAGAGCGGCGAGGTCGCGAGCGCTCAGCGACGCGTGCCGTGGCGACTCTCCAGGACTCCGAAGAAGAGGGTGGAGAGGGCATTCAACGTTGCGAGAGCGACCGCCGAGCGGCGGGTCTCGAGGCCGCAGGTCAGCGCGGCGATCATGCCGCCGGCGCGCCGCGTGCCGGGTAGCGCCGTCGCCAGCTCGGCGGAAGATACGCCTTCGACCAGCCGACGCGGGATCTCGAGGGATCCGCTGGCCCCGCAGGCCTCGCCCGGCGGACCGAGGATCACGCACCAGCTACGCAGGAAGAAGTGGCCTCCACTCTCGTCATCGCTGGCCTGAACGCAAGCCTCGATACCGAGGTAGAACTGATACGACTCTCCGAGCCGGTCGGCGAGCGCACGAACGGAGCGGCGCGCCGAGGTCAGCGCGCCGGCGTCCGACTCCGCGATGCCACGCATCCGGCGCTCCTCCTCCTGCGGTACGACGGCGACCGGAACGGGGCGGTCGAGGCCGTCGTGGAAGTAGCGGCGAAAGGCGTCGCGCACACCGAGCAGCTCTTCGGGAGCCGAGCCGACGACGCCGACTTCGATTCCGCGCTGGTATCCTCCGAGAAAGTCGCTGAGCTGTCGCACAATGATCGAAAGCCGTCAGAACGAGACGCTCAAGGCTATCCGCCGGCTGCGTCGCAGGCAAGCCGACGAGGCCGTCCTGGAAGGGCCGCATCTGCTCGCCGCGGCGCTCGCGGCGAGGGTCGAGCTCGACATCGTGCTCGCGACTCCCGAGTTTGCGGCGAGCGCGGCGGGCCGCGAGCTCGTCGCTCGCCTGGCGCGCCCACCTCGGCTCGCCTCGCCCGCCGCCCTCGACGACCTGTTCGACTCCGACTCGCCACGGGGTGTCCTCGCGGTGGCTCGACTGCATCGCCGCGGCGCGGAGACGCTGCCGCTGGACTCGAACGGTACCTACCTCTACCTCGACGGCGTCCAGGATCCCGGCAACCTGGGCGCCATCGTCCGTGTCGCGCAGGCCTTCGGAGTAGCGGCGGTGGCGCTTGCCCCAGGTTGCGCGCATCCGAATCATCCGCGCGCTCTGCGCGCCTCGGCGGGCAGTCTGCTCAGCCTCCCGGTCGCGCTGCAGGTCGTCCCGGAGGCACTGGATCGTCACCTCCAACCGCTTGCTCCGTCGTGGGTTGCGCTCGAGGCGCACGGCGGCGAGCCATTTCCCATCCCGCGCCCGGCCGGCTGCCTGGTGATCGCCTGCGGTGCCGAGGGGAGAGGCATCTCCGCCGCGCTCGCGACACGCGTCCAGCGACCCTGGACGATTCCGCTCGCCTCCGGGGTCGAGTCGCTCAACGTTGCCGTCGCCGTCGGCGTCGTGCTCTTCGCGCTGCGCGGCTCGGCTTGATCGACCGCTGGACGCTCCGTAACATGCGACGGCGATGAGCGACTTCCCGCCCGCCATGCGAAGAGCGAGGCGTCAGGTTTGCGCGGCGTGGGCGGCTCTCGCGGGCGCGCTGACGCTCGTCGCCTGTGCGCGCCCGCCGGTTGCGCGTCCCAACGTGCTGCTCCTCACGATCGACACCTTGAGGGCCGATCACCTCTCGGCGTGGGGCTACGTCCGGCAGACCTCGCCGGTTCTCGACCAGCTGGCGGCAGAGGGTGTCCGCTTCGATAGAGCGCAGGCGCAGTGGCCCAAAACGGGGCCGTCGTTCGCCTCTCTCCACACCGCGACCTATCCAAAGGACAACGAGATCGTGCGCGAGATCGGCAAGCCGATTCCGTGCGGCTACCGGATGCTGGCCGAGGAGCTACGTGAGCTCGGCTACCAGACGCGGGCCGTGGTAGCCAACGGAGCTGTCGGGCGCGAGTTCTTCTTCGACCAGGGCTTCGAGGAGTACGTCGAAGCCTGGAAGGGAGCCGAGGGCGAGGAGGCGATCGAGATCGCCACTCGCGCCGACCATGTCACCGATCTGGCGCTCGACGTCCTCGAGCGCCTTCGCCCCGGCTTGCCTTACTTCCTCTGGGTCCACTATCTCGATCCCCACTTTCCCTATCGACCACCAGGCGAGTCGGCGAACCGTTTCCAGAATGACGAGCTCCATCTTCCCGAGCCTAAGATCGAGCTCGACTACTCCAAGCCTCGGCGCGTCACCGGCGCCATCGGCAAGCAGCAGATCCTCGAGGATCGAAGCGATCTCGGCTTCTACGTCGCCCGCTACGACGCCGAGATCCGCTTCAACGATCAGGAGATCGGCCGGCTGCTAGATACTCTCCGAGCGCGCGGCGACTACGACCGGATGTTGACAGTCTTCACCTCCGATCACGGCGAATCGCTGGGCGATCACGACTACTACTTCGACCACGGCATGCTGCCGTTTCAGACCTGCTTGCGGGTTCCGCTCGCGGTGCGCTTTCCGGGGACTTTTGCGCCGCACACCGATCCCGACCCGGTCGAGCTGCTCCACTTGGCGCCCACGATCCTCGAGCTGGCCGGGCGCCAGCTTCCCGAAGGCGCCTGGGCTCAGGGGCGTTCGCTGGTGCGACGGCTCGAAGGCCGCGAGAGCGGCAAGGGAGGAGTGGTTTTCTCCGAGGCGGGCTACGGCACCGATCGAAAGTGGATGAAGGTCGTCACCGACGGTCGTTTCAAGCTCGTTTGGGCGACTCTGGCTCAGGATCAGCGACGCCTCGCAGGCGCGGGAGTGGACCGTGTGCTCTACGACCTCGCCACCGACCCGAGGGAGACACGGAACGTTTCAGCGCAGCATCCCGAGGAGTTCGAGAGGCTCTCCAGGATGCTCTGGGCGTGGTGGAACGTCCCGACGTTCCCCGTCGCGACCGAAGCCGAGAGTTGCGCCGAGCCGCGCGAGACCTCTCCGGAGACGATCGAACAGCTCAAGGCGCTGGGCTATCTCTGACGACAGCTCGGCCGCGCGAGGTCAGGCCGGCGTCTCACGCAAGATCCGGACAAGGGCCGGGACGACCTCGTGCAGGTCGCCGACGATGCCGTAGCGCGCGATCTTGAAGATCGGGGCGCTGGCGTCCTTGTTGACCGCCACGATGCAGGTCGAGCCCTTCATCCCAACCAGATGTTGGATCGCGCCGGAGATCCCGAGCGCCAGGTAGAGCCGAGGCGCCACGGTCTGGCCAGACGAGCCGATCTGTCGGTCGCGCGGCAACCACCCTGAATCGATCACCGGGCGGCTGGCGCCGATCTCGGCGTGCAGGAGCGCGGCTAGCTCGTGGATCGCCGTGAGCTTGTCGGCGCCGCCGACGCCGCGGCCGACGGCCAGGATGATCTCAGCCTTGGTGAGATCCACACTGTCGCCTCCCGCCAGCTCCACGCCGAGGATCTCGCGACCCAGCGCCACGCCGGCCAGCTCGACGGCGAGCGGCCGGATCGGCGAAGTACCGCTCTTCCTCCCCTCTGCCGGAAAAGCGCCCGACTGAAGCGTCACCATCGTCGGCCCGGGACCGCGTACGCGCACGCGCGCCTGGATCTTCCCCTCGAAGATCGGCCGCCTCCAGATCAGCTCGCTCCCCTCCTCCTCGAATCCGATCGCTTCCGGCAGGTGCGCCGCGTCGGTCGCCTGGGCGAGGCGCGGCACGTACTCGCACGACTGGTAGGTGTGAGGGAAGAGCACGAAGTCCGGTTGCTCGGCGAGGACCGCCGGAGCGAGCGCCGCCACGTAGCCTCCCGGAGTGTAGTTGGCCAGCGGCACGGCTTCGAGAACATGGACAGCGGCCAAGTCATTTTGAGCAAGCTCGGCCGCCAGCCCGCTGACCCCGTGACCGAGCAGGACGACCTCGGCCCGTCCGCCGCGACTCTCGGCCAGCGATTGCGCCGCGGCGACAGTCTCCCAACTCGAGCGATGCAAACGACCGTCGCGATGCTGAACGACCGCCCAGATCCGCGTGCTCACCCGAGCACCCGCGCTTCCCGGCGCAGGCGGTCGATCAGCGCCGCCGCTGCGGCCGCGGCATCGCCGTCGAGAATCTGAGCCGCTGTGCTCGACTCCGGGAAGCCGACCGAGAGCGTCTCGAGACGCGACCCGGCGACGCCGAGGAGCTCCGGAGCGACGCCGAGATCGGCCGGCGTCGGCTCTTCGATCGGCTTCTTCTTGGCGGCCATGATCCCCTTGAGCGAGGCGTAGCGCGGGTGGTTGATTCCGGCTTGCACCTCGACCACGGCCGGCAGCACCAGCCGCACGATCTCGTTGGTGCCGCTCTCCATCTCGCGTGTGATCGTGAGTGCGCGCCCATTCTGCTCGAGCGCGATGCCCATCACTAGCCAGGCATGAGGCCAGCCGAGGTAACCCGCGATCACCGTGCCAGTGGCGCCGAAGCCGAAGTCGCCCGATTGCGAGCCGGTCAGCACGAGATCGAACGGCGTGCGGCTGATCGCCGCGGCGAGCGCCCGGCCGGTGGCGAGAGCGTCGCCGCCCTGAAACGCCGGGTGCGAAAGGTGCACGGCGCTCGCGGCGCCTAGAGCCAGCGCCTTACGCAGCGCCTCGCGCGCCCGCTCCGGCCCGAGCGAGAAGCAGACCAGCTCGCCTCCTCCCTTCTCGATCAGCCGCAGGCCCTCTTCGAGCGCGTATTCGTCGCTCTCGTTGATGACGAAGGGGAGATCCTCCTCGTCGATCCAGCGCCCGTCCTTACTGATGCGCAGCCGCGCCTCGGTATCGGGGACCTGTTTGATGCAGACCGCGATCCTCATCTGGCGCTCTCCTCCTCGACCCGCGACGGAACGTTAGGACGCCCTCGACTCACGAGTCAACGCAGGCGCCGCGCCCGGCATGGACACTCGTCGGAAGCGCATGCTACGGTTCGGCGGACTCGGAGGATCCTCTGAACTCATGCCCGACGCGATCCCGTACCCTTTCGTCCTTGCCCAGCTCGCGCCGGAATCCCAGGATCTCCTCACCTCCTTCTCCCAGTCGGGACCGATGGGCACCGCGGTGCTCCTCGTGCTGGTCGGCTTCTCGGTGATCTCCTGGGCGATCCTGATCTGGAAGTTCCTTCATCTCAGGAGGGCGCGGCGACAGAGTCGGAAGTTTCTCGAGACCTTTCGCAACAGCAAGCGGTTCAGCGAGGTGAGCGCCACGGCGGGGCGGATGTCGGTCTCGCCGCTGGTGGGCGTCTTCCAGGCCGGCTATGCCGAGATCGACGGCCAGATCCGCAGCCAGGGGGAAGAGGCGGCGGCCACCGGTCGCTATCGGATCCGGTCATTGACCGGAGTCGAGCGCTCGCTGCGCCGCGCCATCGCGGCCGAGACCCACCTCTTGACGCGCGGCGCGGCGTTTCTCGCCACGACTGCCGCCGCAGCACCCTTTCTCGGTCTCTTCGGAACGGTCTGGGGAATCATGCGCGCCTTCGCCGACATCGGCCGCACCGGCTCGACCTCCCTGGTTGCCGTCGCACCTGGAATCGCCGAAGCTCTGGTTAACACGGCGGCCGGTTTGGCCGCGGCGATTCCCGCGCTGATTGGATACAACTACCTCGGCGGCGAGCTCAAGCGGCAGCGCTCGCAGATGGAAGACTTCGCCCTCGAATTCCTGAACTTGGCCGAACGGAACTTCACCGGATGGCCTTCCTAGCCGGTTCGGCGGCAGAGGACGACGAGGTCCTCTCCGACATCAACATCACGCCGCTGGTCGACGTCATGCTCGTGCTGCTGATCATCTTCATGATCACGGCGCCGATGCTCCACCAGGGAATCGAGGTAGCTCTCCCCAAGTCCGAGGCGCCCAACCTCGAGTCGCGTGCCAGCGATCCGATCGTACTGTCGATCACCCGCGACGGCCTGATCTACTACAAGGAGCGGCCGGTCCATCCCAGCAAGTTGGTCGAGGTTCTGACGCCGTTGGTGCGCGGGCGGGCCGAGGAGATGGTCTTCCTGAAGGGCGATCGCGACGTGCCGTACGGCCGCGTCATCGAGGTGCTCGACACCCTTCATCGCGGCGGCATCGCGCGCGTGGGCATGGTGACCGACAAGCCACAGGAGCGCGGGCGGTAGATGTCTGCCGACGTCTCGACGATCCTGGAGCGCCGAGCGGTCGCGCCGCTCGACGGCTCCTGGCGCCGCGCCCTCGGGTTCGCTTTCGGGCTGCACGGCCTGGTCTTGGTCGCGGCGCTCGTCGTTCCACGACTTCTCGCGGTCCCTCCGCGGCCGGTCGAGTTCGTCGAGGTACGGATCGTTCCGGCGGTGCGGCTGGGGATCGAAAAGCCGCAGCCCGCGCCGCCGGTGCCCGAGGTCAAGAAGCCGGAACCGGTTGCCGAGCCCAAGCCGGAGAGCAAAGCGCCGGTGCTCCCTGATCCCAAGCTGCGGAAGAAGCCAGAGGCGGCGCGGCCGAAACCGGCCGACCCGAGGGCCGTCGCCCCGCCGACCGCACGGCCGGAAGTCGAAGGGTCGCCGAAGGGCGCCGCCGGCGGTCTCGCCCTGGGCAAACCGACTGCGACCTTCGATGCCCTCGACTTCACCTACGGGTACTATGTCGATCAGATGCTCGCGATCATCGGCCGCAACTGGACGAGGCCCCCGGTCGGATCCGGAGTCGAGGCCACGATTCACTTCCGGATTCAGAAGGACGGTCGGCTGAGCGAAATCCGCATCGCCAGCTCCTCCGGAATCAACAGCTTCGATCTCGCGGCGCTGCGCGCCGTTCAAGCTTCGTCACCCTTGGCTCCGCTGCCAGGTGCCTTCCGCTCGAGCTCTCTCGGCGTCAACTTGATCGTCCGCTGAAGGGAGAGCCCTGAATGAAACCGCATCTCCTGTCCACCGCTCCGCTCGTCTTCGTCGCGGCGGTGGCGCTCTCGGCCCAGATAACTCCGGTCGAGTCCGGCTCACCCCCGCCGCCAGCGGAAGGGATCACCGTGGTTCTCGAGCACGGCAACCAGGCGTCGGTGGTCGACCTCGCCTTCCCGACCACCCCCGGGCTCTCTGCCCTCCCCGGCACCGCAGCCAACGCCGCCCGCGAGCTCGAGCAGACGCTGCGTCGAGATCTCGAGCGCACCGGCATCTTCCGCCTCCTCGGTCCCGCGGAGCTGGCGGTGCTGAGCCTTAGCGGCGATGTCGATCGCGACGCCGAGCAGTATCGCTCGCTGGGGGCCTCGATGCTGATCTCGAACGAGATCAAGCTCGAAGGGGATCGCCTAGTGCTCGAAGGGCGACTCGTCGACCTCCCCAACCGCCAGACGATCGTCGGCAAGCGCTATCGCGGAACCTACGACCTCGCGCGCCGGATCGCGCATACCTTCGCCGACGAAATCGTCCTCTTCCTGGCTGCCAAGCGGGGCATTGCGATGACCTCGATCGCCTTCGCGTCCGATCGCGACGGCAGCTTGACGAAAGAGATCTACCTCATGGACTACGACGGCTACGACCAGCGCCGAGTCACCGCGCACAAGTCGACCTCGATGAGCCCGTCGTGGAGCGGACTGGGCGACACGCTGGCCTACGTCTCGTATTTCGGCGGCAAAGGGGCCGCCCTCTACCTGGCAGACCTCGCCAGCGGGCGCAAGACGCCGCTGGTGGGAGAGGGGCCGCTCAACGTCTCGCCCTCGTTCTCGCCCGACGGGCGACAGATCGCCTTTACCCGTGCCCTCGGCGCCAATATCGAGGTCTTCGTCGCTCACCGGGACGGTTCCAACGTCCGGCGGCTGACCAACTCGGGCGGCATCGACACCAACCCGGCCTTCAGCCCCTCGGGTCAGGAGATCGCTTTCACCTCCAGCCGTTCCGGCACGCCGCAGCTCTACGTCATGGACATCGAGGGTGCCAACGTCCGCCGCGTGACGTTCGCGGGCGAGTACAACGACGGCGCCTCCTGGAGCCCCGACGGCACCCGGTTGGCCTACGCCACCCGGGTCGAGCGCAATCGGTTCGACTTGGCGCTAGTCGACCTGGTGTCGCTCGCCGCTCGGCGCCTGACCTCGAGCGGCGGCTCGAACGAGACTCCCAGCTTCTCGCCGGATGGCCGCAAGATCGCCTTCGCTTCGACCCGCGCCGGCGGCACCCAGATCTTCATCCTCGATGCGGCGGACGGCTCCGACGTGGAGCAGCTGACCTCCCAGGGGAGCAGCTGGGCGCCCGACTGGTCGGGCTATCTGCGTTGAATGTCGAGGACGGCGTTGTTCGGAGCAAACGACTCTGCTATGTTCGCCCTCGGGCCGATGAATGTAATCGGCGGACACCCTGACGAAGGAGATTCGAAATGAATCGCACCCGGACGACCCTCTGGCTCGCCACAGTTGCTCTCTCGGTTCTGCTTCCCGCCTGCTCGAATAAAGCGCGCGAGAGTCCGCCCTCCATTCCACAGCCCTCGGTGAGACCGGTGACCCCAACAGTGGATGTTCGACCGAGTGCCACCGGGGCCGCTAGCGACACCGCTGCCGGCGCCATGCCTCGCGACATCAAGGAGCTCAACGACTGGGCGATGAAAAACGGCTTCTTGGGCGACGTCTACTTCGAGTTCGACAGGGCCGATCTGACCGAGGATTCGCGCGGACGGCTGGCCAAGAATTCGGACTGGCTTCGCTCGAATCCTGTGCTCCAGGTCACGATCGAAGGGCATTGCGACGAGCGCGGCACGAACGACTACAACTTGGCGCTCGGCCAGCGGAGGGCGGCGGCGGCGCAAGACTACGTGACCTCCCTGGGTGTCACTGGCGGCCGGATCTCGGCGCAGAGCTGGGGCGAGGAGCGTCCGCAGTGTAACGAGTCGAGCGAGGGCTGTTGGGCCCGCAACCGGCGCGCGCACTTCGTGATCACCGCTCGGATCGGTGGCTGAGCGCTCGCGACCGAGCGGAATGAGCCGGCGTCGATCGCGTTCCGGTGTAGGGCTCTCGCTGCTCACAGTTCCGCTGTTGCTCGCCGGCTGTGTTTCGACGAGTGACATCGACAGTTTGAGCGCGCAGTTGACCGAGCTGCAGCGCCAAGTGCAGCAGCTGCAGATCCAGGGTTCGAGTAAGGAAGAGGTCGCAGGGCTCAAGTCGACGGTCCAGCAGCAGACCGACCGGCTGCTCAAGGCCGAGGCCGATATGCGTGTCGACCTCCACAGTCTGTCTGGGCAGCTGAGCGCGCTTCAGGGCAGCCTCGAAGACACCAACTATCGTCTCGCCCAGCTCTCGCAACAGATCGCCGCGGCCAATCAAGATCTCAAGGCGGTACGCAGCGCCACCGCGCCGCTCGGTTCTCTCGACGCCGGCGCGGCGGGGACTTCAGCCGATCCGGAGACGCTCTACCAGAACGCCTACAGCGACTATCTGCGTGGCGCCTACGACCTGGCACTGCTCGGCTTCCGGCAGTATCTCGAGTCGTACTCCGAGACCGATCTCGCCGACAACGCGGTTTACTGGATCGGGGAGTGCTTCTATCGCCAGCAGCGTTTCGCGGAAGCGATCGTCGAGTACGATCGGGTGCTCGAGCGCTGGCCACGCAGCGACAAGACGGCGAGCGCGCTACTCAAGAAGGGCTACGCACAGGTCGAGCTGGGACAGCGCCGCGACGGAATCGCTCAGCTCGACAAGGTAGTGAGGAGCTTCCCCAACTCCGACGAGGCCAACTTGGCGCGTCAGAAGCTCCAGAGCCTCGGAGTTGATTCGCGCACGCCGCGCTAGTACGATCTCCCCGTCGCTCGCAGGATCCGCAAACCCGAGAAGGAAGCACTCATGGCGAATACGAAGTCGGCGCGCAAGCGCGCCCTGAAGTCCGAAGCCCAGCGCAAGAAGAACCGCGCCAGCCGATCGGCTCTGCGCACCGCGGTCAAGAAGGCGCGGCGGGCGATCGCCGCCGCTGACGAGGGGACAGCCCAAGCGGTCACCTCAGCGGTCTCGAAGATCGACGCCTCGGCGAGCAAACGCCTCATCCACCGCAACACCGCGGCGCGCACCAAGTCCCGCCTTGCCGCCGCAGTGCGCAAAGCGACCTTGGGGGGCTGAGAGGCTCTCCGAGGCTGGAGCTCAGAACCCTTCGAGCAGGTCGGTGACCATGGTCTCGGCGAAGCGTTTGGCGGCGGTCTCGATGGCTGGAGTCTCGCGGTCGAGGAAGCCGAGCTCGGAGGCGTCCAAGGGAAAGCTGTCGCGGAACTGGTAGCGGTCGTTCTGCCAGAGGACGGCGTCGGGCGAGAGTCGTCGCAGGCCGACCTTGGCGGTCAGCGAGATCTCGAATTCGACGCCGCGACGATCGCTGTCGAAGCGTACCGGCTCGACGTTGAAGCTGGTCACCGTGCCCGCCAGCTCCGCGTCGGCTTCCGCGGCCGAGGCAACGATCGCGAAGCTCTGACGGTTCACCAGCTCGTCCGCCAGAGCCTGGGTCAAGATCTGGTCGACGCGCACTCGTGAGGTCTCGTTCTCGAACGGCTTCAGGTAGACGCGCTTGACGTCGGCCGGAATGTTCGCTCCGCGCCCGACCAGGGCGTAGCCGCAGCTCAGCGTGAATAGCGCCACGCACGCGAGTCGAATCAGGTTGCGTCTCAAGCGCTCTCCCTCTTGGTCACCAGGTTAACCAGTCGGCCAGGAACGACGACCGTGCGCGCTACCGGCCGCCCGGCGAGATGCTCGGCAACTCTCGGGCTTGCCAGCACGACGCTCTTGATTTCGCTCTCGGCGGCGTCGGCGTCGACCTCCACCCGATCTCGGAGCTTGCCATCCACCTGCACCACCAGCGTAATCCGCGCCCGTTTGAGCTTCGCCTCGTCGAGCTGCGGCCAGTCGCTCTCGAGCAGGGTAGTTAGGTGGCCGCGACGCTCCCAGAGCTCCTCCGTCAGATGAGGCGCTACCGGATGCAGGAGTTGAAGGAGCAAGTCCAGCGTCGCATCGCAGCGCTGCCGCGAGGCCGTCTTCTCGTCGAGCGCGCGCTGTAGACCGTTCAAGAGCTCCATCAGAGCCGCCACCGCGGTGTTGAACTTGAAGCGCTCGAAGTCACGCGTCACGCGCTGCACGGTGACCTGCGCCAGCCGCTCGAGCTCGGCGTCGGAAGGCGCCACCGGCGGCGCCTCACCAACCCGCTCGGCCACCCGCCAGAGCCGCTGCAGAAAGCGGTACGCCCCCTGCACGGCCTCGTCGTTCCACTCCACCTCGTCTTCGGGCGGACCCAGGAAGAGGGTGTATACCCGCTCGGTGTCGGCGCCCATCGCGTCGATGAGCTCGTCGGGCGAGACGGTGTTCCCCTTGCGCTTCGACATCTTCTCCTTGCGTCCCGTCGCCGCGACCTCGCGCGTGACCATCCCCTGGTTGAACAGGTGGGTGAATGGCTCCTCGAAGCCGACGAGGCCGAAATCGTGCAGCACGCGGCAGACGAAGCGCGCGTAAAGAAGATGCAGAAGCGCGTGCTCGATGCCGCCGATGTACTGATCGATCGGGGCCCAGCGGCGCGCGAGCTCGGGATCGAAGATGCGGGTCGAGTCCTTGGACGAGAGAAAACGGAGGTAGTACCAGGAGCTGTCGACGAAGGTGTCCATGGTGTCGGTCTCGCGGCGCGCCGGCAGGCCGCAGGACGGACAGTTGGTCTCGACGAACTTCGTCACGCGCGCAAGCGGATTTCCTTCGCGCCCCGAGAGCTCGACTTCGTACGGCAGCTCGACCGGGAGCTGTGCGTCGGGGACAGGCACGATGCCGCACTTCTCGCAGTAGACGACCGGAATCGGCGTGCCCCAGTAGCGCTGGCGGGAGATCAGCCAGTCGCGGAGTCGGTACGACACCTTGCCGCGGCCGAACCCTCGGGCCTCGAGCCAATCTATGAAGAGGCGCTTCGTCGTTTGGTCGGCGGAGCGCCCGTCGAAGACGCCAGTGCCCTGAATCGTGCCGCTGTGGGGATCGGCGACAGTCATCGTTTCGGGGTCGAGAGCGTAGCTCTCCGCAACGTAGACGAGCTTCACAGCGAGCCCTTCCTGGCGAGCGAAGTCGAGGTCGCGCTGGTCGTGCGCCGGCACGGCCATGATGGCGCCGGTGCCGTAGTCGGGCAGCACGTAGCTCGCGATCCAGATCGGAATCGACTCGCCGGTGGCGGGATTGATCGCCTGCGCCGTGGTCGGATAGCCCTCCTTCCGCCCCCCCTCAGCCTCGCGTTCGATGCGCGCCGTGGTGCGGACCTTGCTGATCCAAGTGGCGATCTCCGTCCGCGCCGGCGAGCCGGCCAGGAGATCGTCGACGCGCGGATGCTCCGGCGCCAGGACCAAGAAGGTGGCGCCGTGGATGGTGTCGGGTCGGGTCGTGAACACTCTGATCGGCTCCCGGCCCGATTCGACCGCAAAGTCGATCTCGGCGCCTTCGGAGCGGCCGATCCAGTTGCGCTGCATGGTCTTGACCTTCTCAGGCCAACCCGAGAGCGTGTCGAGACCGGCCAGGAGTCGATCAGCGTGCGCTGTGATGCGCAGAAACCATTGCTCGAGCTCCCGCTGCTCCACCGTTGTGCCGCAGCGCTCGCAGGCGCCCTCGACCACCTGCTCGTTGGCGAGCACCGTGCGACAGCTCGGGCACCAGCTGACCGGCGCCTTGCGCTTGTATGCCAGCCCGCGCTCGAGCATGCGCAGGAAGAGCCACTGATTCCAGCGGTAGTAGTCGGGTTGACAGGAGGCGATCTCCTTCGACCAGTCGTACAAGATCCCCCAGCGCCGGAACTGCCGCTTCATGACGCGGATGTTCTCGAGCGTCCAGTCGCGCGGGTGCACGCCGCGTTGAATGGCGGCGTTCTCGGCCGGCAAACCGAAGGCGTCCCAACCCATCGGATTGAAGGCGCGGCGACCGCGCATCCGCAAGTAGCGATAGAGCGCGTCGCCCAGGATGTAGTTGCGCCCGTGTCCGACGTGCAGACGATCGCCTGACGGGTAGGGAAACATCATGAGCATGTAGTACTTGTCGCGCCCCGAGCGGAGGTCGACCTCGGCGGCGCGACTCTTCTCCCAGCGGTCCTGCCACTTGGCTTCGACGGCGCGATGGTCGTAGGCGCTCAAGGTGACCCACCCGAAAGGAGCCGCGTGCCGATCCTCGGAATCAACAGCTCGGCCAAGACTGGCGCTCGAAAGACGAGCGCCTTGTGCGCCGCGAGCCTTCCCTCGGAGGTAACTCGGAGCTCGTAGCGACCAGGTGCCAGCCCTAGAAAGCTGCCGCGCCCGTCCGCGATGCGAACCGCGCGCTGGACACCCTCCCCCACGAGCAACGCGTCACCAGAACCCGTGGCCTCGAGACGAACTACGAGCGCCGCCGAGTGTCTCGTCGCGTCGTTCGGACGTGCCCGGACGCGGCTCGGAGCTGCCGGTGCCAAGTCGATCTCGTCGATCTCGTTGCGCCGCTCGAGCAGGCGTCCAACCCCGGGAGCGTCGGCGAGGCGCTCTTCGGCAAGCCGCACGTACGTCGCCGGCACGAAGTGGAAGGAGGCGTGCGGGTCGCTGAACACCCACCCATGTCCCGGGAAGTGGACCTCGACCCAGCGATGAAAACCGGCCCTCGGTCCGGCGGGATGGTCCTCGACGAGGTAGCCCGGCACCTCGCGCGCTTCGATTCCGACCGCAGCGAGGAGCGCCACGGTGAGCTTGGCGGTGCCGGTGCAGTAAGCGCTGCGCCGCGCCATAACCTGCGCGGGCTCCTGCGAACGGCCGCGATCTAGATCGTAGCGGATGTTGACGGCTACCCAGCTCAAGATTCGCGAGGCGGCGTCGTAGAGATCGCTCGACCCAGTCACTACTTCGCGTGCCACCCGTTCGAGGCGCGATCCGCCGTCGCGCTTTGGCAGCTCGAACGGTACGCGACGCTGAAGCGGCGACAAGTCGACTTCGATCTCCACGGCGCCATCGACGAACCGCACCTCGTAACCCAAGTTGCGATACGGCTCGACGACGGCGCCCGACGGCGGGAGGAGCCGAGTCAGATCGCGCCCAGCGACGACCCGCCCGCCGGCGAAAGCCGCCGAAGCCGCGAGGAAGAGGGTCGCGAAACAGGCGAGTCGAACCGCCTTCACCGCGCCAGCTCTCCTTCGCTACCCTTCATCATCCCGTCCAGGAGACCGTTGACGAATCGACCCGACTGCTCCGAGCCGAAGCGCTTGGCGAGCTCGACGGCCTCGTCGACCACGACCAGCTTGGGAACGTCTCTCTCCCAAAAGAGCTCGTACACGGCCAGTCGCAGAATGTTGCGATCGACGGCGGGCATCCGCTCGAGCCGCCAGTTGTCGGCTCGGTCGCGAATTAGTGCGTCGATCTGCTCCTGCCGCTCGACCGCGCCGTGCACCAGGCCGCAGGCGTACTCGAAGGCTCGCCTCGCCTCGAGAAGTCGGTCGGCGGGAACCCCAGGAAGGGTCCGTTCGAGATTCGCCGCTCCGCCTCCGCCCCCCTGCCCGAGATAGTCGAGAACGTCGAACGACGAGAAGACCTCGCGCAGCGGGCTTCCTCCGATCTCCACCTGATAGAGCATCTGCAGCGCCATCTCGCGCGACATGTGGCGCTTGCCGGAGCCCTTTGCTGCCGCTCGCGCGTTGCCCGACTCGACCGTCGCCGCTTCGCCGGTTTCCAATTCGGCCTCAGGCTCGGCAGCGCTCGAACTCGCGAGCGGTGGCGACCGCCGCTGCTGCCGCCTCAGAGCCCTTGTCGCCCGAGCTGCCGCCGGCACGCGCCAGGGCCTGCTCCAGCGTGTCGCAGGTCAGAACGCCGAAACCGACCGGAAGGGCGTGACGCAGCGAGACCGCTGCGGCGCCGCGGCTGCACTCCCCCGCCACGTAGTCGAAATGCCGGGTCTCCCCCCGGATGACGGCCCCGAGAGCCACCAGAGCCTGCAGGTCGCCACGTCGCGCCAAGACCTCGAGAGCGGCGGGGATCTCCCAGGCGCCCGGAACCCGCACGACGACCCGATCCGCCGGATCGACTTGCAGCGCGTCGAGCGCCGCGAGCGCGCCCTCGAGGAGCCGGTCCGTCACCGCGCCGTTGAATCGCGAAGCGACCACCCCCACCCGCAGCCCGGCGCCGGAGACAGGTGCGGCTTCAGGGCGCAGAGTGCTCATCTTCAAAGAGTTCCGTACTACGCCGCGAGTCTAGCCCAATCCCCACGCCGCAGGGCGCAGCGAGCGTTCGCGAACGCCTTAGCGAGCGCTCACACCCAGGAGATCGCGCAGGAACAGGCCGTACGTTGGAGCCAGGAGGGCTTTGCCGACGAGGTCGAGGCCGATGCCCACGAGAGCAGCTGCCAGCCACCGCCACTCACGCCGGCCGAACGGCATCAGCCGACGAACTAGGAGCGGCCGAGCGCAGATCGTCCCGATAGCCACGAAGGCGACCACTCGCACTATCGACCAGGGGACCCAGGCCGCCAATGCGCCAGCAATGGGAAGCCCAGAAGCCAGAGCAAAGCTGCCGACGAAGTAGCTCATGTACGCCACCAGGCCGGCGCCGAGCGCCAGACCGAGGTAGCCTGCAGAAACCCAGCTCAGGAGGACGAAGAGCGCCAAGTGGAATAGGTGCTGCGGCACGTAGCGGCGCGGCTCGTTCTCGGTCCCGATGCCGGCCTCGATCCAGCGGAACATCTCGGAGCGGTAGCTCTCGCCGTGCACGATGCGAGCGCCGGCGAGCTTCGGCAGCTCCTCGGTGAGCGCCACAATCGCGGCGGAGAGGATCGCGGCCCAGAACAATGCGGCCAGAAACGCACGGCGATAGTCCGAGCCGCGCACCGCCGCCGAGAACGACGGCCAGAGCGGCAACGGAGCGACCAACGGCAGGATCCAACCGCCGCCCGGCAGCGCCAGGACGAGGGGGACGAGCGGCGTCAGGCCGAGGAGCAGGAGCGCTCGGTCCGAACGCTGGCTCAGATGGTTCAGAGATCTCCCCTTAACGGCTGCAAGCGGATCTCGTCGACGCCCATCCCCTCGCGCTCGGCGAGCGACCAGACGATCGCTCGCGCGACCTCCTGGGCGGGAATCATCCGCTCTCGATCCCACTCGCCGGCGACCTCGTCCCACAGCGGCGTCGCCGTAGCGCCCGGAGAGACGGCCAGCAGCCGCACTCCGCTCCCGCGGAGCTCCACGCGCAGCGATTCGACGAGACCGAGGACTCCCCACTTGCTCGCCGCGTAAGCACTCCAACCGGGAAACACCTGCCGCGCGGCCACCGAGAGGAGGGCGACCAGCGTGCCTCGACCGCGCGCCAGGAGAGTCGGCAAGAACTGCCGGAAGAGGTTTCCAGTGCCGAGAAGGTTCGTCTCCACGGTCTCCCGAAACGACTCCGCCGAGAGCTCCACGAAGCTGCCGACCCGCGCCACACCTGCGGCGGCCATCACCACCTCCGCGGGTCCCAGCTCGTTCGCCACGCGGCCCGCGAAGCGGGAGAGCGTGTCGGCGTCGCGAACATCTCCCGCGAAGGCGATGCCGCGCGCGCCGGACTGGCCGAGCACCGCCTCGAGCGGCTCGCGTCGCCTCCCCAAGAGGGCGAGCGAGTAGCCGACAGCCGCCAGCTCGAGCGCTGTCGCACGGCCGATGCCGGAGCCTCCCCCGGCGACGACCGCGACGCGGGATGCAGGCTCACTCATCGAGTTGCGGATCGACTTCTAAAAATTGGTCGGGACGCCGGGATTCGAACCCGGGACCCCCTGAACCCCATTCAGGTACGCTACCAGGCTGCGCCACGTCCCGACCGGAACTGTTCGAGACCTAGGAACTGCGGTCCAGAATGGCAAGCGCGCTACGCGCTTCGTCGAGCGCTGTCGCGATGCCGCGCTGCAGGCTTTCTATCCGCTCGCCGTTGGAACTGTCAAGCGCAACTGACCGTTCCACGACGGCTGCCGCAGATGCGCTCGCCTCGGTCTCGCCGAAGAGCGGCAGCGGGATCGGGGTGGGCTCGCCGGCGACCGGAGGATCGATCTCCAGCCGTTTCTTGGCGCCCGCGATCGTGAACCCCTCTTCGTACAGCAGGCTCTTGATGCGGCGCAAAAGGGCCACGTCCGCTTCCGAGTAGACGCGGTTCACGTCTGAGACCTCACCCCCTCCTTCGAGTCGCGGGAATTCGGTCGCCCAGTACCGCAAGACGTACGGTTGGAGACCCAGCAAACGGCAGATCTCGGCCTGTCGGTAGCCCTTTTTCATCGCCAGCCCCACCGATCCTAGGCGATTGCTCCCGCGCGCGTCGAGCGCCGGCGAATCACGAATCGAATCGGCACGCCAGCGAGCTCGAACTCCTCCCGCAAGCGGTTCTCGAGATAGCGCCGATAAGGGTGCCCGACTCCCAGCGAGCGATTGGAGAAGAGCATGAAAGTGGGCGGACAGCTGCCGACTTGCGTCGCGTAAAGGAGCTTCCACGGCTTGCCGTCGAACTGCGGTGGAGCGTGGCGTCGGATCCAGCCCTCGAGCTGTCGATTCAGCTCGCCGGTCGAGATCTCGAAACCGAAACTCCGTCGCGCGCGCGAGACCGCCGCGAAGATCCGCTCGACGCCGCGTCCCGTCAACGCCGACAGGTTGACGCGTGGTGGGTCCGAGAGGAGCTCGGCCAGGCGGGGCCACGAGCGGTCGAGCCGCTCGCGGCCCGCCTCGTCGAGCAGATCCCATTTGTTGACCGCGACCGCCGCCGCTCGCCCTGCCTCCCAGATCGCCCCCGCGACCGCGAGATCGCCGGAGGTCACCCCCTGAGGCGCCTCGACCACGAGCACCGCCACGTCGGCGCGTTCGATCTGCCGGCGCGCCATCATGACGGCGAGCTCTTCCGGCGCCCCCGAAACACGACTTCTCCGTCGGATGCCGGCGGTGTCGACGATGAGATAGTGGACGCCGTTGCACTCGACGAGCGTGTCGACCGGATCGCGCGTCGTTCCCGGCGTGGGGGCGACCAAGACCCGTTCTTCGCCGAGCAGCCGATTGACAAGCGAGCTCTTGCCGACGTTGGGCCGGCCGACGATCGCTACCGGAATCGCGTCCGACTCGGGCTGAGCCGCCGCGGTCGCTTCCGGCAGGGCGGCCGCGATGCGATCCAGGAGATCGGAGAAGCCCGTTCCGTGTTCGGCCGAGACAAGGATCGGCTCTCCGAGCCCGAGCGACCAGAACTCGCCCACGCTCTCTCTGGCCCGGCGCGTATCGGCCTTGTTGACGACCAGCAGCGTCGGCCGCCTGCACGCACGCACGCGGTCGCGCACGCGCTCGTCGGCGGTGGTAGTACCCTCGGCGCCGTCGACGACCAACAGCACGAGGTCGCTTTCCTCCACGGCGAGGATCACCTGCTCGTTGATGCCGATCCCAACCTCACCCGGAACCAGGCCGCCGGTGTCGACCCACTGGACCGGTCGTCCCGCCTCGAGATCGGCGAGCACGACGATCCGGTCGCGCGTCACGCCCGGCTCGTTGTGCACGATGGCGCGCCGGGCTCCCACCAGTCGGTTGAAGAGGGTCGACTTGCCGACGTTCGGGCGACCGACGATGGCGATCGTCGGCGTCGCGGCGCTCACGAGACCATCGTCGACGACTTCAGCGCGCGGGAGAGCACTCACCAGCGCCGGATCCAACAGCGACGCACGTCGTCAGTGTAGCAAAGCGACCTCTCGTCGATTGACAGTCGGGGGATCGGACCGTAGGATCCCGCCCGCCGCGAAAGTGGCGGAATTGGTAGACGCGCAAGCCTCAGAAGCTTGTGGTCGCAAGGCCGTGGGGGTTCGAGTCCCCCCTTTCGCACCAAGTAAGAAATCAGTTTGGCCGCCTGACGAGCAGGAGCGACCCGCCGCCGACTCGGACGTCGTCGACGCGCCAGGTAGAGCCGATTCGCACCGCCCCTCCGATCGTTGGATCGACGACCAGGTCGATCTCGAGCGAGTCGCCAGTGAAGATCGGAGTCACGAGCTCGCAGCCTTGAATTGCGGCGAGGTAGAGGCGATCGGCCCCCTTATCGGCCGGAAAGGCCAGCGCTGCAGCCTGCGCCGTGGCCTCGATCATCATCGACAAGGCGACCCGATGGCTGCCACGCTGCCAGTAGTCGCCGATCGAGAGACGGACCGTGGCCTTGCCGTCGCTCGCGCGCGCGACGAGCAGGAACGGAAAGCGATGCGGAAGCGTCAACCGACAGGAACTGCGAGGTCCGACTTACGTGCCAGAACGAACTCCGCCAGCCGGTCGATCGAGCCGAGCGCCTCGGTCGCGACCTCCTCGTTCCCCAGCTTGATGCCCAGCTCCTGCTCGACCCCGAGCACCAGCTCCAGCGCGTCGATCGAATCGAGGCCGAGTCCGTCGGGTCCGAAGAGCGGTTCGGCATCGGCGATCGACTCCGGGGCTCGCTCGAGCTTCAGTCTCTCGACCAGGATCTTCTTCAGGCGCAGTTTCAAGGTGTCGTCGATCGCGGACATGAGGCGAAAAGCGTAACACGCGCCGCCTCAGCGCATGACGAGACCACCGTCGACCGAGAGGACCTGGCCAGTGATGTAGGAGGCGGCATCCGAAGCGAGAAAGGCGATCGCCTCCGCTACCTCAGCCGGCCGGCCGACTCTTCCGAGCGGCACGCCGCGCAGAAGGTCCGCGAGCTTGGCTTCGGGCAGCCGGCCGAGGAGGTCAGTGGCGACCAGCCCGGGAGCAACGCTGTTCACCGTAACGCCGTAGGAGGCCGCTTCGCGCGCCAGGCTGCGGCAGAAGGCGACGAGGCCACCCTTGGCGGCGGCGTAGTGGGTCTGTCCGATCTGTCCGACCAGCCCGCTGGCGCTGGTGACGGCGATCACCCTTCCCCATCGCCGCGCGTACATCGAGCGTACGACGCTGCGCGCCAGTCGGAAAGCGGCGCTGAGATTGACGTCGAGCAGCTCTTCCCACTCGGCGTCGGAGAGAAACGGCAGCAGGCCGTCCTTGAAGGTGCCGGCGTTCAAGATCAGCACTTCGATCGGCCCCAGATGGCTCGTCACCGCCTCGACCACGCGCGAGATTCCTTCGCGATCGCGGACATCGAGCTCGAACGCCTCCGCTCCGATGACCCGCGCCAGCTCCTCCGCTTGCTCGCGGTGATGAAGATACGTAATGGCGACGCGATGTCCGCGCTCGGCCAGCAAACGCGCGGTGGCGGCGCCGATCCCGCCGCTGGCTCCGGTCACCAGGGCGACGCGCCCGAGAGGGCTCGCCGTATCGACGCTCACTCGGCCTCGCGCGGACGCAGGATCTCGAATCCGGTCAGCGTCGCCACGGCGGCGAGCTGGGCTCGCTGCCGAGCCATGTCGGTGAGTTCCGCGCAGCGTTCGGAGAGCGTCTGCGAGAATCTCAGTCGTTCGACCAACCCCTCGAACCGCTCGGCGTAGCCGCTCCGCCCCGCTTCGTGAACCCAACGCGCGAAGCCGGTGAGGAGGCCCGGGCAGGGTCGTTCGACAAGCTCCCAGGGATGGGCGACGAAGGTCGGAAGCCCTCCGCGGCTAGCCGCGACGCTCGCGACCCGAGCTAGGAATTCGGCGCTCAACGGCCGGCCGCACCATCCCCCGGTTGGCAACCGGAAGCGTCCCCCCCAGGTCAGCGGTGGAATCTCGACGATACGGGTGTCAGGCGACCAGACGAAAAGGGTGGGCAAGGTCGGATTGGCGAGGTCTCCAGCTCCGACGGCGGGCAGGAGCGAGCTGTCGTAGCGGAAGCCGACCTCGGCGACGATTCGAAAGCGCGGATTGGCGGCGTTGCGAAGCGACCACTCGGGGGCGCGGAAGCCGACGACTGCGCTACCCAGCAGGTCTTCTAGCCGCGCCTTGGCCGTTAGGAGATCGTCGCGAAAGGCGGCCGGCGAGCGCTGGTTGGCTCGCAGGTGGAGCTCGCCGTGACACGCCACCTCGTGCCCCGCGGCAGCGAGCTCGCGGATCGTCGCCGGGATCTGGCGTGCGACCTCGCCCAGCACGAAAAAAGTTCCGCGCGCGCCATGGCGCGCGAGTCGTTCGAGCATCGCTGGCAGCAGTCGCTCCAGCTCGTGGACCAGCGGTGGACGCGCGGCGGGATCGACGTACTCAGGAATCCAACAGTTGTGGTACCACTCTTCGACGTCGACGGTGAGCGCCGGCGCCGAGCCGAGATCGAGCGCGATCGCCTCAGCGCTTCCGCTCGGATTCGTCGAAGACCTTGAAGTAGATCGACGCAACTGAGATGCGGAAAGTATCGCGGAGCGGACGAAAGTGGCTACCGCCATCGTTGTAGATCGTACGGACGCGGACGTGCGCGATCGATGCGCCTAGCTTAGCGCTCTTGATCAACATCTCCGATTCGACCGCGTAGTCCTGCGACCGCAGCGCCAAGCGCCGCACCAGGTCGGCCGAGAGCAGCCGGTAGCCGCTCTGTGAATCCTCGAGCTCGTAGCCGGTCATCCAGGAGAGGATTCGCGATCCGATGTAGTTCGTCCAGAAGCGTACGGGTGGGATCGGCGCGGCGTCCGCCAGCCGCGCGCCGACGACGAGATCGGCGCGGCGGCGATCCCAGCACTCAAGCAGGCGCGGGAGGTCGGCCGGATCGTGCTGGCCGTCGGCGTCGAGCAGGACGAGCGCCTCGGGCTCGCCCTCGAGCGCTAGCTCGAGTCCACGCCGCAGAGCCGCCCCCTTGCCCGAGTTGGTCGGCAAGCGCTCGACTCGGGCCCCGGCCGAACGCGCCGCCTCGGAGGTGTCGTCGTTGCTGCCGTCGTCGACGACGATGACCGTCTCGAGCTCGGCCCGAACACCCTGGACGACCGCACGCACCGTTCTTCCGGCCTGATAGGCGGGGATGACGGCAACTACGTCCCGACGCGGCACGGCGAGGCCTTATAACACGGCTCGCGAGGACGCGCTCCCTCTTGTCTCTGCTTCGAAGCTTGTGACACTCTCTCTAGGTGCCGCAGGCGTATCTGCCGGTCCTCGTCGCGCTGGGAGTGGCGCTCGGCCTGGGGGCCGTGCTGATGGCGATCTCCTACCTCGCCGGGTCGAAGATCGGCGGCCGGATCAAGCTCTCGACCTACGAATCGGGCTTGCCGCTCCTCGACCGCTCGCGCAAGCGGCTCTCGATCGCTTTCTTTCTCGTCGCTATCGACTTCGTGGTCTTCGACGTCGAGGCCGCTTTTCTCTTTCCATGGGCGCTCGTCGTCCGCGACGGCGGCTGGCCGCTTTTCGCCGCCGTCATGATCTTCCTCGCGCTGGTCGTCGTCGGTTACGCCTACGTCTGGAAGAAGGGCGGGCTGGAGATCGCGACCCGCGCGCCGGCGAGGAGTGGGAGGGCCGGCGCTTGAGTGCCAGCGGGAGCCCGGCAGCGCGGCTGCCGATCGAAGTCCTGAGCGAGATCGAGGCCCTCCGTTCCCGCTACCCGACCACAGAGGCGCTGCTCTTGCCGGCCCTGCACCTCGCGCAGCGCGCCAGCCATAGCTGGCTGCCGCCGGAGGTCGTGGCCGCGGTGGCGGAGCTGCTCGAGCTGCCGGCGGCCAGAGTCGCCGGCGTCGTCTCGTTCTACGACATGTTCCACGAGCGACCGGTGGGCCGCCACCGGATCCGGCTCTGCACCAACCTCTCCTGTCAACTGCGCGGCGCCGAGGAGCTCGCCGGTCAGCTGCGCACCGAGCTCGGCGTGGGACCGGGCGTGGTCACCAGCGACGGCCGCTGCTCTTGGGTTCCATTCGAATGCCTGGGATCGTGCGATACGGCGCCGATGGCGATGATCGACGACGACTATCACGAGAATCTGACTCCGGACCGCCTGCGCCGCATCGTCGCGGACCTCCCCTGATGGCTTTCGAGCGGGTGTTGACGCGCAACGTCGGTCGCGCCGCGGCGCGGACGGTGAAGGGCTATCGCGAGAGCGGCGGCTACGAGGCGCTGGAGCGCGGTTTGCGGCTGCCGCCAGAAGAGATCATCGCAGAGGTCAAGAGCTCGGGCCTGCGCGGCCGGGGCGGGGCCGGCTTCCCCTGCGGCACCAAGTGGAGCTTCGTTCCGAGAGCGAGCGACAAGCCGAAGTACATCGTCTGCAACGCCGACGAGTCGGAGCCGGGAACGTTCAAGGACAGGCTCCTCATGGAGCACGATCCCCACCAGCTCATCGAGGGCTGCGTCCTCGCCGGCCGCGCCGTCGGGGCGAACACGACCTACATCTACATTCGCGGCGAGTACACAGTCGCAACGCGCGTCCTGGAGGACGCGATCCGCGACGCCCACGAGCACGGAATCCTGGGCGACAGCGTCCTCGGATCGGGGTTCAAACACGAGGTCTACGTGCACCGCGGTGCCGGCGCCTACATCTGCGGCGAAGAGACCGGCATGCTCGAATCGCTGGAGGGCAAGCGCGGGCATCCACGCGTCAAGCCGCCGTTTCCCGCTCTGGTGGGCGCCTTCGGTTGCCCGACGGTCATCAACAACGTCGAGACCCTCTGCTGCGTGACCCACATCGTGCAGCGCGGAGCCAACTGGTTCAAGTCGATCGGCACCAACGAGCGCAACACCGGTCCCAAGCTCTACGCCATCTCCGGCCACGTCGAGCGTCCGGGAACTTACGAGCATCCGATCGGCATCTCTTTCCGCGAGCTCCTGGACTCCTGCGGCGGCATGTACAAGCGGCGCGCTCTCAAGGCCTGGATTCCCGGTGGCGCTTCGGCGGCCATGTTGACGCCGGCCGACATCGATCTCGCGATGGACTTCGACACCCTCGCAGGTGCGGGGTCGATGCTCGGCTCGGCCGCCGTCATCGTGATGGACGAATCGACCTGCCTCGTGCGTTCGACGCTCCGTCTCGCCGAGTTCTTCGCTCACGAATCGTGCGGGCAGTGCACTCCCTGTCGCGAGGGTACGCACTGGATGCAGCTCATTCTCGAGCGGATCGAGAGCGGCCACGGCAGCGAGGCCGATCTCGACCTCTTGGCGCGCGTCGTTCCCAATGTCGGAGGAATTTCGCTCTGCGCGCTGGGCGATGCGGCGCAGGGGCCAGTCAAATCGCTGATCGAGAAGTTCGGGGACGAGATCCGCGACCACATCCGGCATCGACGCTACCCGCTGCCGCGCGCCCCCTACTTCGCTCTCGGAGCCGCCGCCTGATGCCGCGCGTGACGATCGACGACCGCAGCGTCGAGGTCGCGGCCGGAACCAACCTGATCGAGGCGGCGCTCGCGGTTGGGGTTCAGATCCCGCACTACTGCTATCACCCGCGACTCTCGGTGGTCGGACAGTGTCGCATGTGCGTAGTCGAAGTGCAGGGCATGCCGAAGCTCCAGGCCGCCTGCTCCACCCAGGTCGTGCGCGACGGAATGGTGGTGCGCACCACCTCGCCGGCGGCGGCCGAGGGCCAGCGGGCGATCATGGAGTTTCTGCTCGTCAACCATCCGCTCGACTGCCCGATCTGCGATCAGGCCGGCGAGTGCGGGCTGCAGGACTACTCGTTCAAGCACGGCCAGGCGTTCTCGCGCTTCCGCTTCGAGGAGAAGCGGACGTTCCCCGAGAAGGAGCGCATCCCGCTCGGGCCGACCGTGATGCTGAACATGAACCGCTGCATCCAGTGTACGCGCTGCGTGCGGTTCACCGAGGAGATCTCGAAAAGCGGTGAGATCGGCTTCTTCCACCGCGGTGTGCACGCCGAGATCGGGACCGTCGAAGGCAAGCCGCTCGACAACCCGCTGTCGACCTGCGTCGTCGACATCTGCCCGGTGGGAGCGTTGACCTCGACCCGCTTCCGTTTCGCGGAGCGGGTCTGGTATCTGGACAAGAAGCCGTCGATCTGCACCGGTTGCGACGTCGGTTGCAATATCACGCTCGAACATCGTCGCGGCGAGATCAAACGCTACAAGCCGCGCTTGAATCCCGAGGTCAACGACTACTGGATGTGCGACCACGGGCGGTCCACCCACGAGCGCTATCGCGACCAGCCGCGCTTGCACTCTCCGATGGTGCGCCGCTCCGGAAAGTTGGTGGCGACCGGATGGCGCGAGGCGATCGATGCTCTCTTCCAAGGCGTCCGCGCCAAGCGCGCCGAAGGCGTCACCGCGTTTCTCGGATCCGGCTTCTTGACCACCGAGGAAGCGTTCATGCTGGCGCGTCTCGCCGTCCTGGTCGACTCGCCACATAAGTCGATCTGGGTCGACAGCGGCCCGGCGCGCTTTATCCCCAATCCACAGGGGGGAGTGACCGGACACGACGCGGCTCCTAACCGGCGCGGAGTCGAGCTCGCCGGCCTGGTGCCGGGCGCGGGAGTTATCGACGCCCAGACGCTGCTGCTCGACAAGGGCGCCAGCGACTGCGCAGCGCTGTTCGTCGCTGACAGCGATTTCGGGAGGGCGGCGAGCGATCCCAAAGTCGTCGAACGACTTCGCCAGACGCGCCTCCTGGCGGTCATGGGGTGGGCAGACACCCCACTGGCGCAAGTCGCGGACATCGTGCTGCCGGCGGCCACGCACGCCGAGCGCGAAGGCACTTTCGTCAACTGCCAGGGCCGCCTGCAACGCTTTGAAGCCGCCTTTCGGCCCCCGCTCGAAGTCCGCCCTGGCGTCGAGATCTTGGCCGCGGTCTTGGCCCGCTTCGAGCCGCGCTGGTCGTCGGTCTCCGCGGCGACTGTGTTCGATCTTCTCGCCGAAGAGGTGCCGGCCTTCGCCGGACTGCGATGGGCAGACATCCCGGCGGCCGGACTCCCGCTCGGCCGAAAGCTGCCGAGCGAGGCGACCGCTTGAGCCCCGAGACGATCGCCGCGCTGGCGAAGATCGGTCTCTGGGTTTTCGCCCTCCTGCAGGTCGCTCCGGCGATGCTCTGGCTCGAACGCCGGGCACCGGCCTTTATGCAGGACCGCTTAGGACCCAACCGGGTCGGCCCACTCGGTCTCCTGCAAGGGATCGCCGACGCCGTCAAGTTCATCTTCAAGGAGGACATCACCCCCGCGGGCGCCGACAAACCGCTCTACCTCCTCGCCCCCACGCTGGCCCTGGTGCCGGCCTTGACGACCTTCCTGGTGCTCCCATTTGGACCCGAGGTCGAGATCGCCGGCCATCGCACGCCCCTGGTGGTCGTCGCATCCGACGTCGGAATCCTCCTCTTTCTAGCCCTCGCGAGCCTCGGCGTCTACTCGCTCGTTCTGGCAGGATACAGCTCGAACAACAAGTGGTCGCTGCTCGGTTCGATTCGCGCTACGGCGCAGCTCATCAGCTACGAGCTCGCCCTGACCACCGCGGTCCTCTGCGCCCTCATCCCGGCCGCCACCATGAACCTCTCGGAGGTGGTCGACTATCAGCGCGCGCATCTCTGGCAGGTGCTGACTCAACCGATCGGCTTTCTCGTCTTTCTGGTGGCCTCGTTCGCGGAGACCAATCGACTTCCGTTCGACCTGCCAGAAGCCGAGTCGGAGCTGGTGGCCGGCTACCACACCGAATACGGTTCGATGCGCTTTGCGATGTTCTTCATGGGCGAGTACATGTCGATGACGACCCTCTCCGCGCTCGGAGTCACGCTCTATTTCGGCGGCTGGAGCCCCGGCTTCGAGCTCGAGACGGCGGCCACCTGGCTGCTGGGCGCTCCGGTCGTGGGCAAGGTGCTCTCGCTCCTCCTCTTCGGATCGGTCGGCGTGCTGGTGGCGCTCCTCGGCTTCACCGTCCTCCTGACCAAGGTCGGTCTGCTCCTCTTCTTCTTCATTTGGGTGCGCTGGACCTTCCCGCGCTTTCGTTACGACCAGCTCATGCGCATCGGCTGGAAGGTGCTCCTCCCACTCGCCGTGCTCCAACTCGTAGCGACCGCCGCGCTCAGCGTGGCGGGAGTGCTCTGATGGAGCTGGCCGTCTTCCTCTTGTTCGCGTTTGCCGCCCTGGCCTCGGCCGTGGTCGTCGTGACGCACCGCAAGCCGGTCTACTCGACCATGGCGTTGGTGGTCACGCTGCTGGCGACCGCGGTCCTGTTCGTGCTCCTCGGCCACCCGTTTCTGGCCGCCCTTCAGGTTCTGCTCTACACCGGAGCGATCCTGGTTCTCTTCCTCTTCGTCATCATGCTCTTGAACGTCGGACGAGAGCGGCCGACGGGAGCTCGTCTGCCGCCGCTTCTCTGGCTAGCGGCGCTCGGCGCGGTGATCTTCTTCGGCGGTCTGGGCCGCCTGCTCTGGCAGGCTCACGGAAGCGAGTTGTTGCCGCCGCTCACGCCAGCATTCGTCTCGACGAAGAGCATCGCCGAAGAGCTCTTCTCGAACTATCTCCTCCCTTTCGAGATCATCGGCCTGCTCTTGCTGGTCGCCGTCGTCGCCGCGAGCTGGGTGGCGCGGCGCGCCGAGAACGAGGAGGGCTCTGAGTGACGGTTCCAGTCGCCTGGTACCTCCTCCTAGCGGCGGCGCTCTTCTCGATCGGCGTCTTCGGGGCGCTCTCGCGGCGGAACGGCATCGCGATCTTCCTGTCGATCGAGCTGATGCTGAACGCGGCGAACCTGGTGCTGGCGACCTATTCGAGGCTGCTTGGCGATCGCGCCGGTCAGATGGTGGTTTTCTTCGCGCTCGCGGTCGCCGCGGCCGAGGCGGCGGTCGGCCTGGCGCTCTTCATCGCCATCTTCAGACTGCGGCACACAATCAACGTCGACCGCATGAACCTCCTGCGCTGGTAGCCGCGGTGAACGCCCTCGACCTGATCTGGCTCGTCCCGCTGCTGCCGCTCCTGGGCGCCGTGGTGAACGGACTCCTGGTCAAGAGCTCCCAGAAACGGCTCGTCACCGCGGTTGGAGTCGGCTTCCCCGGCGCCTCGCTCCTCCTCGCTCTGGCGGCGATTTATCAGTACCTCGAATCCGTTCGACCGGCGGCGTTCGAGAAAATCGTCTACCCCTGGACCACCGGCCCGCTCGCTCTCGACGTCGGCTTTCGCGTCGACCCGCTCTCGGTGGTGATGCTCTTCGTGGTGACTTTCGTCGGCTTCTGGATCCACGTCTACTCGGTCGGCTACATGGGACACGACGCAGGGTATCGGCGCTACTTCGCGTATCTCAACCTGTTCATGGGGGCGATGCTGCTGCTCGTGCTTGGCAACAACTACCTGGTGCTCTTCGTCGGCTGGGAGGGGGTAGGGCTCTGCTCCTATCTCCTCATCGGCTACTACTTCGAGGAGAAGTTCCCGCCTTACGCCGGCATGAAAGCGTTCGTCGTCAACCGGATCGGCGACTTCGGTTTACTGCTCGGTCTCTTCGCTATCTGGTCGAGCTGGGGCACGCTCCACTTCGCCACCTTGAACGATCGCATCCTGGAGCGACCCGAGATCGCGCATGCGCCTTACGCGCTCGGTCTGACGACCGCCGGCTTCGCGGCGCTCTTCCTCTTCGTCGGCGCCTGCGGGAAGAGCGCCCAGATTCCGCTCCACATCTGGCTGCCCGATGCGATGGCCGGCCCGACTCCGGTGTCAGCACTCATCCACGCCGCCACCATGGTCACCGCCGGCGTCTACATCGTGGTGCGCAGCAACCTCCTCTACCAGTTGGCTCCCGAGATCTCGGCGGTCGTCGCCTGCGTCGGCGCCACGACGGCGATCTTCGCGGCAGCCATCGCGATCGCCCAGAACGACATCAAGAAGGTGCTCGCCTATTCGACGGTGTCACAGCTCGGCTACATGTTCCTGGCGGCGGGCGTCGGAGCCTACAAGGCGGCGATCTTCCATCTCGCAACCCACGCCTTCTTCAAGGCGTGCCTCTTCCTCGGCTCCGGGTCGGTGATTCACGCGATGGGTGGCGAGCAAGACATGCGGAAGATGGGCGGACTCGGGAAGAGACTACCGTCGACCTACCGCACCTTCCTGATCTCGACCCTGGCGATCGCCGGAGTTCCGGGCTTCGCCGGCTTCTTCAGCAAGGACGAGATCCTGGGCTCGACCTTCCTGAGTCACCTGCCGGCGGCGAAGCTGCTCTGGGCGGTCGGACTGTCGACCGCCGCCCTCACCGCCTGCTACATGTTCCGCGTCGTCTACCTCACCTTCTCCGGGGAGTTCCGCGGCACGCACGAGCAGGAGCACCACCTCCATGAATCGCCGGCGGTGATGACCGTTCCGCTTTGGATCTTGGCGATCGGCGCCATCGTCTCGGGTTGGTTCGGCATCCCCGCTGGGATGTGGGAGACGGTCGGCCTGCACGGACCCGACTGGCTCGGGCGACTGCTTCAGCCCGTGATCGTCGCGCTCCCGGAGGGGACTACCACGGCTCATCACGCCTCGCGCGGCCTCGAGAGCCTGCTCGTCGGTGCCTCGATCGTCGCCGCCGTCGCCGGCATCCTCTTCGCCCGCAAGCTCTGGCGTGATCGCGGCCTCGCCGCCGACGAAGCCTTCTCCGCTCGGGCCCCCGCTCTCCGGCTCTTGCTCGAGGAGAGGTACCGCGTCGACGAGCTGTACGACCGCATCGTCGTACGCCCGCTCGCTCGCCTGGCGCGGATCTGCTGGAAGGTTTTCGACGAGCTGATCATCGACGGCGGCCTCAACGTGCTGGCTTTCTTGACCGAGCTGACAGGCGACTTGGGGCGCTTCTCGACCACCGGCAACGTGCGCCAGTACGCGCTCTACTTTTTCCTCGGCGTGATGCTCCTCTTCGGTTGGCTGGTCCTCTGATGGAGCAGAGCTTCTTCGCACTGCTGACCGGAGACTCGGTGACCCGCCTGGTCTTTTTCCCGACCCTGGCCGCGTTGCCGCTGCTTCTCCTGCGCAAGGCGCCCGACCGGGTCATCAAGGGGTACGCGCTTCTAGTCTCGCTCGTCGAGCTGGCGCTGGTGGCGCTCTTCGCCTGGAGCCGATGGGACGCCGGCGGCATTCTGGTCCGCGACCCGCTGCTCGAGTGGATCTCGCTTCCCGGCCTGTCGATCGTCTACGAGGTCGGCGTCGACGGCATCTCGCTACCGCTCGTCGTCCTCACGGCGCTGCTCCTGCCCGCGGTGCTCCTCGGCTCCTGGAAGGGGATCGAGGAGCACTGGCTCGCGTTCACCGCTTCCATGATGCTCTTGACGACCGGAATTCTCGGCGCTCTGGTGGCGCTGGATCTCTTCCTCTTCTACGTATTCTGGGAGGTGATGCTGATCCCGATGTACTTCGTGATCGGCATCTGGGGCGGCGAACGCCGGGTGCGCGCCGCCGTGAAGTTCTTCCTCTTCACCATGGCCGGCAGCCTGGTGATGCTCTTGGCCATCCTCTGGATGGCCTGGTCGCGGGCTCAGATCACCGGACTCTGGAGCTTCCGCTACGACGATCTGATGGCCGTCTCGTTCCCGCTCGCGGAGCAGCTCTGGCTGTTCGCCGCCTTCGCCCTCGCCTTCGCGATCAAAGTGCCGATGTTCCCGGTCCACACCTGGCTTCCAGACGCCCACACCGAGGCCCCCACGGGAGGCTCGGTCGTCCTCGCCGGCATCCTGCTCAAGCTCGGGACCTACGGTTTCCTGCGCTTCGCCCTCCCCTTCTTCCCGCACGCCGCCGCGCAGCTCACGCCCTGGCTCCTCGGGCTCGCCATCGTCGGCATCCTCTACGGCGCGCTGGTGGCCTGGGTGCAGCCCGATATGAAGAAGCTGGTGGCCTACTCCTCGATCGCGCACCTGGGATTCGTGATGGTTGGGATCCTGGCCTGCGATCTGGTGGCCTGGCAGGGGGCGCTCCTCCAGATGGTGAATCACGGGCTCTCTACGGGAGCGCTCTTCCTTCTGGTGGGAATGCTGTACGAACGTCGGCACACCAAGAAGTTCGAAGAGTTCGGCGGTCTGGCCAAGGTGGTACCGAGATTCTCGATCGTGCTCGTCTTCTCTACGCTGGCTTCGGTCGGTCTGCCCGGACTCAACGGTTTCGTGGGCGAGTTCCTGATTCTTCTGGGAACCTGGCGTGCCGGCTTCAGAATCGCCGCGACGCTCGCCGCCGTGGGCATCGTCTTGGCGGCGGTCTACCTGCTGCGCCTCCTCCACGACACGCTCTGGGGACCGATTACCAGGGAGGAGAACCGCTCTCTGCGCGACCTCGACCTGCGCGAGCTCTTGGCAGTCGTACCGCTCTGCCTCTTGATGCTCTGGATCGGCGTCGCACCTAACGGATTCCTGGAGCCCAGCCGGCCCGCGCTGCGCGACCTCCTCCACACCTATCAGGCTCGCTTGGAGGAGTCGCCGCCCGCGGAGAGGGCCACCCTGGCCTTCGTGCCGACCGGGCGAAGAGGGCGCGCCTTCGCCGCCCACACACCTGCCGACGAAGACGAAGCCCGGCGATGAATCGATGACTCCGTCCTTCGCCGTCTCCGTGGACGAGCTGTACTCCCTGGGCCCCGAGCTCCTGCTGGCGGCGGGCGGAACGCTGCTCCTGCTCCTCGAGGCGTTCGTGCCGGTGCTGCGCCGCTCGTTCTGCTGGCTCGCTGTCGCGATCACCGCGGCGGCAGGCTGGTGTCTCACCGGGCTCGCTACCTCCTCGAGCTTCTCCGGCCTGATCGAGTCGACCCCGCTCACCCGTGCCTTCTCGCTCACCATTCTCGTCGCCACCGGCCTGGCCCTCCTCTCGTCCGACGGCTACCTGCGCCGGGAGCGACTGCTCGCCGGCGAGTATCCGGCGCTGATGCTCTGGTGCGCCACCGGCTTGCTGCTCTTGGTGCGCAGCGTCGACCTCCTCTCCATCTTCCTGGCTCTCGAGCTGCTCTCGGTCGGCCTTTACGGCTTGGCCGGCTTCCACCGCCGCCTGGCTACCTCCGCCGAGGCGGCGATCAAGTACTTCCTGATGGGCGCCTTCGTCAGCGCCTTCCTCCTCTTCGGAATCGCGCTCGTCTACGGCGAGACGGGGTCGACGCGACTCGACGGCATCGCGGCAGCCATGGCCGAAGGCCGCGGCGCGCCCGGTCTCCTGGCGGTCGGCCTGCTGCTCCTGGTCGCCGGCTTCGCGTTCAAGCTCGCGCTGGTGCCGTTCCACGCCTGGGCG
>CAZPYU010000041.1:0-12427 GCA_964590905.1 uncultured Thermoanaerobaculia bacterium
CCCCCGCGATCGAGCGCGTGCGCGCCGCGCTCGCCGCGCTGGCGAGCTGAGCCGCGCCCTACTTCCGCTTTACGAAGCCAGTCACCACCAGTGTGCCCGAGCGCTGCTCCTTCTTCAACTTCAAGATCTGGGCGCGCTCTGCGTCCTGGAGGAGCTCGGTGAAGGTGGAGTAGCCGTAGTAGCCCTCGTTGAACGACGGCTTCTTCCTTTGCATCGTCTGCTTGATGAGCGAGCCCCAGAGCACGTCCTTGTTCTCGCGCTGGAGAGCGAGCACCGCGTCGATCAGCAGCGAGAAGACCTCGCCCTTCTTCTTGGTCAGGCCGGTCAGCTCGGGGCTCTTCTCGCGGTCGCGCCAGACGTCTTCGTAGTAGATGAACTCGTCGCAGTTGCCGACCAGGAGGTTGGACGACGAGTTCTTGACGCCGATACCGATCACGTACTTGTTGTTCTCCTTCAGCTTCGAAACCAGCGGCGAGAAGTCGGAGTCGCCCGAGAGCACCACGAAGGTGTCGAGATGCTCCTTGGCGTAGCAGAGATCCATGGCGTCGACCACCATCTTGATGTCGGCCGAGTTCTTGCCGGTGTAGCGGCGCTGCGGAATGTCGATCAGCTCGATCGCCGCCTCGTGGAAGGCGACCTTGAACTCGCTGTAGCGCTCCCAGTCGGCGTAGGCGCGCTTGACGATGATCTTCCCCTTCTCGAGCAGCCGCTCGAGCACCAGGTTGATGTCGAAGCGCTTGACCTCGCTGTCGCGGACGCCGAGCGCGATGTTCTCGAGATCGCAAAAGATGGCGATCTTGCGCTCCTCGGGGGCGGCGCTGGGGCGCGAGGCGGAGGCGGCGGCGACAGGGAGCGACTCCAGGATCTCGCGCGCGAGGCTCTCGTAGTCGTCCTCGTCGTCGTCGTCGTCGTCGTCGTCCTCGGCCGCGGCGGCCGAAGCCTTGACACCGTTCTCGTCGGCCGCGGCGGCGGCGCCGCGGCGGCGACGGCGCCGACGCCTCTTGCGGCGAGGCGCTTCGTCGGATTCGAGGGCTTCGGCCGGTTCGGTCGTTTCGGCGGACTCCAGCCCCTCGCCGGCAGCGTGCAGCGCTTCGCCAGCGCCTGGAGCCGGTGACTCCTCATCGTCGCGGGGGTCGGGCTCGCGCTCGGCGCGCGATGGCGCCAAAAGGTCAGCGATCGTCGGTGGGCCCGATCTGGTGGCGGGCTCTTCCGGTGGCAGGTTGTCGGTCTCGGGCGCGGCTTCCGGTGCGTCAGCGGGCTCTTCGCCGGGGGGGCGGAGCCACCAGGGGCTCACGGGCGCACCTCGGGTGCGGACTTCGTCATCGGTTTCGTCTCCTTCGGTGGGAAAAGTCGGTTCGCGGCGCGGCAGCCCGACCGGGCGCCAGCGCTTCGCGCACCGATCGTACCACTGTCGGTGCGGGAGAGGCGTAGAGTCCCGTCGACACTCCTGGGCTCGCAAGATGACCGGCGTCGACGAGAAGCTCGAGGCTTCGACCTCCGAGCGTCCTGCGCTCGAAGAGGTGCGGGATTTCGCTTTCCGGAACGCACGAAGGCAGGGCGTTTCGCGGGAGAGCGCGGACGACATCGCACAGGTCGTCGTCTCACTCTACGATCGCGCTTGGATGCGCATCGAAAGTTGGGTTCCCTGGGTACGTAAGGTCGTCACCCGGCGAGTCGTACGGCGCAATCAGCGGCGATGGAGGATGCAGCCGCTCGAATCGTTGCGGTGCGTGCCGGCCACCGATCCGTGCCCTAGTGTCGAACGTCATCACCTGCTTCACGACATTCTTCACGCACTCCCCGGGAGCGCTCGGAGGATTCTCGAGCTGGCGCTGTCGGGAAAGAAACACGCCGAAATGGCCGAAATCCTCGCGGCTCCGGTCGGCTCGATCGGGACGATGATCGCCCGCGCCCGGAAGAAGGCAATCGAAGTCCGGAAGACACTTCTGTCGCCCCCCCCCCCCGCGATCGTGAGGGCGGGAGCTGACGTGCGGCTCGAGCTGAGCCTTCCCTCTCTCGAGCGCAGCGGAGACTCTCTTGCTGCCCGTTGTCAGAAAAAGCCCCTCTCAGGGTTCTTCTCTCTTCGTACGGCACTCCTACACGGCTAGGTAGCTCGATCCCTCGCGGGTTTCTGGGACCGCGCTGTCTCCACGGGCTTCACAGCGTGAGCTCGATCGCGTGCCCAACGCGCGCCCAGGGGGATCCGTCATCGCCGCCGCTCGGAGGGAGCAGTGGCTTGCTTTGAGGAGGAGGAGGAGACGATGCGCGAGAAGAGAGGTAGCTTCACTTCGACCGGAATACAGCAGAAGGCACGGGCGCGAGCTGGAGCGCCGGCGATCCTGGCAAGGCTATTGCGGGTGGGTCGAGGAGCAGGGCCGGAGCGAGGCCAGACAGTCGCGCGCGTCTTGACCGTGCTCGCCATTCTGGCGTGGGCTCCGACGAGTCCGGCCAGAGCTCAATGTATTCTCAATCTCATCGACGTATCGAATGTCTGCGTCTCCGATGTGAGCGGTACGACCTGTACAACGACCCGCTACTACGGCTGGGAGTGTTCAGGGGGAGCGCCGCTACCCCCCAACTACCTCGAGAAGATCCCGACGGGCGGAAAGCCCATCGATCCACCCAAGGAGCTTCCCAAGGACGAGAACGCCAACGGGAAGATCGAAGATTGGCTCGACGTCGTGGACACGGTTGACATAAACGCGGCCTGCGTTGTAACCAACGACCACCTTGGCACTAACTACGGCGGCGCAAACACCATCCGGAAAGACCACGTGGGTGTTGACATTCAGTGTGACCCCGGAGACGGGGTGTTTTCTGCGATCACCGGTACCGTTACTCGGGTCGGTCTCGCGGGGGTCTGTGGCAACTCCATCGATATCAAGGTCTCGAGCAGCAGAACCATGCGCTACTGCCACTTCAGGGATTTATCCACTCGCTTGGTCGGTGAGCTTGCGAAAGCGGGTGAGAGGATCGGAAACTGCGGAATGTCGGGGAATGCCACTGGCCCACATGTACACATCACCTACGGCGATTTCAGTACGAGCCCTGCCTCTAGCTTGGAGGAGTTCTGGAATCACATCGACGGCGGCCCCGAGAATCTCGAGGCGGACGCCTGTAAGCCTTCGATCCACAACCAGGAGCCGGCTCCATAGGGGACACGGATGTTGAGGACGACTAGATCGCTTGCTTCGAGGTTGAGACTCCACCTGGTAGCGACTGGCGTCGCCCTCCTCTCCGCGGGCTCGGCTCGGGCGGTGCTAGCTGAGCCACACGCTCCAGCCCAGCGGGTGAGCTCTACGATCTACGCGGTACTCCCCACGGGAGAAGCGGAGGCAATTCTCGTCGTAGAAGCCTCTGCAACGAGCGACGAGACCGGTGAAACGCGGAAGACCAGGATTCTGGTTGCTGAAGCCGACCGGTTCGAGCTCCTCCACGAGATCGCGGGGTTCGGCGCCAACAGTGGTCGTTGGGTGAACGAGGATCGCCTGCTCCTCGGGGGATCGAGGAGCGAGGAAGACCCTTACGAGTACCGCATCCTGGAGCGCCGCTCACTCGACGATTGGCAGGAGGTCTGGACGACCGAGCACCTTCCTTCCCGCTACCAGCCCGACGAAAGTCGACCCGTCCGGTTCGACTCGGCAGCGCGCACCTTCGCTGTTCTAGCCCGCGACGACGAGGGGAGGGGTGTGCTCGTCCTGGGCGAAACGCGCCAGGGCGCCGAGCCCAGAACCTGGGAGCTCCCTTTCGAGCTCGGCTCGGAGTTCGACTTGCTCCTTGTTCAAGGGGGGCTGGACGCCGCCGTCGTTCTCTTCTACGGAGGTAAGGTCTGGTTCTTCGCGCCCACGCGCGGAAGGCTCGTCGAGCTCGCGACCGGAGGCGACACCTACTGCCTTCAGCTCCATTGGCAGGAGGCGGAGAGCCTCGCCTGGCTTCAGTGCCAAAACGGCTATCACGGGTACGACGTCGGCATGCTCCTCCGCGAGTCGGGGCGACAAGATCCCGCGAGGGTACCGCCCAGGTATCGGCTCGAGCCGAGCGATCTCGGCCTCACGGATCTGTCGGTTCTGGAAGCCGTCGGTCGGGATCTCCTGGTGGGAAACACGAGCGGAGGAGGCAACAACCTGGTGCGCCTGGAGCTGGGCGAAGAGGGGGACAGCGAGCCGCTCGATCCGCGCGCCGTGCTCCTCTTACCTGTCCCAGAGAACCAGGGCGCACAGACGCTTCCCCCCGACGGGAAGCGGCCGTCGCTCGTGCGCACCGCTCGGCGCGTCGCGGCCGGTGCTCCCGCGGCACCCGGATCTGACCCCGAGGCACGTATCCCCGTCGCACAGCTCTTTCGACAGCTCCCCGGCCAGTACCTTACCGTGAGCCCCGACGGCAAGTGGATCGCGACAGTCGTCTCGGAGGGGAAGACCCTCTCCGAGCAGTTCAAGATCTTCCCGCTCGAGTAGCCGAAGAGAGAGCGATCCAGCGAGGCTGCATGTCTCGGGCACTCTGCGCCGGCGCGATTCTCTTCCTCGGTCTCGCGATCTCGCCGCTTC
Organism: uncultured Thermoanaerobaculia bacterium; assembly: GCA_964590905.1. Taxonomy (GTDB): domain Bacteria; phylum Acidobacteriota; class Thermoanaerobaculia; order Multivoradales; family JAGPDF01; genus JACTMI01. The sequence continues at coordinate 4,545 of CAZPYU010000041.1, forward strand.
TCGGCGCCGACGAGGTGGCCGCGCCACTCGAGGAGAAAGACGTTGTGGGCTTCTGGAAGCTGTCCTACGAGCCCGGCCTGCGAGACGTCCTCGAGCCGAGCCAGGGCTACAGGGCGATCCTGCCGGCTGGTCAGTACTACGAGATGACGCATTCCTATTGTGGTGAGGATGCGAGCGACTCACGTGGCCGACTGGAACGCTATCGCTTCGAGGGTCAATTCATCTTCTTCGAGCACGAGCGGTGGGATGGGAAGAAGTACGAGATCCGATCTCGCCTGCTTCGACAGGCCAAGGTCGTGCTCTTCGACGACCTGGACGGACCACCGGTGACGACCGATGTCCTCGTGGTCGACGACGGAGACGAACCCGTCAGCCTCAACTATGCCTTCGCCAAGATCTTCTATCCGGAGCCGAAGCGCTAACACTTTCGCTTTCGTGCCGCGCGGTCGCTGGCAGCGCTTCTGTTGCCTCTCCCGACCGGCTTCGATCGCGAGACGAGCGACTCACGACAGACACTCCTCGACGCACGGGCATCCGCTCCGAGGAGGCGTAGAATCGCGGCGTGCACAACGAGTTCACTGCCATCATCGAGCCCGACGGCGACTGGTTCGTCGCCTACAGCCCCGAGATCCCCGGCGCCAACGGGCAGGGCCGCTCACCCGAGGAGGCGCGGCAGAGCCTCGCCGCCGCGATCGCCCTGATCCTCGAGGATCGCCGCGAGGACGGCCTGCGCGGTCTCCCCGCCGACGCACGGCGCGAGACCGTCGTCGTTTCGTGAAGCAGCGCCAGCTGCTGCGCCATCTCCGCAAGCACGGCTGCTATCTGAAGCGCCAAGGTAAGGAGCACGAGCTCTGGATCAACCCGCGGACCGGCTGGCTCGAAGCGGTGCCACGCCACGCGGAGCTCGCCAACGCCCTGGCGCGCAAGATCTGCCGATCGCTCTCGATCCCCGAGCCGTGATCCCCGCCGGCCGGAGGCGAGAGCAGGGCTCCAGCCGGAGCCCGTTCCTCACGCCGCCGGCGACAGGCTCGCCGGGCGGAGATCGCGCGGCGCCGTGCGCGATCGAAGCTCGTCCTGGCAGCAGGAGCAGAGCCAGGTGAAGAGGGCGGTGTCGCCGCGCGCTTGCCACTCCCGGGCTGGCGTCGTACCATCCCCCGGCTTCACCAGGTACAGCTCCGACCCGCTCTTTCACGAGGAGGCGAGGCGATGGCCGAAGGGCAAGAGAAGCAGTTTCAGCCGTACGTCCCTTCGGCGACCTTCATGCCGGAGTTCACGCTCCGGGCGATCGTCATGGGTTCGATCTTCGGCCTCATCTTCGGCGCCGCCACCGTCTACCTGGCGCTCACCGCCGGTCTCACCGTCTCGGCCTCGATCCCCATCGCGGTCTTGGCCATCGGCGTCTTCAGGTACATCGGCAAGTCGACGATCCTGGAAAACAATATCGTGCAGACCATCGGGTCGGCCGGCGAGTCGATCGCCGCCGGCGTCGCCTTCACCGTTCCGGCGCTCATCTTCCTGGCTGACGGTGAGAAGTACTTCAACTACTTCAACATCTTTCTGCTCTCCGCCGTGGGCGGCACGCTCGGCGTGCTGTTCATGGTGCCGTTGCGGCGCGCGCTGATCGTCAAGGAGCACGGCGTGCTGCCGTATCCCGAGGGCACCGCCTGCGCCGACGTGCTGGTCGCCGGCGAGAAGGGCGGCTCGCTGGCGAAAAAGGTGTTCGTCGGGCTCGGGATCGCCACCCTCTATAAGGTCCTGATGTCGATTCTGGGGATCTGGAAGGAGACGCCAGTCTGGTCGGCAGCGCGGAATTCGGCCTTTCCGCGCGCCACCGTGAACTGCGACATCACCCCCGAGTATCTCGGCGTCGGCTACATCATCGGGCCCAAGATCGCCGGCGTGCTGGTCGCCGGCGGCGTTCTCTCGCAGCTGGTCATGGTGCCGTTGATCGCTATCCTCGGCGACACCCTCGGCACGGCGCTCTCCCCGGGCACCATCCCCATCTCCGAGATGACCTTCAACCAGATCCGCAGCTCCTACGTGCGCTACATCGGCGCCGGCGCGGTGGCGGCCGCCGGTCTGATCACCCTGATCAAGACTCTGCCCACCATCGCCGGCGCCTTCCGCGAAAGCTTCAAGAGCCTGCGCGAGCGCGGCTCCGGCGCCGTGGCGGCGCGTACCGAGCGCGACATCCCGATCACCTACGTCATCGGCGGCTCGATCGCGATGGTCGGCCTGATCGCGCTGATGCCGCAGCTGCCCTCCGAGGGCTTCGTGAGCCGGATGCTGATGGGCTTGCTGGTGGTGGTCTTCGGCTTCTTCTTCGTGACCGTCTCCTCGCGCATCGTGGGCATCATCGGCACCTCGTCGAACCCGGTCTCGGGGATGACGATCGCGACCCTCATGGGCACCTGCCTGCTCTTCGTCTCGTTGGGCTGGACCGGCGAGGCGTACCAGGCGATCGCGCTCTGCGTCGGCGCCATGACCTGCATCGCGGCGTCGAACGCCGGCAACACTTCACAGGACTTGAAGACCGGCTACATCGTCGGCGCGACGCCGATCTGGCAGCAGATCGGCCTGATCATCGGTGTCGCAGTCTCGGTCTTCGCCGTCGGCTTCACCATCAAGCTGATCGACAACGCCCAGGTCGCCGACCCGATCGTCGCCGGCCACGCGATCGGTTCGTCCGACTACCCGGCGCCGCAGGCTAACCTGATGGCGACGATCATCCGCGGCCTCTTGGCGCAAGATCTGCCCTGGGGCCTGGTCTTCGTCGGCATGGCGGTGGCGGTGGTGATCGAGCTCTGCGGCGTCAAGTCGCTGTCATTCGCTGTCGGGCTCTACCTGCCGCTCTCGACGACCATGCCGATCGCGATCGGCGGCTTTCTACGCGGCCTGATGGATCGCAAGAGCGGCGCCGCGGGCCACGACGAGTCGGAGATCTCCTCGGGGATGCTCTACGCCACCGGTCTGGTCGCCGGCGGCGCGCTGACCGGGGTGGTGATCGCCGGTCTGCAGGGCTGGCGCACCGGGCCGCAGCGTTCGATCGCTCAAGACATCCTCGACAGCGTCGGCGTCCACGGTTGGGAGCGCTACGGCGCCACGGCCGACATCATCGGCCTGGTGATGTTCACGGCGCTCTGCATCCTCCTGCTGCGCGCCGCGCGAGAGAAGCTCGAAGTCTAGCGATCGCCGGAGTACGCCCGCGACCAGGCTATTGGGCCGGCCCGGCCTGCCGTGGACCTCGCACGGGGCGGCGATCGCCGTCCTCGCGCTGGCCGCAGCGTTGCGCTTCTCGCACCTGGCATCGTTCGAGCCCCCGAAGACGGACGAGCGGATCTACCTGCAGGCCTTCCGCGCGGTCTCGCTCGGCGAGTCGCCGTACACGAATGCGCCCGACGGTCTCGACTTCTACTATCCGCCGCCGTTCGCCACTCTCGGTGCCGCCGCGCTCGAGAGGACTGACACGGCGACCGTCGTCCTGGCCCTCCGGATCACGAACCTTCTCGGGCTCGCGACGACTCTCTGGTGCTCGGCTCTCTTCGCCCCGTGGGCGCGGCGTTGGTGCCTGCCGGCCGCGCTCGGCTATCTCCTCCTCGCGCCTCCGGCTCTCGTGCACGGCCTGGGCAGCGGCAACATCTCGTTCGCAGTCATCGGCGCCGCTCTCGTGGCGCTCGTCGCGTGGCGCCGCCATCCCTGGCTCGCCAGCCTCCTCCTAGGCCTGGGCAGCGTCGTCAAGCCGATCGCACCGGTCGGCCTCGCCGCCCTGGCGGCTCACCGACCGAGCGGCGGTAGCCGGCGCCACTGGATCGTCGCTTGTACCGGCCTCGCGCTCGCCGCTGCGCTCACCCTCGCGAGCCCCTTTCTCGAGCAGTACCTGGCGATCGAGAACGAGATCGACGAGTGGCCGCTCGTCCGTTCGGTCTCGTTCTACCGCTGGCTCCACCTCGCCGGCCTGCCGATCTCCGCGCTCGGGACCGTCCTGCTCGTGACCCTCCTCACGATCTCGTGGGCGCGGCGAGCTCCGATCGACGGGCGCCAGCTCTTCGTCCTTTCGATTGTCGGCATGACCCTGGCAACCCCGGCGCTCTGGAGCCACACGCTGCTCCTGACGCTGCCGCTCCAAGTCATGTCCCTCGGAAGGGCGTGGACCCGGCGACGGAGCCGCGTGCGCGCGCGCTCTCCGCTCGAGCGCTACGAGCTCGCGCTCGTGCTCCTCGCAGCCTCGGCTCTCCAGTGGGTCGACGGGATCGGAGGCGGCGTCGAGACGAGCGCCGCGCCACTCCAGTTGCTGGTGTTGTGCGTTCCCGTCTGGGCTCCGCTAGCGCTGGGCGCCTACGTCTGGCGGAGCGCGGACGGCGACGACCCGTCGCGAGCGTCAGGAGCCGCGTAGGATCGGGCCGATGGCTTCCGCCGCTGTCGCGCTCCTGGTCACCGGTGCTTCCGGCATGGCGCTGCCGCGCCGTTTTCTTGGCGTCCTGGCGGCGCAGCCGAAGGTCGAGCGGATCCATCTCGTGGTCTCGAAAGGGGCAAGCCAAGTACTCGCGCACGAGCTGGGACGCGACCGCACCGGCGCTGAGGCGCTGGTCGCGGCCGCCGGCCTGGCAGCCGGCGAGCAAGCGAAAATCGTCATCCACCGCGACAACGAGCTCGACGCCCCGCTCGCCTCGGGCTCGCACCGGTTGTTCGGAACTGTCGTGCTGCCTTGCAGCTCGGGCACCCTCGGCGCGCTCGCGACCGGGGTCGCCGACACGCTGATCCACAGAGCTGGCGCGGTGGCGCTGAAGGAGCGCTGGAAGCTCCTCTTGGGCTTCCGCGAGACGCCGCTAGCGCTCGTTCACCTCGAGAACCTGCGCACCTTGACCTACGCAGGCGCGATCGTGGTGCCGCCGATTCCGGCCTTCTACATCGGCGGCGAGGAGCTGGAGCGGTTTCTCGACGCCTACGCTCAGCGTCTGCTCGATCTGCTCGGCCTGGGGCCGGAGGGGCCGGGGCTGCGCTGGGGGGAAGAGCGCTCACCCGCAGGGTGACTGGAGGTGACTGGAGCGCGGCCGGCGATCGAAGCTCAGCGGCCGACGAGCTTCTCGAACCCCGCGTCGCCGCGCAGCGGGTTGAACTCCGGTTCCAGCCGGGCGCGCGCCGCGGTGAGCCGCGGCCGGGCGGCGATCGCGATCCCGAGCTCGGCGAGAGCGCGATCGCGCTCGCCCCGTTGCGCGAAGAGCGCCGCCGCGTAATACCGCGTCGCCGAATCGTCGGCGCCCATCGCGACCCGGCGCTCGAAGGCGGCGAGCGCGGCGGCGAAGTGCGCGGCGGCGCGGTCTTCGGCGCCGAGCGCGCGTTGCGCGATTCCCAGGCGCAGATTCAGCTCGACCTGGATACGCCCCCGTAGGGCGTGATCGAGCTGCGCCAAGAACGCCAGCTCCTGCTGAAAGGCGCGCACCGCCTCGTCGGGGCGCCCCTCGAGCGCCGCCACGTGGCCGAGTCGCATGTAGCCGCCGAGGATCTGCGCCCCCTCGCGCCCGGAGAGGAAGCGCTCCTGCAGGTCGATGGCGACCTGCGCCGCGGCGCGCGCGCCGGCGAGCTGGCGCGCCAGCGTGCGGCAGTGGGCGAGCTGCAGCCAGTACCAGCCGGCGAGCGGATTGAGCGCCACCGCGCGCTCGTAGCTCGCCACCGCCCCGGCGAAGTCGGCGCGGCCGATGAAGAGCGCTCGCCCCAAGCCGGCGATGATGGCGGGGTCGTCGGGCGCGAGCTCGAGCGCTCGCTCGATCTCGGCGATCCCCTCCTCTTCGCGCCCGGCCGAGACCAGCGCCGCCCCCCGCTCGCGGTGGGCGCGGGCGTGGGAGGGCGCCAACGCCAAGGCGCTCTCGAGCGCTTGGAGGGCGCGCTCGAGGAGCTCGCTGGCGCCCAAGTAGTCGGCCTGCGTGGCGCGCGCCGCGCCGAGCTCGACCCAGGCGCGCACGTAGCGCGGGTCGAGCGCCACCGCCCGTTCGAGCAGGAGCAGGGCGCGGTCGAGCCCCTCGTAGGTCTCGGTGCGCAGGTTGAGGAGAGCGCGCGACAGCGCCTCGTAGGCGGCGACCACCGTGGTTTCGTCGCTCGCCACGCGCCCCGGAGCGCCGAGCATCAGTTGGCGCGCGATCGCCGCCGCGAGCCGATCCTGCAACGAGAAGAGCTGACCGAGCTCGCCGTCCTCCTTGAGCGCGCCCAGGGTCGCGCCGCTCGTCGCGTCGAGCAGCTTGCCGGTGGCGCGCACAGTCTCGCCGGCGCGCTGCACCGCGCCGGTCACCACCCAGCGCGCGCCGACCCGCCGCGCGAGGCGCAGCGCGCGCTCGTTTTCGCTCTCGCCGACGGCGCCCGCCAGGCGGCGGGTCGCCTCGGCGAGCGGCTCGCGGCCGACGACGGTCACGCCGACCACGCGTGCCAGCTCGGAGGCGACAGTCTCGCGAATTCCGTCGCCGATCCAGTCGTCCTCGGCGCGCCCGGTGAGGTTCACGAACGGCAGCAGCGCGAGCGCGGTCGGCGCCGGCGCGGCGTCCTCGGCCGGCCCAGCGTCCCGGCCTTGCCGGATCGCCGACAGCGCGTCCACCACGGCCTCGGCGTTCGCCGGACGTTCGTCGCGCTCCTTGGCCAGGAGCGACGCGATCAACCGGCCAAGTGCCGCCCGTCGCGGGTCGTCGGCGTCGCCGCCGATCGGCTCGGGCAGCTCGTGCAGGACCGCGTCGAGCGTCTCGGCCCAGCTCGGGCGCCGGAACGGTTGCCGTCCGGTGACGATCTCGTACAGGACGACGCCCAACGCGTAGAGATCGGCGCGGCCGTCGATCGGCCGACCGAGCGCCTGCTCGGGCGCCATGTAGAGGAGCGTGCCGGCGATCTCGCCGCCGCCGGCCGGGCCATCCGTGGGCGCCCGCGTCCAGGTCGAAAGCTCGGCGAGCCGGCTCGAGCAGGCGGCGGCGACGCCGAAGTCGACCACCTTGACCCGTCCGGCCGCGGTGACCAGCAGGTTCGACGGCTTGACGTCGCGGTGGACGAAGCCGCGGGCGTGCGCCGCGGACAGGGCGTCGGCGACCTGCAGCGCGATGTCGACAAGCTCGTCGAGCGAAGGCCGCAGGCGTTCCGCCCAGCGGTCGAGCGGCTCGCCGGCGACGTACTCGAGCGCCATGAAGGAGATCGACTCGCCGTTGCTCTCCGCTTCGTCGACCTCGTAGACCACCGCCACGTTGGGGTGGGCGAGGGTCGAGGCGGCGCGTGCCTCGGCGAGCAGCCGGGTGCGCAGCAGGCCGGCGTCCTCACTGCCGCGGCGCAGGATCTTGAGCGCAACCGGGCGCTCGAGGCGCGAATCCTCGGCCAGGTAGACCTCGCCCATCGCCCCTTCGCCGAGGCGTTCGAGAATCCGGTAGTGGGAGAGGGTGGTGCCGATCATCGCTAGCTCGCCGCACGCGAGCCTAACCCGCCGCGGTCGGCTTCGTCCGCCGCTCCGTCCGCCAGCAGCCGTCGGTAGCCGTCAGCAGGAGGGACTTGACATTCCAGAACTACGCACCTAAACTTAACGCTGTTCAGTTCGTAGACATGGTTCGAGAACAGAACTAGGTACCGACCCCATGGGCATCCGAGAGCGACGCGAGCGTGAGAAGGCGGAGGTGAGGCAGGCGATTCTCGACGCCGCGCGCGAGCTGTTCATCGAGAAGGGCTACGAGGCGGTCACCATGCGCGAGATCGCCAAGCGCATCGAGTACTCGCCGACCGCGATCTACCTCCACTTCCGCGACAAGAAGGCGGTGATCAACGCCATCTGCGATCACGACTTCCTCGCCCTGGCGAAAAAGTTCGGGAAGATCGCCGAGATCGCCGACCCGCTCGAGCGCCTGCGCGCCGCGGGGCTCGCCTAC
>CAZPYU010000042.1:0-3043 GCA_964590905.1 uncultured Thermoanaerobaculia bacterium
GCGCCGCGCCAACTCGGCCGATTCCAGGTCGCGCAGCGCGGCAGGGAGATCGGCCACGATCCCGATCTCGCGCACTTCGAGCTCTTCGCGAACGGTCTCCTGCGCTGCGAGCGGAGCGCACGTCGAGAGCAGTGCTGCGGCGCACCAGAGCACGCATCGCGCAGCGGTACCGGATCGCATCGCTCGTATGGCTCGCACCGATCGCATCGACCTCATCATGGCGACGATACACCTGGCGAGATCGAACCCGGAAGAGAGCTACTTCACCATTTCGAGCAGCTCGAGGACGGCATCGCGGACCAGCTCCGGCCGCTCCCAGAGGACGAAGTGGCCCGCCCCGGCGATCCTGCGCACATCGACGTCCGCGTTGGCAAAGGTGCGGGCGACGTAATCGGCGTTGCCCGGCGCGACAAGCTCGTCGGCATCGCCCTGAATCACGATCCCCGGCGCGTCGATCTCGGCCAGGCGCAGCGAGAGATCCTGCAGCTCGCCTCTCAGAGGCCAGATCTCGCGATTGCTGGTGATCCAGTCGACCGGCAGGAACCACTGCACGACGATGGACGCTCCGGCGACGTTGTACCACCTCCTTTTCTCGAGCGCCGGGTCGATCGACGGCGCCACCAGAAGCTGCGCGGAGACCGCTGTTGGCCAGTCGATCGCCAAGCGGGCGCTGACCGGCCCGCCGAGGCTGTGGGAGACGACGAGGGCACTGCCGCCCCCCTCTGCTCGGATCACCGCGGCGATCGCCGCCGCCTGACGGGCTAGCGACGGCTCCGCCCGACCGCGGGCCGAGCCCCCAAAGCCGATCCGGTCGACCGCCACTAGCCGCGCCGCGGCGACCAGCTCGGGATCGCCGAGCAGGTGGCGCCACGCCTCCCAAGTTCCCGGCGAGCCGTGCACGAAGACGACCAGCGGACCGCGGCTCGCGGTGGCGACGACGTAGTGGATCCGCAGCTGTTCGAAGTCGACGAAGCGGCTTTCGAGCGCCGTGGACGTCATCTCCGGCGTGGCGATGGCAGGCTGGAACTGGTCGCCGAGCATCGCGCAGCCCGCGGCCAGCGCGAGCGCCAGGAAGAGAACGAGCCCACTGCTCGCTACCAGGAGGCGGCGTCTTCGTATTCGTGGCCGGTCGGTCGGGCTGTCCACCGCGACGAGTCTAGTGCGCTCTCACTTCCGACTGAGCAGCCAGAGCCCGACGACCGACAGGATCAGACCGACCAGCCGCGTGACGCTCCACGGTTCGCGAAAAGCGAAGACTCCGATCGGCACCAGAATGGCGGCCAGCAGCACGTTGGCCGAGAGCGACAGCGTCGAGATCTCCCAGCCCAATCGATAGGCGAAGAGGAAAGCCAACTCCACCCCGACGATCGCCAGGCCGACTGCGACCACGCTCCAGTGTAGAGCAGCCGACACGCTCGCCCGCGTCACCGTCGGCGGGACGAACGGCAGCAGGGCGACGGTCCCCAGCGCCGCGACGCCGTACATCGCCAAGACCGCGGCCACGGGATGCGCGGCGCGCGGAACGGCGCGCTGGCCTAGGTGGTAGAGCACGTTCGACAACACGGCGAGCGCGATCGGCAACCAGCGCAACATCAGGCGATCGTCCGCCAACCGGGAGCCATGTCGAATGCAGCCTTCGTACGCAGACGCAGGGCGAGCCTCCTGCCAGCGCAGCGGAGGATATCGAGAGCTGACCCGGAGCGCTCCGCCAGGGATCCTAGATTCTCGGTCCGCCGATGAGGCCGCGGTTTCGCCGCGGCCAGTTCATCTCCGGTTCATCTCCGATCGCCACGCTCTCGGCGAGGGAGCTTCTCTCGACAAAATGGCACTACGACTCCCGACCTCGGTCCACGACGCGCTCTCCTCTCGCGCCCGGCTTCCGCTGCTCGCCGTCGGGCTGCTCTTGGTACTCTTCACTCTCACCCGCCTCACGCTCTTCGGGCTGGCGGATCGAGCGGGCCTCCCGCCGCTCGGAACGCTCGCTGCGGTGCTGGCCGTGGGCGTGCTCTTCGATCTGCTCGCCGCCCTCTGGCTGATTGCCCCCTTGCTCCTCTACATGACCCTGCTCCCCGAGCGCTGGTACCGCCACCGATGGCATCGCACGCTCTTGGTCGCCGGCTTTGCGGCCGAGCTCGCCGGCGCGTTCTTTTTCGCTGCCGCCGAGGGCTTCTTCTTCGCCGAGCTCGACAGCCGCTTCAATTTCGTCGCCATCGACTACCTCCTCTATCCCACCGAGGTGGTGACCAACATCCGCGAGAGCTATCCGATCGGGCTGGTCCTGAGCCTCGTCGCGGCGGCGGCGATCGCCGGAGCGCTGCTGCTCCGACCTTCGCTCCGTCGGGCCTTCGCGCGGCCGGCGTCCTGGGCCGAGCGCGGAGCGACGCTCGCCGCGTTCGGGCTCGTGCTTGCCGCGCTCACCGCCTTCGTCTCGCCACAGTTCGCCCGCGTCTCCGACGACCGCCAGCTCAACGAGATCGCCTCGAACGGCGCCTACTCGTTCTGGTTGGCGCTTCTCGGTACCGACGCGCCCTACGCCGGGCTCTATCCGACCGCCGAAGCGGACCTGGTCTTCGCGCGCCTCCACCGGCTGCTCGCCACGCCCGCAGCGCCGACGAGCTCGTTCGCCGCCAGCTCGACTCTGCGCAGCGTCCGCGCCACCCGACCCGAGCGCGCCAAGAACGTCGTCGTCGTGCTCGAGGAGAGCTTCGGCTCGGAGTTCGTCGGCGCGCTCCACCCGCGGCCGGTCTCCCTGACGCCCGCCTTCGACAGGCTCGCGGTCGAGGGCACGCTCCTGACCCGCGCTTACGCGACCGGCAACCGCACGATCCGGGCGATCGAAGCGGTTACCGCCTCGATTCCTCCTCTGCCCGGCGTCTCGATCGTGCGCCGGGCGGCCTCGGAGGATCTCTTCACGCTACCGGCGCTGCTCCGCGATCGCGGCTATCAGACCCTCTTCGTCTACGGCGGCCGTGCGCTCTTCGACGGCATGGGGCGTTACGCCCTCGACAACGGCTTCGACCGCCTGGTCGAGCAGGGCGATTTT
>CAZPYU010000043.1:0-5612 GCA_964590905.1 uncultured Thermoanaerobaculia bacterium
ACCCGCATCTGCGCCGAGGCCGAGCCGGCGGTATGAGCGCTCGCGAGGATCAGGGCCAAGATGATTCCGTGGCGACGCTCGTGCATGGCTCGAGGGCTCCCGAAGACTGGCTGGATTTTCCGGCCGGTCGGGAGCGTACCAGGAGCCTCCGAGCGCCTCAACAGAGGCGCCCGGTGAAGAGGCTTCGTGGACCGATAGTCGCTCTGTCCACAGGGTGTTATCTTGTTTCCGGACTGCCGTACGACGGCGCTGCGAGTCGACCTCCATCGGGTACGAGGAGGAGCGCCAGCGGTTCGAATGGAGAACAAGGCCTCGGCCACCAACTTTGCGGCAGTTCGGTTGTACTTATGGTTAGAGACGAAGATGCGGACCTGGTGCGAGCAGCTCTCGATGGCGATGGCGATGCCTTTGGTCAGCTCGTCGCCCGCTACCAGCAGCCGCTCTACAACTTGGCGCTTCGCATTACCGGCGATGTCGACGACGCCATGGACATAACTCAGGCGAGCTTCGTCAAGGCCTACGACGGCCTCGCGGCCTTCGATCCGTCGCGACCGTTCTTCAGTTGGCTCTATCGCATCGGAGTCCACGAGTCGCTCAACTGGGTGCGACGGGACCGCAAGGTAGAGCGGCTGCCCGAGAACTTCGACGGCAGCGCTACCGGCGACGACCCCGAACAGGCCTTGGCTCGCAAGCAGGACGACCTGCAGATCTCGGGCGCACTACTCCAGCTCTCGGCAGAGCACCGAGCGGTCGTGACGCTGCGCCATTTCCAGGGTCTCGACTATCGCGAAACCGCGGAGGCGCTCGGAATTTCGGTGGACCTGGTGCGATCGCGGCTCTTCGCGGCGCGGCGCCGGCTGCGCGAGCTCCTGGCCGCGCTCGGAGGCGAGCGATGAATCGGGAGCAGTTTGAGCAGCGGCTCTGGGCACGGCTCGAAGGAGAGCTCTCGGCTGCCGCGACCGAGGAGCTCGAGCGGGAGATTCGCGACTCCGCGGAGGCCCGGCAGCTGTTCGACGAAGTTCGGATCCTCTCGAGAGAGCTCGACGCGGTGTCGCAGGTAGCGGTGCCGAGCGTCCTCGACTCGGCCTTGCGCAACGCCTACGCCGGTCGCGCGCCTGGGAAGGCCACGGCGCGCGTGGCAGCACCACTTCCGTTTCGGAGCAGTCAACGTTTCACTAGAAAGGGGACGATCATGACGAAACAACAGAAGAGCATGTTTGGGATCGCGGCCTTCGTGGTTCTCGCGGTCGTAGCGGTACTGGGTCTCTTCCTGCCCAAGATCAACGATCAGGACGTCGCAGGAACGATGGGCGGCGTCGAGAAGGTGGAGCGCTATCGCGCCACCCAGATCGGTGCCACCGACGTGGCGCTCGACGAGGCCGAGGTCTACAACCTGTTGCAGAACGACGAAATCAAGAAGATGTTCGAGGACAAGCAGTTCGCCTCGGCACTGGCGAATCCAGCCCTCTCGGCGGCACTGCGGAATCCGGCCCTTTCGGAAGCACTGCGGAACCCGGCGCTCTCGGAAGCACTTCGGAACCCAGCGCTTTCGGCGGCACTCAGGAATCCGGCACTCTCGGCAGCGCTGGCGAATGCAGAGCTGCAGGCGGCGTTGCGGAACCCGGCCCTGGCGGCGGCCCTCTCGAACCCGGCCTTTCACTCGGCGTTGCGGAATCCGGCGCTCTCGGCGGCTCTGGCGAATCCCGAGCTGCAGGCGGCGTTGAGAAACCCCGCTCTCGCGGCGGCCATCGTGAATCCCGAGTTGCAGGCGGCGTTGAGGAATCCAGCCCTCGCGGCGGCGCTCTCCAACCCGGCCTTCCATTCGGCGCTGCGGAACCCAGCCTTGGCTGCGGCCTTGGCGAATCCAGAGCTGCAGGCGGCCTTGCGGAATCCGGCTCTGAATGCGGCCCTGGCGAATTCCGAGCTACAGGCGGCGCTGCGGAACCCGGCCTTGGCGGCGGCACTTTCCAACCCTGCGTTCCATTCGGCGCTGCGAAATCCGGCCCTGGCGGCGGCCTTGGCCAACCCCGAGCTGCAGGCCGCACTCAGGAATCCGGCGCTCCAGGCCTCCTTGGCCAACCCCGAGCTGCAAGCCGCGCTCCGGAATCCGGCTCTCAGCGCGGCCTTGAAGATGCCCGAGCTGGCGGCTGCGCTGGCCAACTCGGAGCTGCAAGCGGCCCTGCGCAATCCGGCGCTCGCCGCAGCTTTGGTGAATCCGGCGTTCCATTCGGCGCTCCGGAATCCGGCGCTCACTTCGGCTCTGGCCAATCCCGAGCTACAGGCTGCGCTAGCGAATCCGGCTCTGGCGGCGGCGCTCTCGAACCCGGCGTTCCACTCGGCGCTGCGGAATCCGGCCCTCTCGGCGGCACTGGCGAACCCGGCCCTGCAGGCGGCGTTGTCGAATCCGGCCCTTTCGGCCGCGCTCGCCAACCCGGCGCTCTCAGCGGCGCTCTCGAACCCGGCGCTTTCAGCGGCGCTCTCGAACCCGGCGCTGCAGGCGGCATTGGCGAACCCGGCGCTCTCGGCGGCGCTCTCGAACCCAGCGATGCAGGCGGCGTTGTCGAATCCGGCCCTCTCGGCGGCGTTGTCCAACCCGGCGTTCCAGTCGGCGTTGTCGAGTCCGGCCCTCTCGGCGGCGTTGTCCAACCCGGCGTTTCAGGCGGCGCTCTCGAGTCCCGCGATGCAGGCGGCACTCTCGAACCCGGCGATGCAGGCGGCTCTCAATTCGAACCTGTTCGACTCGGCGTTGGCCAAGAGCGAGTTGCTCAAGCAGTAGGGGAGTGAGCGATGCCGTCCGGGCTTCGGCTCGCGACGGTGGACAGATCGAGCCGATTTCCGAGGGCGCCGAGAGGCGCCCTCGGTTTTTTGTGTGCCCAGCATGACTGTCAACCAGGAGATGAGAGTCTTTCGGGAGTGGGGGTTGCTCGACTGCGATTCGCTTGACAGTGGGCGCGCCAGTGACTACTGTAGTCACACCGTGGGAAGCGTCGGAGTCCGAGCGGCCAAGGCGAACCTGAGCCAGTTGCTGCGCGCGGCGCAACGGGGCGAGTCGGTCACCATTACTTCGTTTGGGCAGCCAGTGGCGCGCTTGGTGCCCGCGGCCGCCGCGCAGGCTCCACTCGAAGAGCGCCTGGCGGAGCTCGGACGGCGGGGCTGGATCGTGCAGCAGCCGGGGCCGCGGGCGCGACCACGGCCGCTGCGAGTGCGCACCCGTGGACTGGCGCAGAGGCTGCTGGCGGAGGGGCGCGGGGAGCGTTGAGGAGTGAGCGGCGCCGGCTACTGGGATGCCTCCGCTCTGCTCTCGGTGTTGGTCCGAGACAAGCACTCGCCCGCCGCGAGCCGCCAGCTGCGCGCGAAGGGCGTTCACCTGGTCTCGTCGCTGGCGCTCGCTGAAACCTCGGCGGTTCTGGCCCGCCTCGCTCGTTTGGGCGAGATCAGCGCGAGCCGTGCGCAGCTTGCCGCGCGGAGCCTCCTGGCGGAGCCCTGGTCGGCGCTCGAGGTGCAGCCCGAGCGCGAGGTCGTCCTCGAGCTTGCCCGCCGCCAGCCGCTCCGGGGCGCGGATCTCTGGCACTTGGCGGCGGCACTGACCCTGCGTGTCGAGCTTCCCGAGCTCCGCTTCCTGTCGTTCGACAAGGAGCTGTCGCGAGCCGCTGAGCAGGAGGGCTTCCCACTCGCCTGAGCGCGGCACCCGGATAAGGACCGGCATGTCCGGATGTCGCCGCTTCGTGCGAGCATCGGCCGCGTCGACGGACCTAGCTCTTGCCCGCAACTCTCCTCGCCCTCCTCCGCTTCCTCCTCGCCGCTCCGATCACCTTCGTGGCGTGGGGCTGGGCGACCCTCGCAGCGCTCCTCCTGCGGCCGTGGCCACGAGCCCGGGTGCGAAATCAAGGCCGCGCCTTCCGCTTCTGGTGCCGTTCGCTCAGTCGCTTATTCGGGATCCGCGTGCGGGTCACCGGGTCGGCGCCACTGCCGCCGTTCTTTCTGGTCTCCAATCACCTCTCTTACGCCGATATCGTGGTGCTGGGGACGGAGCTGCCGTGCATCTTCGTCGCCAAGGCGGAGATCGACGGCTGGCCGCTCTTCGGCGCGCTCTGCCGCTCGGTCAATACGATCTTCGTTGATCGTGGGACCAAGCGCGCGCTGCCACGGGCGCTGGCCGAGATCGAGATGACGCTCGACGCCGGTCAAGGGATCGTCCTCTTTCCCGAGGGGACGTCGGGTCCGGGGCACGAAGTGCTGCCGTTTCGTTCGTCACTCCTCGATCTCGCGGCGCGCTCGGGCTATCCGGTGCACCAGGCGTCGCTCTCCTACGCGATTCCGAGGGGCTCGCCGCCGGCGCATCTTGCGGTGGCTTGGTGGGGGGAGATGCCGCTCGTGCCGCACCTGCGCGCCTTCTTGCAACTTCCGGAGATCGAGGCGACGCTCGCCTTTGGCGACGAGCCGTTCGCCGACGAGAATCGCAAACGGCTCGGCGAACGGCTGCGCGACGCGGTGGCGTCGCGCTTCGTCCCGTTGGTCACCAAGGAGGAGGTCGATCGGCTGATGGCACTTCGCGACAGCGATCCCGCCGCGCTGCCGGCGATCCTGCGGCCTCACCGCTCTTCGTCGTCCTCCGGCATCGATCGGCGCGCGGGGTAGGGGTCACCTTCGGCGAGGCGGGAAGCGCGCTCGACGAGGTCGGCCAGGTCGGCAACGGCGCGGTCGCGGGAGTCGCTGGCGAGGCGGCGCGCGGCGCGAACGAGATCGCTCCAGGAGCCGTCTTCTGCCCAGGTCGCCCCCTGCAGCCGCTCCGCGAGCTCCGCCGCCACGGCGGCCAGCCGGAAGTCGCGGCTGGCGCCGTCGAAGCTGCGGCCGAGGTCACCGACCTCGAGCTCCTGCGCCGCTTCCACCACCCGACCCGCCGCCACGCTCTTCCAGCGCAGGCGGAGCGTCGCCAGCCGGTCGCCGCCGCGGGCGCCGTCGGTCAGCCGCACTTCGTAGAGCGCCACCGCCGCTCGTCCGACTCCGACTTCGCCGGCGTCGACCCGATCGTTCCGGAAGTCGCGGTCGGCCACGTCGCGGTTCTCGTAACCGAGGAGGCGCCAGCGGTCGACGCTCTCGGGGTCGAACTCGACCTGCACCTTGGCATCCTTGGCGACGGTCTGGAGCGTCCCGGTCAGCTCGTCGACGAAGATCCGCCGCGCTTCGTCGAGCGCGTCGACGTAGTGGTAGGCGCCATCGCCCTGATCGGCCAGCTGCTCCATCAGCGCGTCGTTGTAGTTCCCCATTCCGAACCCGACGGTGGTCAGCTCGATGCCGCGCCGCGCCGCGCTGCCGATCCGCGCCAGGATCGTCTCCGGCCCGGTGGCGCCGACGTTAGCCACTCCGTCCGAGCAGAGGATCACCCGGTTCACAGCGTCGGAGCGCCAGGCTTCGTCGGCCAGGTCGTAGCCCAGCCGCAGCCCTTCTTCGGCGTTGGTCGAGCCTTCGGGATGCAACGCAGCAATCGCCTCGCGGATCCGTTCGAGGTCGCGCGTGTGGTGGAGCAGCACCCGCCCGCGCGTGCCGTAGACGACAAGCCCCACGCGGTCGTCCGGCTCCAGCTCGTCGAGCAGCAGCCCGAGCGAACGCTT
>CAZPYU010000044.1:0-19783 GCA_964590905.1 uncultured Thermoanaerobaculia bacterium
GTCGATCAGGTTGGGATCGGCGATCCGGTTGCGGTTCGCCTCCCAGATCTCGGGCCAGCGGCGCAGATCGCCCAGCTCGGCGCGCGCGATGCCGGAGAGGGTGTCGCCCGGGCGGACCTTGTAGACCTTCTGGCCGGCCGCCACTTTGGTCACTGCCGCCGGGCCGGTGCCGCCGAGATACTTGCGCACGATCTGGCGGTACTCGTCGGCTGCCTTGAGCTGGCGGATCGCCGAGTTGACCATCTTCAAGAGGGTCGTCGCGCCGCGGCGCACGCCGACGACGTAGCTCGAGCGGGTGAGATTGAACTCGACGATCTCGAGCCGGTTACCGAACTCCTTGATCTCCTCCTGCGCGTACGGATAGTCGTAGATGAAGCCGTCGAGCTTCCCCTCGGCGAGGAGATCGAAGTAGCCGTCTTCGTGCTTTTCGAGCCGCGCCGGATTCGGCACCATCCGCTTCACCTCCTCCTCGGCGGCGGGATCGTTGAAGATGCCGACCACTTTGCCATCCAGGTCGGCGATCGAACGCACCGGGCTGCCGCGGCGGACGATCAGGCAGAGGCCGTAGTCGTAGTACGGCTCCGACCAGTCCACGCCGGCGATCGACTCGTCGGCGGTGTAGCCCGAGACGACGAGATCGGCCTTGCCGGCCACCAGACGCCCGGGCAGCTCCGAGTACTTGCCCGGCACGATGACCACGTCGTCGACGCCGATTCGCTTGGCGATCGCTTTCGCGATCTGCCAGTCGAAGCCGTCGTAGCGCGCGCCGTTCTTGAACAGCATCGGCGGCGTCCCCGGCTCGGCGGCGACGCGCACGACGCCGGCTTCGACGACGCTCTGCAGCGAGTCGTCTTCGGCCGCTGCCGGCAGTACGACGACGAAGGAGAGGAGCGCAACGATCGGCGCGATGGGCGCCAGCCAGCGGCGGGCGTTCGGCGTTTCGGGGGTGCAGTTCATCGCAGGATCACCTCACATCGGCAGCGCAGCGGAAGCCCAAACTCGAGCTCCGGTCGCTCGGATCTTTGGGTAGGCGGTGGTAGACCTTGGCGTCGGAGAGGTCCCAGCTGTCCCACGAGCCGCCGGCGGCGTAGCGCAGACCCGGCTCCTCGGTGGCCGCTGTCGCCGTCCACTCGCTGGCGTTGCCCGAGAGGGCGAGCACGCCGAACGGGCTTCGGTCGAGCGCGTAGCGCGGATCGCTCACCGCCCACGCCGGGATCTGGCGTGGAGCGTCCGCTTTGCGCTCGCGGTTCTCGGCGCCCAGAATGTTGACCGCCTCGGGGTCGATGGCGGCACCGGACGGAAAGGGGCGATCGTCGGCGCCGCGCGCCGCTTTCTCCCACTCCTTGGCGGACGGGAGGCGCGCCTTTGTCCAGCGGCAGTAGGCGGTCGCGTCGCTCCAGCTGACGAAGACGACCGGCAGGTCGGCGGCGCGCGCCAGGTAAGCGGGGTCGTCCCAGTACGAGGGGAGGTCGCGCGGCCCGCAGATGTCGCCGACCGGGCACTCCTCGAGAAAGCGCGCGTACGCCGCGTTGGTCACTTCGGTCTTCTGGATGCGAAACGCGGCGAGGGTCGTCGTGCTCCGCTCGGAGCCCGAGAGGTAGGCGCCGGCCGGGATCTCGACCCACCCGTCGCTCGCCGCCGTGCGCGGCTCTTCTTCGCGGCGCACCGGCTCGGTGGTGCGCGTGTCCTGCGGCTTCCGGTTCGCCGTCGCAATCGCATCTTTCCGGTAGGCATGCAGGCGCTCGCGCAGATCGTGGGGACCGAACTTGTAGATCGCGGTGCCGACGAGTGCGAGGCCGACTGCGAAGAGCAGCAGCTTTCCTAGGGCGGTGAGCTTCATGCGTTGCCGTTAGTGTAGCGGAGCTGCTAGCGCCGTGCCGGCGGGGAGCCGGCCGCGCTCGAGCCAGGCCGGCAGCTCGGCGACCGAAGCGAGGCAGGCGAGCGGCGAGAGCGCCTCGAGCTGCTCGCGGCCGTGCCCGCCGGTCAGAACGCCGATGCCGTGGCAGCCTGCGTTTCGCGCCATCTCGAGATCCCAGGCGGTGTCGCCGACCATGACCGCCTCCGCGGCGCCGACGCCCAGCTCGTCGAAGAGTTGGAGCAGCATCTCGGGGGCGGGCTTCGACGGCGCCTCGTCGACGGTGCGCGTGGCGTGGAAGAGCGGGGCGAGGCCGCTTCGGCAGAGCTCGCGCTCGAGCCCGGCGCGGCCCTTGGCGGTAGCGATTCCGAGAAAGAAGCCGGCCTCGTGGAGCGCCCGCACCGCCTCGAGCGCTCCCGGTAAGAGGTCGACACGATCCTTGAACTCGCTCCGCCAACGTCGGCGATACGCCTCCGCGACCCGTTCGAAGAGCTCGAGGTCGCCGTCTGGGAAGAAGCGCTGCATCGAAGTCAAGAGACCGAGGCCGATCGACTCGCGGACCGTGGCGAGCGGCGGCGCCACCGCCTCCGGCACGTCGCCGATCGCCGCCAACGTGCAGTCGACGATAGTGCCGATCGAGTCCATCAGCGTCCCGTCCCAGTCGAGAACGACCAGCCGAATTGAAGGGGGGCGGGGCAACGCGGCGCTCCTGAGGAAGCTTGAGTGCAGGCCGGCACGACCCGCTCGGCGATCCTATCGCGCCCCGGTTGCCACTCGACGTAGTCTGCTCATCGCGCTTGCGGCCCCGTCGCCTTCTCTTCGCCTTCGCCCTCGCCTTCGGCGGCGGCGCTCTCGCGGCTCTTTTCGCTTGGCTCGGCTATCAGCTCTGGCTGCGAACGCAGATTCTCGATTCCGGCGGCGAGCTCTCGCCGCTCCAAGCCGCCTACGACGTCCGACGCTACGATCTCGAGATCGCCCTCGCCCCGGAGCGCCGGGCGCTACGCGGGCGGGCGAAGGCAACCGTCGAGGCGCTCGCCTCGCTGACTAGCTTCGAAATCCAACTCGACGCGCGCTTTCGCGTCGCGGCGGTCGCGGTGGACAGCCAGCCGGCGCGCTTCGAGCACGACGATGGGCTGATCCGGATCCCGCTCGAGCAGCCGTGGCAGCGTTCCGAGCGCCATACCGTCGTCATCGACTACGCCGGCCGACCCAAGGTTGCGATCGAGCCGCCCTGGTTCGACGGCTTCGTCTGGGCGACGAGCGCCGCCGGTGCGCCGTGGATCGCTGTCGTCGTCCAGGGCGACGGCGCCGACGACTGGTGGCCGGCCAAGGATCACCCATCTGACGAGCCCGACGACGGCCTCTCGCTGGCGCTGACCGTTCCCGGCGGTCTCGTCGGCCTGTCCAACGGACGCCAGGTTGCCCTTCGCACCAACCGCGACGGCAGCGTGACCACGCTCTGGGAGAGCCGCTATCCGATCAATAACTATCTCGTCACCGTGAACGTCGGGCCCTACGTCGCCGTCGAGGAGCGCTATCGCGGCGTCGACGGCACGCTCGACCTGCCGATGACGTTCTGGGCTCTGCCCGAGCACGTCGACTCAGCGCGCCGGCTCTGGCGCGATGCGCCCACGATCGTCACCTTGTTGGCCCGTCGCTTCGGCGAGTTCCCCTTCCTCGCCGACAAGATCGCCGCGGTCGAGGCGCCGTTCGCCGGCATGGAGCATCAGACGCTGGTCGCCTACGGCGACGACTTCGAGCCCGACGACTTCGGCTTCGACGAAACGCTCGTCCACGAGCTCGCGCACGAGTGGTGGGGGAACAAGATCTCGGCCCGCGACTGGGACGACTTCTGGATCCACGAGGGGTTCGCGACCTATGCCGAGGTCCTCTACGTCGAGGCGATGCAGGGGCCGGCGCGTGCGCGCGACTATCTCGAAGGTCTGCGCGCCGAGATCGACAACCAAGCGCCGCTGGTCGCCGGGCGGCCGCGCACCTCCGCCGAGGCTTACTCCCAAGACCTCTACTCCAAAGGGGCGTGGGTGCTCGCCTCGCTACGCTGGGCGATCGGCGACAACGCTTTCTTCGCGATCGTGCGGCGCTTCGCCGACCAGCCGCAGGGAGCGTGCCGGCTGGTCGACTCCGCGGAGCTGGCCCGGATCGTCACCGAAGAGAGCGGCCTCGCGCTCGATGGCTTCTGGGAGCGCTACCTGCGCCGCGCCGAGCTGCCCAGGTATCGCGTCGAACGCCAGCCTTCGGGCGTGCCAGGCCGCGACCAGATCGTGCTCACCTGGGACGACCCGAGTTTCGCGCTACCTCTCCCGGTTCGCGTCGGCGGCGAGCTGCGGCGGATCGATCTGCCGCGCGGACGCGCCGCTTTCACCGTCGCTGCTGGCGAGGCCGTCGTCGTGGAGCGCGAAGGGCGGATCTTGGCCGAGCCGTTCTGATCAGCTGCCAGCGAGCGGCGTCGTAACCAACCCGTCGCCGTCGGGCGCGCGCGTCACCAGCGCGCGTTCGAGCACAGTGCCTGCCGCCAGCGCGACGCCGGGTGCGACAATCGCGCGCCGGAGCCGGACGCCCTCGCCCAGCTCGGCGTCGGGAAGGATCAAGCAGTCGGCGAGGCGGGCGCCGGCTCCGACCTTGGCCCGCGCTTCGACGACCACCCGCCGCAGCCGGGCGGTCGGATCGATCTCGGCGCCCGCGGCGACGCGCGCGCCGCGTTCCGGAAGACCCGAGAGACCCCACGCTAACCCGGCCTCGAGGTAGCGCTCCGGAGTACCGAGATCGAACCAGGGGCGTGAGGTCTCGACGACGGCGATTGTTTCGCCAAGTGCGAGCATCGGTTCGTAGAGCGCTTCGACGATGTCCGACGGCCCCGGCGGCAGCCGCTCGAGGAGCTCCGGTGCCAACGCCGCCGCCCCCGCGAAGACGCGCCTGGTGCGCGCCGCCTCCCAGGCGAGCGGGCCACGCCCGAAGGCGACCAGGCGCCCGCGCTCGACCGCCACGCCGCCACCGAACCGCGCCAGCGGAGCGTGGCGGTGAACAAGGAGCGTCGCGCGCGCGCCCGACTGTCGGTGTCGCGCTAGCAGCTCGCGCAGCGGCCAGCGACAGAGCGAGTCGCCGTTGACGAGGAGGATCGTCGCCGCGGCGCCGAGAAAGTCGCGCAGCGGCGGCAGCGCCCCGCCCGTGCCCAGGAGCTCGGCGCTCTCGTCTGAGTAGACGAGCGGCATACCGTCGAAGCGCTCGCCGAAGGTCGAGCGGATCTGAGCACCGAGATGGTGCAGGTTGATCGCCGAAGTACTCGCACCGACACTCCGCAGCCGCTCGAGGGTCCACGCCGCGAGCGGTCGGCCGGCGACCGGCAGGAGCGGCTTGGGAAGAGTGAGCGTCAGCGGCCGCAGCCGCTCACCGCGGCCGGCGGCGAGGACCAGGGCCAGGAGACCCGGAGCGGTCAAAGCACCTTACTTTGGCGGCGAGAAGAGCATGTCGCGCGGCGCGTCGGGGTGCGACATGATGAAGTCCGCGTAGAGCATCAAGTACGATTTGCGCACCGCCTGCTGGGAGTCGAAGCCGCACCGCTTGGCCACCGCTTCGGCGCGATCGCCCTCGAACTCGACGAAGTCGCCGATCGGCGTGTGATCGAGGCAGATCGTCTCGGCGCCGAGTCGCCACTCCTCGCGCAGCTTCTCGTAGCGGCGCACGACCTCGTAACCGAGCCCCTCGAAGAGGCGGATCGCCATCTCGGCGTCCTCGACGCCGAGCTCGAGCTCTGGCCGCACCTTCACCGGCCCCTCGAACTTTGCCGGCCCCTTGAAGGTCACCGCCGCGCCTCGCCCCTCTTGCGAACGGATGCGCAAGATCGAGCCGCGGCGGCCGAGATCTTCGCTGCGGTCGAGCAGCCAGTTCTGTTCCAGCACCGCCGGGCCGATCCGCTCCGCTTCGACCTCGATCAGCCGCGAGCGCAGACCCTCGAGATCGACCTGTGCGAACTTGAGCTCGCGCTCGATCGGCGGCTTTTCGCGCTTGCCGCTCATCGTGGCAACTCCCCCAGGCGATCGAGCAGGCGCGCCACGGCGCGGATCCCCTGGTAGTAGTTCTGCAAGTCGAATTTCTCGTTGGGCGAGTGCAAGCGGTCGTCTTCTAGCCCGAGGCCCAGGAGCAGGACCGGAGCGCGCAGGATCTGAGCGAAGGTGCCGACGATCGGGATCGAGCCGCCGGTGCGGATGCGCACCGGCCGACGGCCCCAGACGTCGTTCATCGCCTCGACCGCCGCCTCGGCGATCGGTCCGGCGGCGTCTACGGTGACCGCTTCGGCACCGTGCAAGTAGTCGATCTCGACCCGCACCCCCGGCGGCGTGACGCGCGCCACGTGCGCGGCAAAGAGCTCGCCGATCCGCTTCGGGGTTTGGTCGGCGACCAGGCGGAACGAGACCTTGGCGCCGGCGCGCGCCGGCAGCACGGTCTTGGCGCCTTTGCCCTGGTAGCCGCCGAAGAGGCCGTTGACGTCGCAGGTCGGCCGCCCCCACGTCCGCTCGAGGTGATTGAACCCCGCCTCGCCGTGCAACTCGGAGACGGCGAGATCGGCGCGCAATTCCTCTTCGTCGAGGCCGAGCGCCGCGAACTCCCGGCGCTCCCAGTCGGCGAGCTCACGCACCTGGTCGTAGAAGCCGGCGATCGCCACCCGGCCGCTAGCGGCGTCGTAGAGGCTGGCGACGATCGCGCACAGCGCGTTGGCCGGATTCGCCACGCCGCCGCCGTAGACCCCCGAGTGGAGGTCGCGGTTGGGGCCGAAGACGCGCAGCTCGAAGTAGGCGAGACCTTTGAGGCCGTAGGTCAGCGCCGGCACGCCGGGGGCGAACATCGAGGAGTCCGAGACCACCACCGCGTCGGCCGCCAGCTTTCGCCCGGCGTCCTCGCGAACGTACTTCTCGATCGCTTCGCCCCCCGACTCCTCTTCCCCCTCGACCAGGAACTTGACGTTGACCGGGAGCCGGCCGCGCTCGCGGAGATGCGCCTCGACCCCCTTGAGATGACAGTACGACTGCCCTTTGTCGTCGGTGGCGCCGCGGGCGACGATCTGCTCCCCTTCGATCGTTGGCTCGAACGGCGGGTGCCGCCACTCTTCGAGCGGATCGGGCGGCTGCACGTCGTAATGCCCGTAAAAGAGCACCGGGGGTCGCTCCGGCCCGGCACCAGTCCACTCGGCGTAGACCAGAGGGTGGCCGGCGGTGGCGATCTTCTCGGTGGCGAGACCGGCCTCGCCGAAGCGCGCTAGGAGCCAGTCGGCGCAGCGGTCGACCTCGCCTGCGTAGTCCGGGTCGGTCGAGATCGAGGCGATGCGGAGATAGTCCATCAGCTCGGCGAGCTGGCGCTCGCGGTCGCGCTCGAGCCGAGCGTAGAGATCTGCGCTGGAATCGGTCATAGGAGTTGGAGTCGCGGCCCTGGGCTGCGGGAACCGCGGAGTCTAGCAAACGGCGGCGGCGGCGCAGCAAGCTCGGGTCCGAAGCGACGTCGAGCTGCCGGACGCTACTCCTCTCGCACGGGAGCGGCCCGCCGGGCGATCCGGTCGAGTTGCACCAGGTTGACGACGAGGTGGGCGACAATCGCCGCCGCGAGCGCGCCGCGCTCGAGGGCGAGGAGACCGAAGACGAGGCCGCCGGCGAGCGCGAAGAGCGTCCAGAGCCGGAACTCCGCCCCTGGCCCGACGTGCAGGAGAGCGAAGAGGAGCGCTGCCGGTAGGTAGCCGATCGCTCCCTGCAGGGCGCCGCGAAACGCCACCTCTTCGGCGAGCGCCGAGATGAGCGCGAGGGCGACGAGCTCGTCGCGTCGAATCGGACCGAGCAGTTCCCCCAACCTCGCCTCGAGCCGTCGTGCCGCAGCCGAGCGCCAGACCGCGAGCCGCCAGAGGAGTAGAAGGAGCGCTCCGGCGCCGACGCCGAGCGCCAGATCCAGCCCGACGCCGCCCGGATCGACGAAGAGCGTGAGCTCGATCCGGGTGCCCTGCGCCGCAAGCCCGGCGAGCCCGGCGAGGGCGAGGACGAGGTAGAAGCCCCATGCGGCTCGATAGAAGCCGGTCATTCAGGCGGGCACAGCTCGACGGCCTCGGGAGCGAGCGGACGATCGAGCTCGGAGAGCAGGCGCTGCGCTTCGTCCTCTTCGCTGGGATGGATGCCGATCGGCGGACGCTGCATAACACCGCTCAGACGACGCGCTAGCTCCGCCTCCGCGAGGCGGACGCGCAACTGGCCCCTGGCGCGCGGCGGCAGCGCTGCCAGGTGAGCGCTCGCCGCCTCGTCGCGGCCGGCACGCAGCTCGAGCCAGGCGGCGCCCAGGAGCGCGGGGGGGAAGCCGGGCTCCGAGACGAGCGCGGCACAGAAGAGCGCGTGGGCATCATTTGCGCGGCCGCGCCGCTCGTCCAGCTCGGCCAGGGCGGAGAGCGCCCCCACGTGGCGCGGATGGCGTTCGAGCGCGGCCCTGTAGGCGCGCTCGGCGCACAGATCGTCGCTCATCGCGGTGCAGACGTTGCCGAGCTGCAGGAGCGGCGAGACCTCGTGCGCTTCGAGCGCGGCGGCGCGTTCGGCGTCGCGCCGCGCGGCGACGAGATCGCCGCGTTCGAGCTCCGCGACCGAGCGGAAGAGGAGATCGCGTCCCGGTCCCGGCAAGGTGCTTCCACTCCAGTTGACGAAGGCGAGGAGAACGCCCGCCACCGACGCCGACGCCGGACGCGCGAGCTGGCGCCAGCGCCGCCGACGCGCACGGGCGACGAGGAACGCGAGCCCGCCGCCCGCCAGCGCCGCTATCGGAGGCCAGACCGGCAGCCGATAGCGGTCGTTGACGAAGAAGGCGACGACGCCCGCGGCGTGGACGACGAGGAAGAGGAGGAGGATCTCGCGCCGCCTCCGCGTGAGCGGTGTCCTGGGCAGCGAGCAGAGCCCGGCCAGCGCGAGTGCCAGCACGAGACCGAAGCGCACCGGTAGGTAGGCGAGCAACCGCACCTCCTCGTGCGCCGCGAAGTCGAAGCTGCGGTGGTTCGGAATCTCGGCGTTCCAAAAGAAGAGGAGCGCCTTCTTGCCCAGGAGCGCCAGCCGGCCCACGGGATCGGCGGCAAACTCACCTGCCGTCCGGCCGAACCAGTAGCGCGTCAGTTCGCCAGGCGCGATCGGCGCTCCCGCCGGACGACCGCTGGCGCGGAGAAACGCCTGCTCGGCGAACACCTCGACCGAATCGCGATACTCCTCGGCGTAGGTGACGCTCCAATCCTGGCGCGGAATCATGCCGTCCGAGCTGCGTTTGTTGCCGAGATAGAGGTTGACGCCGCCGGCGCTCGGCACCAGCTGCAGGCGGCCGCTGGCCGGCAGCTCGCAGGCCGCGAGGAGAGCTCCGACGCCGATCGCCGCGACGAGCGCCGAAGCTACGAGCCGCAGGCGCCCCGGGCGCGTGCTCTTGCGCAGTAGCAGGAGCGGCAGTGCCGCCACGAAGAGCAAGTGGTTCGGACGTAGCCGGAAGCCCACTGCGGCGAGCGCACCCGCCAGCGCGGCGAGAGCGAGAGCGCGCCGCGGCGAGCTGCCTTCGGCAGAGACCAGCGCCAGGAGCTGCGCGGCCACGGTGAAAGTGAAGAGGGTCTCGACCAGGAGCTCCCCTTCGAAGTAGAGCGGCGGCGCGCCGAGCGCGTAGAGGAGACCGGCGAGGAGGCCGGCGGCGCGATGGCGAAAGAGCCTCCAGCCGAGCGCCGCGACGATGAGCGCGGTGCCCACTCCGATCAGATGCTGCAGCGCCAGCGCCGCGTAGAGATTCCATTCGCCAGCGATTCGGTAGACGCCGGAGAGGAGGAGCGGAAATAGGAGCGAGCGAAAACCGGTGGCGAGACCCGGCGCGATCTCGCCTTGGGCGAGCGACCGCGCCGCGAGGTCGAAGTAGTGCGCGTCGAGCGCCGGCACGTCGACCAACGGCGAAGCGAGATGAGCGGTGAAGTAGGCGACGCGCACGGCGAGCGCCACGGCGGCGATCAGCACCAGCTCGCGGCGCTGGAGCGCACCTCGGCTCTTCTGCGAGTCGGAAGGCGCGTGGTGAGGCTCGCTCGGCAGCATGCTCTCGTTTCGGTCGGCGCGGGCGTTCGCGCCGGGAGCGAAGCCTACTCGCCGGCGACCGGTACCGCCGGCCGCTAGAGCTCGACGTCAAGGAAAAAGGTGCCGCCTACTCCGAGAGCTCTGCCAACCTCGGTCTGTCCTCTGGCACCTTAGGTCGAGCTCAGTTCAGGGTCTCTTGCGCTTCGGCACCGATCATCTCCTCGCCGGTGTCCTCGTCGTCGCGCTCTGCGAGCTTGGCGAGCGCCACCAGGCGGTCTTCGCCCTCGAGGTCGATCAGCTTGACCCCTTGGGTCGAGCGCCCGATCTCGCGGATGCCGTCGACAGCGGTGCGGATGATCATTCCGTCCGAGGTGATCAGGATCACCTGATCGCCGGCAACCACCTGGCGCACGCCGACCACCGGGCCGGTCTTGGCGGTGACCTTGAGGTTGATCACTCCGATCCCGCCGCGCCCCTGCACGGGGTACTCGGCGATCTCGGTGCGCTTGCCGACGCCCTTCGCGGCGACTGTCAGAACCGCGCCCGCGGTCTCGAGCACCTCGAGCCCGACGACGCGATCGTCCTTTCGCAGCGAGATGCCGCGTACGCCGGTGGTGGCGCGCCCCATCGGCCGGCAGTCGGCCTCGGAAAAGCGGATCGACATGCCGTCTGCCGTGGCGAGGAAGAGGTGGCGCGTGCCGTCGGTGACCTTGACGCTCAGCAAGCGATCGCCCGATTCGATGTTGATCGCGATGATTCCTCCGGCGCGCGGATGGCCGTACTCGGCGAGCGCTGTCTTCTTGATGGTCCCTTGGGCGGTGGCGAAGACCAGGAAGCTGTCGGCCGCGAAGTCGCGCACCGCGACAGTGGCCGCCAGGCGCTCCTCGCCGGAGAGCTGCAAGAGGTTGACGATCGCCTTGCCTTTCGCCGCCGGTCCTGCCTGCGGAATCTCGTGCACTTTGATCCAGAAAAGACGCCCCGATTCGGTGAAGACCAAGAGGTAGCTGTGCGCCGTGGCGACAAAGAGGTGCTCGACGAAGTCGCCCTCTTTGGTCGTCATGCCCGAACGCCCTTTGCCGCCGCGGTTCTGCGAGCGATAGAGCGACAACGGCGAGCGCTTCACGTAGCCCGATGACGAGACGGTGATCACCATCTCCTCGTCGGCGATCATGTCCTCGATCCGGATCTCGTGGGTCTCCGGAATGATCTCGGTTCGCCGCGCCTCGCCGAACTTCTCCTTGAGCTCGAGAAGCTCTCTCTGGATCTCGCCCAAGAGCAGCTTCTCCGAGCCCAGGACGGCGCGCAGCTGGTCAATCGTTTGCAAGAGCTCGTGGTGCTCATCGAGGATCTTCTGCCGCTCGAGACCGGTCAGCCGTTGCAGGCGCATGTCGAGAATCGCGTCGGCCTGCGGCGAGCTGAAACCGAACTGCGTCATCAGGCGCTCGCGGGCGTCCGGCGGGGTCGGGCTGGCGCGGATCGCGGCGATCACCGCGTCGAGTTGATCGAGCGCCTTCAGCAGCCCTTCGAGGATGTGCGCCCGCTCTTCGGCCCTGCGCAGCTCGAAGCGCGTTCGGCGGATGACGACCTTCTTCCGGTGGTCGAGAAAATGCAGCAGCAGGTCGCGCAGCGTCAGGATCTTCGGCTGATTGTCGACGATGGCGAGGAAGATGATGCCGAAGCTCGACTGCATCGCAGTCAGTTTGTAGAGCTGGTTCAAGACGATCTCGGGGACCTCGCCGCGCTTGACCTCGATCACGATGCGGATACCGTCGCGGTCGCTCTCGTCGCGTAGGTCGGAGATCCCCTCGATCTTCTTCTCGCGCACCAGCTCGGCGATCGCTTCTAGCAGCCGCTTCTTGTTGACTTGGTACGGGATCTCACTGACGATGATCGCCTGCTTCTCCCCCCGGCGCTGCGTTTCGACAGCCGCCCGGGCGCGCATCTGGATGATGCCGCGGCCGGTCAGGTACGCCTGCCGGATCCCAGTCAGACCGTGGATGAACCCGGCGGTCGGGAAGTCTGGCCCCGGGATCGTCGCCAGCAGCCGCTCGGTCTCCACGTCGCGATCGTCGATCAAGAGCAGGAGCGCGTCGACCACCTCGCCCAGATTGTGGGGCGGGATGTTGGTCGCCATGCCGACCGCGATGCCGCCCGAGCCGTTGACCAAGAGGTTCGGCACCTTGGCGGGGAGCACCGTCGGTTCGCGCTCCTGGCCGTCGTAGTTCGCGACCCACTCGACGGTCTCCTTGTCGATGTCGCCTTCGAGCATCGCCTCGGCGAGCCGCGTCAGCCGCACCTCGGTGTAGCGCATTGCCGCCGGGTTGTCGCCGTCGATCGAGCCGAAGTTCCCCTGCCCGTCGACCAGCGTGTAGCGCATCGAGAACGGCTGCGCCATGCGCACAACGGTGTCGTAGATCGCCGAGTCGCCGTGCGGGTGGTACTTGCCCATCACCTCGCCGACGATGCGCGCCGACTTCTTGTACGGCTTGCCGGCGGTGTTGCCGGCTTCCCACATACCGAAGAGCACCCGCCGGTGCACTGGCTTCAGGCCGTCGCGCACGTCGGGCAGGGCGCGCCCGACAATCACGCTCATCGCGTAGTCGAGATAGCTGCGCTTCATCTCCTCTTCGATGTCGACCGGCACCGGCCGCTCGAAGGGGAGGAGGGTGTCTTGGTCGCTCAAACGTCCAGGTTCCTGACGTTCAAGGCGTTCTGCTCGATGAACTCGCGGCGCGGTTCGACGAGATCACCCATCAGGATGGTGAAGATCTGATCGGCCTCGACCTCGTCCTGGATCTTGACCACCAGGAGCCGCCGCTTCTGCGGATCCATCGTGGTCTGCCAGAGCTGCTCGGCGTTCATCTCGCCCAAGCCCTTGTAGCGCTGGATCGAGAGGCCCTTCTTGGCGCCGTCGTAGAGCGTCGCCATCGCCTCGTCGAGAGTTGCCACCACGGCCGGCGCGATCTTGGCGCGGCCGCGCTTGACCGGCGCCTCACCCTCCGCCGCCGGCTCTTCGTTTTTCTTGAGCAGAAATCTTTTCGCGGCCAACGCCTCGAGCCCGGCGCTGTTCGCCGCCAGGGCGCGGTACTCGACTGAGGTAAGCAGGTTCCAGTCGACCCGCACCTCGCGCTCGACGCCGTCGCGACGCGAGCGGAACGAAACGAAGCCGATGCCGTGCTCCTCCTCGAAACCCGACTCCACCGCGTGGAACCCCGAGGCCTCCAGGATCTCGGCCACCGCGCGCACGCGGGCCATGTCCGACAGGGCTCTCTTGTCGGTCAGCCCGCCCACCAGGATTACCTTGAGAGCGTCGGCGGGATAGCCGCGCGAGACGAGCTTCGCCAAGTTCTCGCGGAACGCCTCGACCTTTTCGACGAAGACCGCCAACCGTTGGCCGCGCAGCGCGCGACCCTCGTCGACCGACAGCTCCCAACCCTCTTGAATCCGCCCGACCAGGAAGGCGCGATACTCGCGATCGTCTTTGAGGTACGTCTCCTTGCGCCCCTCCGTGACCTTGTAGAGCGGCGGCTGCGCGATGAACAGGTGCCCGCGGCGGATCAGGTCCGGCATCTGGCGGAAGAAGAAGGTCAGGATCAGCGTTCGGATGTGCGCGCCGTCGACATCGGCGTCGCACATGATGATGAGCTTGTGGTAGCGCAGCTTGGCGAGGTCGAAATCCTCCCTGCCGATCCCGGTGCCCAGCGCCGTGATGATCGTCTTGATCTCCTCGGAGGAGAGCATCTTGTCGAAGCGCGCCTTCTCTACGTTCAAGATCTTGCCGCGCAGCGGCAGGATGGCTTGGAACTTTCGGTTGCGCCCTTGCTTGGCGGTGCCGCCCGCCGAATCGCCCTCGACAAGGAAGAGCTCCGCGAACTCCGGGTTGCGCTCCGAACAGTCGGCGAGTTTACCCGGCAACGAAGAGGCGTCGAGCGCCCCTTTGCGCCGGGTCAGCTCGCGCGCCTTGCGCGCCGCCTCGCGGGCGCGGGCCGCCTCGACGCACTTTTCGATGATCCGGCGCGCGATCGGTGGATGCTCTTCGAAGAAGGTGCCGAGTTTGTCGTTGAGCACCTGCTGTACCCAGCCCTTGATCTCGGAGGAGACCAGCCGGTCTTTGGTCTGCGAGGAGAACTTCGGATCGTGGATGCGCACCGAGACGATGGCGGTTAGCCCCTCGCGCACGTCGTCGCCCGAGAGCGTCGTCTCTTTGAGCTGCTTGCTGAGGCCGGAGGACTGCGCGTAAGCGTTGATCGTGCGCGTTAGGGCCGACTTGAAGCCTTCGACGTGGGTGCCGCCGTCGCGATTGTTGATCGTGTTGGTGAAGGCAAAGAGCTGCTCGGCGTAACCGTCGTTCCACTGCAGGGCTAGCTCGCAGCGCTCTTCGGAGCCGTCGCGGACCACGACCTCGTCGAATGCGATCGGTTTCGGATGCAGCACGTTCTTGTTGCGGTTCAGGTACTCGACGAACGAGGCGATGCCGCCGGCGTACGAGAAGTCGGCGCGCTTGTCGCTGCGCTCGTCGACGAGCGCGATCTTGACGCCCTTGTTCAGGAACGCCTGCTCACGCAGCCGTTGCGCCAGGATGTCGTAGCTGAAGTCGGTCGCCGTGAAGACCTCGGTGTCGGGGACGAAGCGAATCTTGGTTCCGCGCTTCTTCGACTTGCCGATCGCTTCGATCGCTGCGTCCGGTTTGCCCCGCCGATAGGTCTGAAACCAGACTTGCCCGTCGCGCTTGATCTCGAGCTCGAGGAGCGAAGAGAGTGCGTTGACGACCGACAGTCCGACGCCGTGCAGCCCTCCCGAGACCTTGTAGACGTTGTTGTCGAACTTGCCGCCGGAGTGCAACTCGGTCAGGGCCACCTCCGCTGCCGAGCGCCCCTCTCCTTTGTGTGTGTCGACGGGAATCCCCCGCCCGTCGTCCTCGACCGTGACCGAGTTGTCGGTGTGCACCGTGACTTCGATGGCGGTTGCGTGGCCGGCTTGCGCTTCGTCCACCGAGTTGTCAACCAGCTCAAAGACCATGTGGTGGAGACCCGAGCCGTCGTCGGTGTCGCCGATGTACATCCCGGGGCGTTTGCGAACCGCCTCGAGGCCCTTGAGGACCTTAATGTCGTCGGCTGTGTAGCTCGGCGTCAACACGGCGAAATCGTTCGCGGTCTACTGTTGTTGCTGGCGCCGCGAGCGCGCGTTGGGGCTCGGTAGCTCATGGCTGGTGGCGGTTCGAGGTGACGAGCGAGGCTCTGTTCAGGGACGGTTTCGTCACGCGGTGGCTCGGGGATCAACCGTCCTCGAAATCTATCACACCGCCCAACAGCAAACAACTAAATAAACGCTTTGAAATCTGTGCTTTAGTTGGGTCTCGGCGCTCTTTTTTTGGACCCCGAAAAAGCGACCCGTCCGGTAGAACCGGGGGCGCCTAGTGCAACGCCTCGAGGCCGCTCTCAGACCCTCATCGGCATAATGACGCAGAGGTAGCGCTCGCCGTCAACACTTGCTGTCTCTCCTCCGGAGGGGCGGCCAACGCACTGGCTGTTCTCGTCTCTGAGCTCGAGCACGACGTCGTCGGTCTCCACCGCCGCCAGAAACTGGACCAAGTAATCGGGATTGAGGCCGATCTGGACCTCGCCGCCCGTGTACTCGGCCGCCACCGTCTCTGTTGCCTCGCCTAGGTCTGGGTTGGCCGCCGCGACGCCAATCTCGCCCGCCGCAACGTTAATGCGAACCCCGCGGTTGCGCTCTCCTGTCATCAGCGCCACTCTCTGTACCGCATCGGCGAGCAGTCTCCTCTTGCAGACGACCCGTTTTTCGTGATTGCGCGCGATAACGCGGTCGTAGTCCGGAAAAGTCCCCTCGAGCACGCGACAGATTAGCTCCCGCTTGCCGCTCCTGAAGCTCAAGTGATGCTCGCTGGCGCGCATCTCGAGATTGCCTCCGCCCTCGAGGCGCACGATCTCTTGGAGCGCCTTTCTCGGCACCAACACCGCGCTTTCACCTGTCGCGCCTACAACCGGCGTGTCGATCAGCGCCAGCCGGTGCCCGTCGGTTGCCACGAGTTCGACCCTTCCGTCGCGCTTCTTGAGCAGCGCGCCCGAGAGCTGAAAACGTGAATCCTCGGTCGAAATCGCAAACAGCACCTTGCTAACCAGTCGGCGCAGCTGTTGGAGCTCGATAACCAGCGTCGGCGCGCTCTCAACTTTCGGCAGCGTAGGAAAGTCTGTGGCCGGAAGACCGTGCATGCGAAAGCGCGATCTACCCGCTTCTATGCGCAGCGAGCGTTCTCCTTCGACCGCCAAGAGAAGCTCTTCACCGACCATCGAGCGCACGATCTCGATGAACTTCTTTGCCTGTACGGCGAGCGCTCCCTCTTTGCTCTCGCTGGCTACAACCGAAGAGGTAAGGGAAACGTCGAGATCGGTCGCCGCAATCCCGAGAACTCCATGTTCGACCGAGAGCAAGAGGTGCGAAAGAATCGGAATCGTCGTCCGGCGTTCGACGACGCCCTGCATGGGAGCGAGCTCGGCGAGCAGTTGGTCGCGCTTCAGGCGGATTTCCATGCTCTCGCTTTCTCCTACTACTTCTAATAGAACCAAATTATATAGCAGTAGTGCATAGTAGGAGCCTGCGGAAAAGCGCGGAAATCTCTCTCTGACATCGTCGCGGCGGGCTCGGAAGTGCGTTCGAGAGGAGGAAAAAAGAGAGGAAAGAAAGTGGAAAAAAGAGAGAAGAAAGGTAGGAGAGTTACTCTACTTTCTGGTTTCAGCGAGTTACTGGTTGTTTTTCCTCAGGAGAGATGGCGCGCCATCGAGTCGAGAGTGCGAGCCAGGTCGCCGTCCGAGGAGCGCAACGCCTCGATCTTGTCGACTGAATACATGACTGTCGAATGGTGCTTGTCGTTGAACTGTCGTCCGATCTCGGGGTAGGAGAGCGACGTCAACTGTTTGCAGAGATACATCGCCACTTGGCGCGGAAAAGCGATCTGCTTGGCGTTGGTCTTGGTCTTGATCTCGGCCACCTTGAGACCGTAGTGACGAGCCACGAACTTGATGATCTCGGCGGCGGTCGACCGCCGCCCCTCCTCAGGAAGGATGTCGCGCAAGGTTTCCTTGGCGAGGTCGAGCGAGAGGGGTCGACCGGTGAGCGAAGCGAAAGCAACGACGCGATTGAGCAATCCTTCGAGCTCGCGGACGTTGGTACGCACCTGGCTGGCCACGAAGAGAGCGACGTCGTCCGGGATCTCGGCGTTTCCAAGATCGGCCTTGCGCCGCAAGATAGCGATCTTGGTCTCTAGATCGGGCGGCTGGATGTCGGCGATCAAGCCCCACTCGAAGCGCGAGCGGAGCCGCTCCTCGATCGCTGGAATGTTCCGCGGCGAGCAGTCGGAGGAGAGCACGATCTGCTTCTGGCTGGTATAGAGAGTGTTGAAAGTGTGGAAGAACTCCTCCTGGGTGCGCTCTTTGCCCGCCAGAAACTGGACGTCGTCCACCAACAGGACGTCGATCGAACGGTAGCGCTCGCGAAACGCGTACATGGACTTGAAGCGCAGGGCGTTGATGAGTTGGTTGACGAAATGCTCGGCTGCTAGATAGACGATACCGAGAGTCGGATGCCGGTGCCTCAGCTGGTGGCCGATCGCGTGCAGGAGGTGAGTCTTGCCGAGCCCGACGCCGCCGTAGAGAAAGAGCGGGTTGTAGCTGCGAGCTGGGCTCTCGCCCACGGCGCGCGCGGCAGCGTGCGCGAACTGATTCGAGCTGCCGACGACGAAGGTCTCGAAGGTGTACCTGGGGTCAATGGTGGGTGGCGGCGCGAGCTTGGCGGCGGCTGGCCTGGCGGGCGAGTCGTCACCGGCCGTCACCACGACCTGCACGGGCGCGCCGCGAAGCGCGCGTGCCTCGCGGTCGAGCAGGGGACGCAGGTTCTCCTCGATTTCGTGCACCGCGCGGGCGCTGGGCGCCACCAGAACGAGCTCCTCCTCGCCGTCGTCGCGCAAGGCGAGCGGCTCGATCCAAGCGACGAACTCGGCGGCCGATAACGAATCGCGCAGCCGTTCGCGCAAGAGTGGCCAAACGGTGGAACCGGGCGACATTCTCTCAGCGGGCCGCAAACCCGCGGCAGACGGTCAATCTAACACGGCGCTCAGAATGGGCGCGCGAGGGGACGGAGGGCGAGTGGCAGCTCGAGCGCACCCGGCAGCCGAGGCGAGCGAAGCGCGCGGAGAAAGAGAGGCAGGTCAGCCGCGTAGGCCGGAAAGCTGTCGTCGAGAAGCCACTCCCAGAGATCGCGGGAGCGTGGGTAGAAGCGCAGGGCGCCCTCGCCCTCGGCGAGCCCGGCAAGCCGGCGAGCCGCCGCGAGAGCGGCATCGAGCCCGCCGAGCTCGTCCACGAGACCGTGTCGCAGCGCGTCTTCTCCGGTCCAGATCCGCCCCTGGGCGACGCGCTCGACGGCGGGGAGAGGGAGCGACCGCCCGGCGGCAACATGCGCTACGAAGCGCTCGTAGGTCTCGGCGATTCGAACCTCGAGCAGCTCTCGCTCCGCTTCTTCGAAGGGCCGATGCGAGGCGTAGAGGCCGGCATGTGCGCCGCGCGCCACGACATCGTGGGTAGCGCCCAAGAACTCTTCTTGGAAGCGTCCAGTGGCGAGCTTCCCCATCACGACGCCGATCGATCCGGTGAGTGTTCCCGGCTCGGCCACGATATGCGACGCTTTGGCGGCCATGTAGTAGCCGCCGGAGGCAGCGAGATCGGACATCGAGACGACGATCGGTTTCTTGGCGCGCACGAGCTCGACCTGGCGCAGGAGGAGGTCGGAGGCCACCGCCGAGCCGCCCGGGCTGTCGATGCGCAGAACGAGGGCGCGCACCGAGTCGTCGTCGGCGAGCGGCGTTAGCTCGGAGCCGAGATCGTCGACGCCCAAGAACTGCTCGCCACTCCAGGGATCGAGACCGCCTCGACCGCGCACGATCGTGCCCGAGGCGAAAACGAGCGCGATCTCGGCGTCGCCAGAAACATCGCGAGCGCTCGCTTTCGCATAGTCGGCGAGCTCTTCCCAAACCGCGTCGGCGCCGACCTCGCGTTCCAGCCGGGCGCGGAACTCGTCGGGGTATTCGATGAGATCGACCAGCCGAGCGGCAGCGGCGCGGGGCGCCGAAAGCGGCGCGGCGTCGATCCAGCTCCGCACAGCGTCGTCCGATTGCCGTCGGCCGAGCGCGATGCCGTGGACGATCTGCGCGAAGTAGCCGTCGAGCACCGCGTCGAGTGCCTCGCGCGCCGCCGCCGAATGCGAGCGCTCGGTGAACTGCTCGGCGGCGCTCTTGTAACGCCCGGCGGCGAGATAGCTCGGTTCGATGTGCAGCTTGTCGAGCGAGCCGCGCAGGAAAAGCGCGTCACTCCACAGTCCCAACAGGTTGAGCTCGCCGGCGGGCGAGAGCGAAACGGACGGGCAGGCGGTGGCGACGTAGTAAGCGAGGGTGCCGTTCGTGCCCTCGCCGGCGGTATCGAGATAGCAGGCGACCGGCTTGCCCGAGGCGGCGAAGCTCTGCAGCTGGCGTCGAAGCTCTTGCGCCTTGGCGATGCCGAAGGGTGCGGCATCGATGCGCACCGCGAGCGCGCGCACCGAGCGATCGGCGCGCGCAGCAACGAGCGCCTGCCAGAGCCCAGCTAAGTGAAGGCTCTCTTGGCGGCCGAAGAACGCCAGACTAGGCCCGGCGCGATAGTCGTCGAGCTCGGCGCCGAGAGTGAGGGTCAGGATGCGCTGGTGGCCGAAAACTCGCGCCGCACTGCCGCGGGTCAGAACGAGGCCGAGCACGGCAATGGCGGTTCCCAGCGCGACGAGAACCAGAAGGATGGAGAGGAGTCTACGCACGATGGTC
>CAZPYU010000045.1:0-7895 GCA_964590905.1 uncultured Thermoanaerobaculia bacterium
CGGGCCGGTGATCGGCACGCGGACCTGGGGCGGCTGGATCGGCATCCGCGGCGACAAACCGTTCCGCGACGGCGGCTTCTCGTCGCAGCCCGAGTGGGGCGGCTGGGATCCGCAGGGCCGGGTCTGGCAGATCGAGGGGCACGGCGTCGATCCCGACGTCGTCCTCGACCTCGGACCCGACGGCTTCCTCGGCGGCCAGGACGTGCAGCTCGACTACGCGATCGCCGACGTGATGAAGCGCCTGGCGACCGACCCGCTCCCGCTGCCGGCGCCGCCGCCGATTCCACCGCGCCCGCTGGTGCCGGTGCCGTAGCGCGCGAGGCGCGACGCGCGCTGCGACGCAGCGTCCGCTGCTCTGCTGTCATCCAGAGCGCAGCGAAGTATCTAGGCGTCTGTTGGACCGCCCCACTCGAGCCAGCTGCCCGCTCCGCTCGCCTTCGCGCGCGACAGGAGATAGTGCGCCGAGGCGAGGTCTTCGACAGCGATCCCGAGCGACTCGAACAGGGTGATGTCGGCGGGCGAAACGCGACCCGCGATGCGGCCCAGGAAGAGGTCGCCCAGCTCGCCGAGCAGGTGGTCGTCGCCGATCGCGCCCTCGCTCCTGGCAATCAGGAAGTCGCCGGCTTCGGCGAGGCACGACTCGCGCCTGTCGGTGAAGAGGCGCGCCCGTCGGACCGCCTCGGCGTCCAGCTCGCGGCTGGCGGCGAAGCAGGCGCCCGCGGCGTTGACGTGGGCACCTGGCGCGAGCCAGCGGCCGCAAAGCACGGGCTCCGTTGACGAGGTCGTCGTGCAGATCAAGTCGGCGCCGCGCACCGCCTCTTCGGCGCTTGTACAGACCTCGATCGCCGGTCCAGCCATGCCGCCGCTCGCCGACTCGCGCGCGAACTTCTCGGCGTTTGCCCGCGTGCGGCTCCAGACCCGCACGCGGCGCAGCGGACGCACCGCGGCCATGGCGCGCAGATGCGTTCTCGCCTGGGTGCCCGAGCCGAGCAGCGCCAGGTCGCCCGCGTCGCCGCGGGCCAGTGCGTCGGTCGCGGCACCGGAGGCCGCGGCGGTGCGGATCGCGGTGATCGCGCTGGCATCGAGGATCGCCAGCGGCTCGCCGTGCTCCACCCCGAACAGCATCACCACACCCTGGTGCGAGTCGTAAGCCGTGCCGTGATTGCCGGGCATCACCGACACCACCTTGAGCCCGAAGCTCTTCGGCTCGCCGAGGTAGCCGGGCATCAGCCCGAGCAGGCCCGCGCCGTCGGGTAGCCGCACCAAACTGCGCAGCGGCAGCACCGCGTCGCCGCGCGCCAGCGTCGAGAGAGCTTCGCGCATGAGCGGGATGCAGGCCTCCATGCCGAGCAGCTGGTGCACGTCGCGCTCGTTCAAGAACAGGACTTTCATGCCCCAGGATCGTGTAGGAAACCGCCTTTCGCCGCAAGCTCCGCTTGCTGTACCGTGAGCCCGAGTCCGTAGGGAGCTCCATGGCCGAACGCTTGCGCGTCATCCTGATCAAGCCGAGCAAGTACGCCGTCGACGGTGTCGTCGAGCGTTTCCGCTGGGGCTTCATGCCCAACAGCACGCTGGCCTATCTCGCGAGCCTCACGCCGCCGGAAGTCGATGGCGTCCCCTGCGAGGTCGTTACCATCGACGAGTACGTGCAGACCGATCTCGACTACCTGTCGCTGCTGGCACCGGAGAGCGGAGGGGCCACCCTGGTGGCGCTGGTCGGCGTGCAGAGCCACCAGCTGCATCGCGCCCTCGACCTCGCGGCCTTGGCGCGCGCACGCGGCGTCGACTCGTGCGTTCTCGGCGGACCGCACGTCATGACCTGCGATACCTCGAACCTGCAGGGATGCGGGGTGAGCTTCGCGCTCGCCGAGGCCGAGCTCGTCTGGCCCGCCATCCTGCGCGACGCCCTCGCCGGAGCGCCGGCGGCGGTGTACGGCCGCGAGCAGCGCTGGCAGGCGCGCCTCGAGCCTCCGGTCCTGCGCCCGCCGAGCCGGCGCGACCTTCGCCGCTACGCCGTGCCGCTGCTCGGCATCTACCCGGCGCGCGGCTGCCCCTACGTGTGCAACTTCTGCTCGGTGATCAAGATCGCCGGCCGGACGGTGCGCAGCCAGCCGGTGGAGACCACGATGGCTAGCCTGCGCGCCGCCAAGGCGGCCGGGGTGCGCCTCATCATGTTCACTTCGGATAACTTCAACAAGATCGCCGACGCGCCCGAGCTGCTGCAGGCGATGATCGACGAGCGCATCCGGCTGCCGTTCTTCGCCCAGTGCGACGCCATGGTCTACCGGCAGGAGGAGCTCTTCGAGCTCATGGCGCGGGCCGGCTGCTTCCAGATCTTCGTCGGCGCCGAGTCGTTCAGCCGCGAAGCGCTCCGTTCGGCGCACAAGCTGCAGAACCACCCGGAGCGATACTCCGAGATCCTGGCGCTCTGCCGGCGCTACGGGATCAGCAGCCACTTCTCGAACATCCTCGGCTTCCCCACCGACAGCGAAGCGACGATCGCCGAGCACTTGCACATCCTGAAAGCGCTGGCTCCGGACCTGGCTTCGTTCTACGTCCTGACGCCGATTCCCGGCACCGAGCAGTACGACGAGTTCCGGCGCGACGGGCTGATCACGGAGAGCAATCTCGACCGCTTCGACGCCAGCGAAGTGGTCTGGCGCCATCCGCGCATCGCGCCCGAACGGCTGATGACGCTGCTCTTCGACGCCTATCGCTCGTTCTGCACGGCGCCGAGCGTAGCGCACCGATTCCTGCGCACCGCCGCCCGGCATTGGGACTTCCGCACCGCGACCGAGCTCACCGCGGTGTTCTGCTACGCGATGCAGTCGCGCCTCGGCGCCCGCACGCGCACCCATCCGATGGCGGGCGGCATCCGCCGCGTGCGGCGCGACAGCGCCGCGGACTACGCCGACCTGCGTCGCGCCACCTTCGGCGTCGACCAGGTCCCCCTGCCCGCGAGTCTCGCGCTCTCACCCGCCGATCAGGAACTGAACCGCCGCGCCAAGCTCGCGGTCTCGTGAGCGATGCGCTCGCTTCATGCCCGCGCTCGGTGACCCTCGGCGCCCGAGCTCGCTGCGAACGCACGCAGCGTGAGCCCGGCGAGCATTGCCGTGGCCATGCCGAAGAGCACGAACCAGACAAGATCCGGCGTCTCGGCGAAAGAGAAGAGCTTGCGGTGAAGGATCGAGGCTGCGAAGACGAAGGCCGAGAAGACGAAAAGCGACATCACACCCAATCGGATCTCGAGCCAGACCTGCTGGCGCGCCAGCATCAGGCTGCCGAGTCCGTAGGAGAGGAACGGCGACGAGTAAATCTGCAACAAGAGCGGCGTCGCCCTCCACGGCCATACACCGACCATCGCAGCCGGCGCGAATAGCAGAGCCAGGGCCACCAACGTCAACACGATGCCCTGCGCGTTCAGGTAGTGCCGGGCCCAGGCCGGCAGAGGCACGCTGCGCTCCGGGTGACCTCGGTCGGCGCGATAGAGCCAGGCCAACCAGAGGGCGATCAGCGGGTAGACGAGGTAGGAGCCGTACCAGATCCAGACCTGGCGCAGCGAGTAGTCGAACTCGTGGCGGTGGAGCAAGGAGACGATGAACAACATGCCGGTCCAGATGGCGATCATTGGCAACACCACCCGAACCTCGCACCAGCGCCGCGCCAGGACGGCTCCGATCATGAAGGCCAGGCCCGAGATGTACATGGAGCCCAGGAATCGCGCGTGCAGCGGCGGGACCTGCCAGGGGATCATCTGCCCGATCTCGGCCGGGCTGAAGTAGCCGGCGAATCCGACTCGGAGCGCGAGTAACCCGACTGCAATGAAGTAGATCCGGTGAATCCAGGTCAGTGAAGTCATCGCGCCTCCGCGGCGGCACTATAAGGGCTCCGGTGCGATCGGTCGACTGCGTTCTATCGCCGGTCGGCGATCCCGAGGAATTTTCTGGCCAGAAAGACCCGGGCGCTGCTCCAGAAGCCGAGGTCGGGCGCCGCCAGATAGGGAAAGCTCGCGGAGACTGCCGTGGCGGGATGATCCACTCCGTCTCGCACCCGCTTGCCGTTCAATCCGGCCACGTACAGCGTGTACAGAGTGTCCATGACGTCGTCGTTGGGCTTGCGGCCGCCGCAGGTCTGATGGGCCGTGCGGCGGAGAATCGACCTCTCGATCTCGAGGAAGGAGTGCGCCGGACAGGGCTTGTCGAGATCGACGATCAGGAAATCGGCTGCGGTCAGCGTTGCCAGCGCATCGCGGTCTCGATCCTGCCAATCTTTCTGGCCATCGAGCCTGTCGAAAAACGCGACATTCCTGGCGAGCTTCTTCTGATAAAGCCGTTGCTTGTCGGCCGGCACCTGAAATGGCCGCTCCAGATTGTACCGGTCGCGCAGATCGGGCTCGTCGCGAGGGGCCATGCCCACATTCGTAACCTCGGGCCGGCCCACGCGATCCAGCCGCCGGAGGGCGGCACCAGGAGATTCGCGGGTCGTGGTCTCCGCGGCCACGGCGATCATCGCAGGAGGATCCTCGTAGAGTCTGCGCATGTCGACCTCGAGGACAAGGGTCAGGATGTTCGCGCCCCGCATCACATTGTTGTCGTCCGGCGGGTCGAGCTTCCCCTCGATCGCGTGCGAAAAGAAGTCGGCGTTGAAGAAGAAGGGATCGGCGCGCATCCCCGCATAGAGCCGGAAACCACCCCCATGCTCTTCGTCACCCACCGTTTCGTGCCTGCTCTGCGCTCGCAGTCCGTTGGAGCTCCTACACATCACTACGTGCTCCGCGGTGACGTCCGGAGTCTCGAAGGTGCAATCGATGGCAACCTCATCGCCGGTCTCGAAGAACGCCCCGCCCTCCGATTCCTGGATCGCGGCCCGACGAACGAGAATCGTGTAATTCACCTTGTCGGTGAAATGCCCGTCCCTGGGAACGAGCGGATAGGCATCGAGAATGATGGTCAGGAACCCCGGCCGATCGGGCGTGGGAAAGGCATAGAGGTCCGTCAGGTCCGCCACCCGGTGCGATGTCGTGACCGGTCCGTCGATATGGTCACTGGCAGCGAGTGGAAGTGCGATCAGGATTCCGACGACGACAGAGATACACCCTCTCACCGTCGCCCTCCTCGCGCCCGGTACGACAGCCACGTGAGTACTGGAATCGGCTCCGTCGAACCGAAAGTGAAGGATCCGGCCCAGCGTTCGAATCGAGGACATGCGCACGGCCCCGTAGCCTAGCGGTGAACGGATCCTGAACACACCGGTCCTAGGCACGGCGAACTTTCCAGTTTCGTCTGTCATCCTGAGCGCAGCGAAGGATCTGGGCGAAGGGGTGGCTCCCAGACCGCCTGAATCGCCCCGAGGGCAGACGTCGGACCGCTATGAGCAAGATACGCGCTCGAGGTCGCGCCACGATCGCCGCCACGCCCACCACCTACGAGCACATCGTTCTCGACGAGAACGGAATCCCCTGGATCGAGGGCGCCAACACCAGGATCGTCGAGCTCGTCGCCGCGGCCCAGGCGCACGGCTGGAACGCCGAGGAACTGACCTACCAGCACCCCCACCTGACGCTCGGGCAGCTCCACTCCGCGCTGGCCTACTACTGGGACCACCGCGAGGAGATCGAGGCCGACCTGAAGCGCCGCACGGCGCTCGTCGCCGAGATCCGAAGCGAGGTCGGCGAGCATCCGCTGGTCGCCAAGCTGCGAGCGCAAGGGCAGATCTGACCTTGCCGGTCGGGCTCTACTTCGATCACAACGTGAACCGTGCCATCGCCCAGGGCCTGCGGCTCCGGGGTGTCGACGTCCTGACGGCGTTCGAAGACGGCGCGCACCGGTTGCCCGACACTGAGCTCCTCGACCGAGCCACGAGACTCGGTCGGATCCTGTGCTCCTCGGATTCGGATCTGATCGTCGAAGCGCGGCGCCGGCAACGGGAGAGGGGATCCTTCGCCGGAGTGAGATACGCGCATCAAGGGGCTCCAGTGAGCATCTGCATCGAGGCGCTCGAGCCGGCGGCGAAGGCGGGCGGACCGGCGGACTTCGTGGATTCGCTGCTCTTCCTACCCTCTCGATAGTGCAAATTCGCGCCGAGAGTGCCTCACTCTGCCTGCGCGCTGCGCAATCGCGGCACGCCGCACCCTCGGTGTCGAACCTAGCCGAAGCAGTCGAGGCCCAGCCGAACGAACGCTTCGTAAAGCGGCGCCTGGTCAATCTTCGGCGAAGTAATCGGAGTCAACTCGCTTTAGCTCGAAGGCACGCACGGGCGAGACGCCAACATCGTGGTCGATCATGAGGCGGGCGAGCTGGAGGCCATCGACCAGGACGATTCTGCTGTCAATGGCTCTGGCAAACTCGACCGCGTCTTTCGTGAATGAAGACGTCGTGATGAGAACGCCCTTCTTGGCTCGGTGGCCCTGGAGGGCGCCGGCAAACTTCTACACCTCAAGCCGCCCGACAGTTCCCTCCCATCGCTTTGCCTGGACATAGATTACGTCGAGGCCAAGTCGATCTTCCTTGATGATGCCGTCGATTCCTCCATCACCACTCTTCCCAACGGCCTCTCCGGCGTCCCGAAGTGAGCCACCGTAGCCCATGCGCACCAAGACCTCCACGACAAGCTTCTCGAAAAAGCCCGGAGAAGCAGACATGGTCCTCTCCATGACCTCAGCCTCGAGACTCACGCGCATGCGCTGGTATGCGCCTTCGAGAGCCTCCTCGGGAGTGGACTTCGCCTCCTCGTCGTTCTCGTGGGCTCCGCCTTCCTTCTCACGACGAAACTCCCGAAAAGCTTGGAATTCCTTGAACTGCGCGAGGAATTTGACATCGACGCGCGTCGGTTTCTGCTTTACGACCTGCAGGCCTCGTGGCGAGATCTTGAAGTATCCCCGCCGCGTGGGGTCGATGAGTCCGGCCTTCTTGAGGTAGGTGCGTGCCCAGCCGATGCGATTGCTGATGACAAGGCCGGCTCCACTTGGCAAGAGCTGTTGACGCTCCTGCTCCGACAGCTTGAACTGATCCGCGAGGGCCTGGACGCAATCGGACAAGCCGTGCTCCTTGCTGTCCGCGAGGTGCTTCAGGAGCGGTAGCATCACGGTCTGATAGTCAGGGATTGCCATATTGCCTCGATGATTGTTAGCTGCTTCTAGAGAATCCTGAGCACGGCGGCAGACTTCACCGATTCAGGCTCGGCTTCCACCTTCCGGTGCGGAAGACCTCGCGCATGTCCTCGAGCACCTCGCGATCGATCCGGAGCTGCTCGCCCTTCGCGAGGTCGATCGACTGCACACCTTCGATCCGGATGTCGTAGTTCTCCCAGCCCATGTAGTCGATGAGGAGCTTCTGGAAGCGCGCGTCGACGACGCCGTCCGCGGGGCCCTTGTCGAAGCCGCGTGTCCGCCAGATCTCCTGCAGCTCGCGGGCGATCGCCGGCGTCACGGCGATCATGTTCTCCGGTTTCGAGCGCGTGAAGTGGAGCTTGTTCAGCCGGAAGAGCCGCTCGA
Source organism: uncultured Thermoanaerobaculia bacterium (assembly GCA_964590905.1). Taxonomy (GTDB): domain Bacteria; phylum Acidobacteriota; class Thermoanaerobaculia; order Multivoradales; family JAGPDF01; genus JACTMI01. Next base: position 7,493 of record CAZPYU010000045.1, read on the forward strand.
GCTCGGCGATCGGCGTGAGGTGGTCGTAGACCGAGATGTCGATGAAGTTATCGGCGCCGTCATAGCCCGCCCCCTTGCGCACCACCAGGAGCGCCGCGCTCTGCTCGCCGCGCTGGTCGCCCCCCGCCCTGCCGCCGGCGACGAGCGCCGCCATCAGCCGGTCGGCGAGCTCACCGGCGGTCGCCTCGTAGGCGCGTGCCATCGCCTCCACCGTCGCCTCCGAGACCAGGATGTTCCCCTGCACCGTGAAGCCGCTCCCCGCCACCACGCTCCCGACGCCCGCATTCGGGCCGACTGCCCGGGTCGACGCGCCCGCCTGTCCAATCCGTCCGCCGGCCCACGCGAAGCACGATCCGCCCGTGTGTGTCGCCGCGCCGCCGTGCGCATCCACCATCCCGACCTG
>CAZPYU010000046.1:0-3392 GCA_964590905.1 uncultured Thermoanaerobaculia bacterium
GTCGCTGTCGGCGTCTCCTCCGACGCCGACCACATCATCACGCCCTCCAAGAAGGGGCCTAGTACAGCGATCCGCCAGGCCCTCGAGCTGGCGGGCATCGAGGCGAGCGCGGTGACCGCCTGGGATCTCCACGCCACCGCCACCCCGGGCGACTACCAGGAGGTCGAGAATCTGCACGACATCTTTCCCGACGCGCCGCTGGTTTCGGCGCGCAAGGGGACGTTCGGGCACGGCATGGGCGCGGCCGGGGGCTGGGAGCTGACAGCGCAGTACCTCGGCTACGAGCGGGGCGAGCTCTTTCCGACCCCGCTCGCGGAGCACGAGCTGCACGCCGAGATCCGCCGTCTGCACGAGCGGTTCGTCTTCGACAGCGGCTGCCCACCGCCGGCCGGCTGGGCGGGAAAGCTCTCGATGGGCGTCGGCGGCGTCAACGCTGCGGTTCTTTCGCGACCGTGGAGCTCGTGAGCGGCGGAAGATTTCGGTCCTTCTTTCCTAACACCCTTGGAGATCGATATGAATCGAACGACGACCTTCACCTCCAGCCGTCTCCTCGCGGCGTTCGCGGCCGCTGCCGCCTTCGGTCTCGCCTGCGCGAACGAGGAGGCTGGAACGAAGAGCGCGCTGGCGGTCCCCTCCCCGGCCTCGGCCTCAGCCGTGGTGCCCACTGCGACGATGCCCACTGCGGCGACGGTGCCCGAAGCAGCCGCGTCGACAGCAGTCGCCCCGCCGCCTGCCACGGCAGCGAGCGCGGCGGCTACGACGCCCGCGGCCGCACCCCCGTTCGACGTGACACAGCTTCCCGATGTCGTCGCGCGGTTGAACGGCGTCGACATCACTCGCCACGATCTTCTGACCCGCGGCGCCGAAGCGCGAGCGGCGCTGGCGCAGCGCGGTCTGGCGCCGCCGCCCGAGAGCGCGGGCTTCTATCGCCAGGTGCTCGACGACCTGCTCGGAAACCGCCTTCTGTACCTCGACCTCGCGGCGCAGGGGAAAGCGGCCTCGGCGGCCGAGATCGACCAGCAGGTGCAGGCGATCCGCGCCAACTTCGCCTCCGACGAAGAGTTCGACAAATCGCTTCAGGCACGGGGGTTCGACCGCGAACGCCTACGGCGCGAGATCGTGGAAGGTCTCACTGTGGCGCGTTGGATCCGCGAGTCGATCGAAGCGAAGATCGTCGTGCCACCGGCCGAAGTGCAGAAGTTCTACGACGCCAACAGCGAGCGCATGGTCGAGCCAGAAGGCGTGCACGCGCGGCACATCCTGATCCAGGTCGAAGCAGAGAGCGGCCCCGAGGCGCGAACGGCGCAGCGCGAGCGAGCCGAGGAGATCCGCCAGAAGCTCGTTGGCGGCGCCGATTTCGCGGCGTTGGCGCGCGAGTCGTCGGACGACAAGGGTTCGGGCGCGCGCGGCGGCGACCTCGGTTGGTTGCCGCGCGGGCGCACGGTCCCGCCCTTCGAGCAGGCCGCGTTCGCGCTCGAGCCGGGCAAGCTCTCCGAGCTCGTCGAGACGCGGTTCGGATTCCATCTCATCGAGGTGCTAGAGAAGCGGGCGGCCGGGAAGGTGTCGCTCGACAAGGCGAGGCCGCGCATCGAAGCGACCCTCAAGCAGCGTCAGCTCGAGGAGATGGTGCGCGCCCAGGTCAACGAGCTCGGCAAGCAGGCGAAGATCGAGATTCTGCTCTGATCCCGTGACGCGGCGAGCGGCCCGCTACCAGAGCTCGAAGACCAGAATCCGAGCTTCCAGCGGACCGTTCCAGACCGGAATCCGCTGCGTCGGTTTGAGGCCGATCGATTTGCCGAGCCGCGCGTCTCCGGCCAGGACCGCGGCGCGGAAGCCGCGATAGCGCCGCTTCAGCAGATCGCCCAACCGGCGCCACTGGTCGGGCGAGTCGTCGATCCGGGAGCCGTACGGCGGGTTGACGACCACCAGCCCAGGTGCTTCGGGGGGTTCCCAGTCGAAGGCGTCCGCTACGGTGAGCTCGGCGTGCGCCGTCAGGCCCGCTGTCGCGAGGTTGCGCCGCGCGGTGTCGTGCGCCTCTCGATCGAGGTCGACTCCGAAGAGCCGCACGTTGGGATCGGGAGCCGGGAGCGGCTGGCGCCGGATCTCCTCGAAGCTCTCCCGCTCGAAGTCGGGAAAACGCTCGAACGCCCAGGCCGAGCGGAGACGATTCGGCGGCAGGCCGAGCGCGATCGCTCCGGCCTCGGCGAGCAGGGTTCCCGACCCGCACATCGGATCGACGACCGGACCGCGGCCGCCCCAGCCCGAGGCCAGCACGACGCCGGCGGCGAGCTGCTCCCGGAGCGGCGCCTTTGTCGCCGCCACTCGGTAACCGCGGCGGTCGAGCGGTTCGCCCGAGCTGTCGAGGAGCAGGGTCGCGACGTCGTCGTGCAGTCGAACGCGCAGCGCTACGTCCGGCGCCTCGCGGTCGACGGACGAGCGGACGCCGAGGCGCTCCCGTTGCGCATCGACGAGACCGTCTTTCACCTTGAGCGCGATCCAGCGCGTGTCGCGCACGAGGGATCGACTCGAAGTGGCGACGATCGCAAAGCTCCGTTCGGCGGGGAGGAGCGGGCCGAGATCCAGGTCGTAGGCGCCGCGATAGAGCGCCTCGGCGTCGGGCGCCGCCCACGACGCGAGCCGGAGGAGGATCCGATTCGCGGTCCGCAGTCGCCAGTTGGCGCGCATGCCGGTGGCGAGATCGCCGACGAATCCGACGCCGCCGACGCTGCGGCTGGTCGGCGTGCTGCCGATGGAGTCGAGCTCGGCGGCGAGGATCGGCTCGAGGCCGCGCGCGCAGGTGGCGACCCAGTCGAACGATGCCGCAGTCACTCGGGCTCGGACTGGGGCTTCGAAGTGCGAGAGCGATCGCCCGCGAGCTCGAGGCGCTGATAGCCGCGGTTCCAGTAGACGAGTGGCCCCTCGTCAGCCCGCGGTGTCGCGCTCGCCTCGACCTGTCCGACGTAAACGGTGTGGGTGCCGGCCGCGTGCCACGAGTGCAGGGTGCAGTCGATCCAGGCCAGCGCGTCGGTCAAGACCGGCGCACCGGTCGCGGCCGTCGTCCAGATGCCGAGGCCGAACCGCTCCTCGTTGGGCGACCAGGCGAAGCGCTCCGCAAGAGCGCGCTGCCCTTCACCCAGAATGCTCACCGCGAACGCGGCGCCCGGAGTCTGGAGCAGAGTGTGGGCGAGGTGCTGGTGATCGATCCAGATCGCCACCAGCGGCGGCTGCGGCGAAACCGAGGCGAAGGCCGAGACGGTGAGCCCGTGCACGACGTCGCCGGCGCGGATCGTCACCAGCGTGACTCCGGCCGGGTAGTGACGCAGCGCGTTGCGATACTGATCGGACCCGACGCTCATCGCTGTTCCACGAGCGGCACGCTCTCCGGGTTCGAG
>CAZPYU010000047.1:0-3776 GCA_964590905.1 uncultured Thermoanaerobaculia bacterium
TCCTCGAACACGCCCGCGACCATCGCAGCGAGCTCCTCGTCCTCGGCCAGCACGGCAACCGTCCGAGTCGGCTCCTCTTGGGAAGCGTGTCGAGCGCCGTGGCGCGTAGCGCCGAGATCCCAGTCGTCGTCGTGCGCGGGCGCGATGTCGTCTCGCCTCCCGGCGTTGTTCTCCTCGCGGTCGACGGGTCGCTGCCGTCGCGGCGAGCCGCAGCGGCGGTGGCGCGCTGGGCTCCGCGGGCGAGGGTGGTGGCCGTGCGGGTCCGCGACGGCTCGAACGGCCCCGAGCGGGACGAGATCGCGGGCGACCTCGCGGCGGCCGGCATCGATCCGGCGCAGCTCGAGATCCGGATCGAAGATGGAGCGGCCGCGGAGATTCTGCTCGCGCTCGCCGAGAACGTCGATGTCGACCTGATCGCGGCCGGCCGGCGCGGTCTCTCCGCCTGGCGGGAGCTGCTCTTGGGCAGCGTGTCGGAGAAGCTCCTCCAGCTCGCCCCCTGTCCGGTCCTGCTCGCGCACTGAGAGGGGACATCCTTCAGGGTGTCCCCTCTCGGTTTCGACTTCAGAGATTCGGCAGACCTGGATCGCGGAGCGCCAACTGCGCCTCGCTGTCGAGCAGCTCGACGGTGCGCTGATAGAGCCGATCGGCCTCGGCCGCGGAGTCGCCGACCGCGGTGAGGCCCAGCCTTCCGAACTCCGGCATCGCCGACATCATGTGGAAGACGACGCCGGTCTGGCGCGACTGATCGAAATGCAGCCGGTGACGCAGCGCCAGATCGATCAGCTCGTCGGGACCGAAGGCGCGCAGGCTCGGCGACTCGACGTGATCACTGGCGACGAAGAACTTGGCCCGCCCGGAGGGTGCCGTGAAGGTCGCGGTCTCGGCGTTATAGCTGCCGTCGGTTAGGAACTGGAGGGTGAGAAACGGATGGGTCGTGCCGCCTTTGCGCAGATTGATCTCGATGGCGTGAACACCCCAGCCGGCGCTGCCGTCGCGAACCGCCACGAAATCGAGAGCGAAGCGGCCGATGACCCCCTCGCGCGCCAGCCGACGGCCGATCTTCGCCGCCTCGCGACTGATCGCCGCCGCGTAGCCCGGGTCGGCCGGGAAGCGACAGCCGAGGTAGCTCTGTCCGCTCGGCCCGCCCAGGAGCTGATCGTGCGTCGAGAGTAGCTCGAGCTCGCCGAGCGGCGTGACGCGCAACTGCACGCTCGGGCTGCGGAACTCCTCGCCCGTGATCCGCTCCTCGACCACTCCGCCGCGCGCCACGAGCTTCGCCTCGTACTCCGCGAATGTCACCTCGAGCTTCTCGAAGGTCATCAATCGCAGGCGCTCTTCGAGCGCCGCGCGTTCGCCAGGTGCACCCGGCGGCGGCAGGTCGGCGAGTATCACCATCGCGTTGCCCTCGCCCGAGACGCCCTCGTTGAGCTTGATCAGCGCCCGCCGAACTCCGGGACGCGCGGAGCGCAGCTTGGCGAGCGCGGCGACGGCGTCGTCGAGCGAGGTGAGATCCTCGAAGCCGAGCGGGTGGGGCACGCCCTCTTCGGCGAACAGCCGCCGGCAGCCGCTCTTAGTGCCGAGCGGCGCGAACTTCGGGTCGGCGCCGAACATCGGGATTCCGAGCCGCAACGCCAGGTCGCGCTCGAGCTCGGTGGTGTTGTAGGTGACCAGGTGGGCGCGCTCGGGGTCGAGGACGAGGGCGCGGATCTCGGCGAGTAGTCGGGGCCGCGCCAGGAGCTTCGCGGACAGCGACTGCGACGAGGCGTCGTGGGGCGAGAGCAGGAAGAGTCGTCGCCGCGCGTGGCTCGGAATCACGCCCGGCATCTGCGCCAGGTAGTAGTCGACGATCGAGGGATGGATCGCCTGCGACGGCAGGTAGACGAGACGCGCTCGCGGCTGACGGAGCAGGAGCAGCAAGAAGAGGAAGCGCTCCTCGTACGCCTGGATCACAGCGGCGGGCGCTTCGACATCGACGGTGATCGACGGCGCGACGACGATCGTCTGCTCGTCCTGGCTCATCGCCTGGATCGACCGCCAGAGCGGAATCAACTTCTTCTGCAGCTCGGCGAAGCGCGCGTCGGCCTCCTCTTCGGAGAGCCCGAGCGGGGGGATCTGGAGATCGTGCGACATGGCAGGCGATGGTAGCGCGAAGGGGCGGCGAGCTGCCCCCTAGCTTTTGTATTTACGCCTTTGTTACGCTATCTTGCCGAGGTGGTCGATCGCCCGCCGAACAGGCCAGCTCGCGATCTCGGTTCGGGCCGCTCCTACCAGTCGCCCGGAGCGCGCAAGGAGAAGCTGCGCGAACGCAACTACTCCTGCTCCGATAGTCGGAAGGCCCCCCTCCCCTACGCCGAGCTGCGTTGCGCCTCGGCTTTTTCCTTTCTCGACGGCGCGTCGTTGCCCGAAGACCTCGTCGAGCGCGCCGCCGAGCTCGGACTGCCAGCCGTCGCGCTGATCGATCGCAACGGCATTTACGGCGCCCCCCGTTTCTGGAAGGCGGCGAAAGAGGCTGGAATTCGGCCGCTCGTCGGCGCCGAGGTCTCGTTCGACGCCAACGACAAAACTCCAAACCAAGGCTTTTTTCGTCTTTCCCCTTCTATGAAAGCTTTTGCCTTTGCCTTTCCTCGTCTGACGCTGTTGGCGGAGAACCGAACCGGCTATCGGAACCTGTGCAAACTGCTGACGGCGGCGGCGCTCGGCAAGCCGAAGGGGGAGGCGCGGGCGCGCTGGGACGAGATCGCCGCGCACACCGCGGGCTTACACCTGCTGACCGGCGGCGACGAATCGCCACTGGCGCGGACACTCGACGCCGGCGACACCGACAGCGCCCGTGTGCTCCTCGAACGGCTCGCGCACCTCTTCCCCGGTCGCCTGCACGTCGAGCTGCAGCGTCACGGCCGGCGTCGAGAGGAGCGGCGCAATCAGGCCCTGGTCGAGCTGGCGCGGGCACTGCGTCTGCCGTTGGTGGCGACGAACGGCGTCCGCTTCGCGCGCGCGGACGACAAACCGCTGTTCGACGTTCTGACCGCGATCCGCGAGCACACGACTCTCGACGCCGCCGGCGCGCTCTTGGCGCCGAACCGCGAGCGGCATCTCGCCAGCGCGGCGGAGATGGCGCGGCGCTTCGCCGACCTGCCGGGCGCCGTCTCCGGCGCCGCGGAGCTGGCTCAGCGGCTCACCTTCACGCTCGACGATCTCGGCTACCGCTTCCCCGACTTTCCGCTGCCGCCGGACAAATCTCCGGCCTCATGGCTCCGTCATCTCACCTGGAACGCCGCCCGCGCGCGCTTCCGGCCGTTGACCGCCCGCGCCCAGGCGCAGATCGAGCGCGAGCTGACGCTGATCGAAAAGCTCGACCTCGCCGGCTACTTCCTGATCGTCGCCGATCTGGTCGACTTCTGCCGCCGCGAGCGGATCCTCTGCCAGGGGCGCGGCTCGGCGGCGAACAGCGCGGTCTGCTACGCGCTCGGCATCACCGCCGTCGATCCGGTAAAAATGGAGCTCCTCTTCGAGCGCTTCCTCTCCGAGGAGCGCGGCGAGTGGCCCGACATCGACCTCGACCTCCCCTCGGGCGATCAGCGCGAGAAGGTGATCCAGTACGTCTACCGCAAGTACGGCGGTGCCGGCGGCGCTGCGACCGGAGGGAGCGAACATGCGATCGCCGCGGCGATGACCGCCAACGTGATCACCTACCGCGACCGCTCGGCGGCGCGCGAGGTGGCCAAAGCGCTCGGCTTCTCGGCCGAGCAGATCGCTGCGCTCGCCAAACAGCTCGG
>CAZPYU010000048.1:0-9321 GCA_964590905.1 uncultured Thermoanaerobaculia bacterium
GGCGCTTGCTCGAGCGACAGAAGGTCCCGGAGGGGCCGGTTCCCCGGCGCGAGATCGTGGCGTGGGCGATGTTCGACTTCGCGAACTCGTCGTACACCACCGTCGTCGTGACGTTCTTCTTCAGCCTCGTCTTCACCCAGTTGATCGCTGCCGGGCCGTCTGCCGACTTCTGGTGGGGGCGGGCGCTCATGGCCTCGAACGTCATCGTCCTCCTGCTCTCGCCGTTCGTCGGTGCCGTCGCCGACGAGTCGGGGCGGAAGAAGACCTTCCTCTTCACCACCTACCTCTCCTGCGTTCTCGCCACCGCGGCGCTCTGGTTCGTCGAGCCCGGTCAGGTGGCGCTGGCGCTACTGCTCTTCGTCGTCTCCAATGTGGCGTTCTCCTTCGGCGAGAACTTCGTCGGCGCGTTCCTGCCCGAGATCTCCACCCCGAAGACGATCGGCAGGATCTCCGGCTACGGCTGGGGGTTCGGCTACCTCGGAGGCCTGCTTTCGCTCGCCGTCGTTTTTCCACTCGCCAGGGCGGGGATCGTGCTCGAGAACTTCGAGCGGCTGCGTTGGATCTGGCCGGTCACCGGGGCGTTCTTCCTCCTGGCTGGAGTGCCGACCTTCCTGATCTTGAGAGAGCGCGCCCCACGCAAGAGCGCGCCCTTCTCCTACTATCTCGCCAACGGCTTCGGCCGTCTCGCCACCACGCTGCGCGCCGCAGCCACCTTCCGCCAGCTCGTCCGTTTCCTGGGCGTCTTCTTCCTCTTCTCGATCGGGCTCACCAGCACCATCGCCTTCTTCGGCGTCTACGCCGGCACCACGCTCCACTTCACAGTTCTCGAGCTCTTTCTCTTGGGAGCGCTCATGCAGATCCCGGCCGCCTTGGGCGCCGTCGTCTTTGGCTTGCTGCAGGATCGGATCGGCGCCCAACGCACCCTACAGATCGGCCTCGCGCTCTGGATCGTCGTCTCGGCTTCGGTCGCGCTCGCCACCCAGAAGTCGACCTTCTGGATCATCGCCATGTTCGCCGGACTCGGCATCGGCTCGCTGCAGGCGTCGGCGCGGGCGCTAGTCGGCGCCTTCTCGCCGGTTCGGAAGAGCGGCGAGTTCTTCGGGCTCTGGGGGCTCGCTGGCAAGGCCGCCTACGCCTGCGGACCGCTCATCTTCGGGTTCGTCTCGTCGACCAGCGGCTCGCAGCGGGTCGCGGTCTCGGTCAACGGCGTCTTCTTCCTGATCGGGCTGGTCGCCCTCTTCGCCGTCGACGAAAAGGAGGGGCGGGCGGCCGCTGCGGCTTGGAATCGCGGCGCTGGCGAGCCCGCGTGACTCTGCGCCCGGCTCTCGATCGCTTCGTCGGCTGGCTCTGCCGCCTCCTCCTCCGCCTCTTCTTCCGGCGCGTCGCGGTGGTCGGCGCCGAGCGAATTCCAGCGAGCGGGCCGTACCTGGTGGTCGCCAACCACGTCAACGGACTCATCGATCCGATGTTCGTCTTTGGGCCGTTGCGGATCGCGGCGCGCACCTTGGGCAAGAGCACGCTCTGGAAGATCCCGGTTCTCGCGCAGCTCCTCGATCTCGCCGGCGCCATCCCGGTCCACCGCCGGAAGGACGAAGGGGTCGACACCGCGAAGAACGTCGAGACTTTCGCACGCTGCCACGAGCTCCTCGCCGCCGGCGGCAAGATCGCCATCTTTCCGGAAGGGATCAGCCACGACGAGCCGCGCCTGCAGCCGCTGCGCACCGGCGCGGCGCGGATCGCGATCGAGGCGGAGCGGATCTACGGAGTCGAGAGACCGCTCGGCGTGCAGATAGTTCCGGTCGGGCTGCTCTTCGAGGAACGCGGACGGTTCCGCTCCCGCGTTCTCGTCGTAGTCGGTCAGCCGATCGACCCGTCGCCCGAGATCGCCCAGGCGGCCATCGACGAGATCGCCGAGGTCGCGGCGGTGCGCGCGCTCACCGCTCGCATCGCCGCCGCGATCGAGAAGATCACTCTCAACTACGCGAGCTGGGAGGAGGCGCGGCTGGTCGAGCTCGGCGCCGATGTCCTCGACCGCGAGCGCCGGGCGCGTCCGGCCGGCGAGCGCTGGAAAGGCGAGCTGGCGATGCGGCGCACCGTCGCCGCCGCGCTCGAGCGACTGCGCGGCGCCCACCCCGAGCTGGTCGCCGCGGCAGTGGCGGCGGGGCGGGACTACGAAGGGCTGCTGCGTGCGGTCGGCGTCACCGACGACCAGGTTATGGCGCGCGTGCCGCTCCGGCTCGCCCTCGCCTTCTTCGCACGGACGATCGTCCGGCTCGGCCTCGCCGCGCCGGTCGCCGCGGTCGGCACCGTGCTCAACCTCGTCCCTTGGTGGATCGTGCATGCGATCTCGGCGCGCTATCGCGGCGAGCCGAACCAGATCGCCACCTATCAGCTCTTCCCGGGGATGGTTCTCTATCCGGGTACTTGGCTCGCCGAAGCGTTCGGGGTCGGCCGCCGCTTCGGCGCCGGATGGGGCGTCGCGGTCGGCCTCGCCGGGCCGCTCGCCGGCTGGATCGCACTGCGCTGGCACGAGCGGCGCCGCGCGCTCTGGCGCGAGAGCCGCGCCTTCCTGTTGCTGCGTAACCGACGCGAGGTGGCCGCCGAGCTGCGCACGCGTCGGCGGGAGGTCGAGAGCGCTGTCGAGCGGCTCGCCAGCTACGCGCGCGGCGAGGCGTCGTCCGTGCCGACCCGAGGCTAGGCGCTCTGTTCGCGCCGCACGAGTTGGCGGGCGTCGCCGACCCGGCGCGTCACCCCTTTCGAGTCGAGATGCTCGAGGAGCGGGATCGCGAACTTGCGCGACAGCGCGAAGCGCTCCTTGAACTGCGGCACCGAGAAGCGCTCCCAGCCCGAGCCGGCGAGCTCGGCGGCGACGCGCTCGATCGTCGCCGCGGCGATCACCAGCTCGCCGGGGAGACGCACCAGCCGACCGCGCGCCACCAGATGGCGAACGAGCCCGGCGACGATCTCCGGCTTGGCGTCGAGTCGGCGCGCCGTCTCCTGCGGTGACGGCGGCTCGAGCCCGGCGCGCTCGTACTCGGCGACGATCGCGGCGGCGAGGCCGCTCTCGACGGTGGAAAGCTCGGCGGAGCGGCCGGGCGCCGCGACGCGGTCGCCCGCGATCCGCAAAGCGCCGCGCTCGGCCAGCCAGGAGAAGTGCGCATCGGCCACGGCGCTGGGCACGACGCCCAGGAGCCGCCGCGCCAGCTCGGCCTTCGGCATCGCGTCGGTCAGCCGCTCGCGCGCGAAGTAGTCGGCGAGAAGCTGGCGCGCCCGTTTCTCGAGCGCGATCAGTCGCTGCGGCGCGAAGAGGCGCCCGGCCAACGGGACGAGGCGCCCTTCGGAGACCAGCGCGTCGAGCCGCGGCCGCAGCCAGCCGACGGCGCGGCCGAGGCGGGCGGCGAGCTCGTCGGCTGTCGTTCCGGCGACGCCGCCGCGATCGGCCCAGACCAGGAGCGCGCTCTCCAGCTCGCCGGCGAGGGCGGCGAGCTCGGCGGCGAGCGCCGGACGGCGGGGGCGTCGCCAGCGCGGATCCAGGATCTCGCCTCCGCCCAGCGTCGCGGCCGGCGACAGCCGCCGCACCACGAAGCGATCGCCGCGCGCAGCGACCAGCGGCGTGCGCGTGCGGATCACCACCAGTCCCTCGGCTCCCGGCGCGATCGTCGCCGGCGAGAGCGGTCGGATGCGCACCGGGCGCTCGCTCGCGTAAAGATGGAGCCGCGCCTCGAGCGGGCGGTCGAGTGGAATCGGCGCCTCGGCGAGCCAGCGCAACCGCGCCAGAAGAGTCGAGGTCGGGCGCGCTCCGTCGTCTGCAACGAGCTCTTCACCGCGCTGGATCGAATCGAGGGCGACGCCGCCCAGCCGCAGGGCAACGCGGCTCCCGGCGCGCACTTCGTCGCGTTCGCGGCCGTGGGTCTGGAGCGCGCGCACGCGCACCCGAACGCCCTGCGGTTGGAGAGTCAGCTCGTCGCCGGGCCGAACGCAGCCGGAGACGAGCGTGCCGGTGACGACGACCCCCTGGCCGCGCGGAGTGAAGGCGCGGTCGATCGGCAGCCGCACCGGATCGTCCGCCGCCGCGAGCGGCGCGGCATCGCGAGCGCAGCGGAGGAGCTCTGCGGTGAGCGCGTCGAGCCCGACGCCAGAGAGCGACGAAACTCGGAAGAGGGGGGCGCCCGCCCAGCGGGTCGGTGCCAGGAGCTCGCCGATCTCGAGCTCGACCAGCTCGGCGAGCTCGTCGTCGACGAGATCGATCTTGGTGAGCGCCACGATCAGCTCCGGAATGCCGAGCAGCTCCGCGACGGCGAGGTGCTCGCGCGTCTGCGGCCGGACGCCCTCGTCGGCGGCGACGACGAGGAGCAGCAGCCGCACGCCGCCGAGCCCGGCGAGGGCGTTGTGCAGAAAGCGCTCGTGCCCCGGCACGTCGACGAAACCCAGCTCGACGCCGTCTCGTTCGAGATGGGCGAAGCCCAAGTCGAGGGTGATGCCGCGCCGTTTCTCCTCGGGGAGCCGATCGCAGTCGATCCCGGTCAGGGCGAGAAGGAGCGCCGTCTTGCCGTGGTCGACGTGGCCGGCGGTGCCGACGAGGAGGCCGTGCACGGCGACCAGTCTAGCCCGCGGCGGCGTTGGCGCTGCCGGACACGCCGCGGGCGGGGAGCACGATGCGGAAGCGGGTGCCGCGCGGCACGTTCTCCTCGACGAAGATCTCGCCGTCGTGATCGGTGACGATCCGTTGCACGATCGCCAGCCCCATGCCCGAGCCGCGCCCCTTGCGCGAGAAGAACGGCAGGAAGAGCTTGCCGCGATCCTCCGCCGGGATGCCACGTCCGCTGTCGGCGACCACGATCGCGATCCGCTCGCCGGCGCTCGCCACGCTGACTTCGATCCGCCCCGGCGCGTCGGTCGCTTCGACGGCGTTGTCGAGCAGGTTGATGAGCAAGCGACGGAGCTGCTCGGGGTCGACCCAAAGCTCGCCCAGGTCGGGAGCGACGTCGCCAGCGACCTCGAGGCCGGGCTTGATCTCGGCGAACAGAGCGATCGCATCGGCGACCAGCGGCGCCAGGTCAGTGGCGACGAAATTCGCTCCCGGCATGCGGGCGAAACGCGCGAACTCGTCGACTAGGGCCTGCAGGTTGCCGACCTCGCGCACCACGATTTCGACCGCCGGCTCGATCAGCTCGCCGACGTCGCCGTCGGCCTGGCGGTACCGGGCGCGCAGCCGCTCGGCCGCTAGGCGGATCGGCGTCAGCGGGTTCTTGATCTCGTGTGCAATCCGTCGCGCCGCCTCGGTCCAGGTGGCGAGCTTCTGGGCGCGGATGAGATCGGTGAGGTCGTCGAGCACCAGAATGCGACCCCCCGCCTCGCCGGGGAGGGCGGTGGCCGCGACCTCGAAGGTGCGCCAAGTGCCGGCGACCGGGAAGCTCACCGAGGCCGCTGTAGCTGCGCCCCCAGTCGTACCGGGAGGTGAGTCGCTCGGCGGATCCAGCGGAGCCTCGACGCGCCCCAGGATCGCCCGCGGGTCGCCGTCGAACGTCTCGGACAGACTCTTCCCGACCAGATCACCGCTCCTGACGCGCAGCATCCGGAGCGCGGCGCCGTTAGCGGAGCTGACGCGCTCGTCGCGATCGAGCACGATCACGCCGGCGGCGAGGTTTTCGAGAATGGCCGCCACCTGGCTGCGCTCGGAATCGAGCGCCTGATTGGCGAGCGCCTGTTCGCGATTGCTGCGCTCGATCTCTTCCCGGCTCGACCGCAGCTCGGAGGTCATGCGGTGGAACGACGCGACGACCTCCTTCATCTCGTCGTCGGCCGGTACGTCGACGCTGGCGTCGAGATCGCCCGACGAAACGCGCCGGAACGCCTCGCCCAACGCCTGCAGCGGCGTCATCAGGCGGCGCGCCAGGAAGAGGCCCATCCACGACGACGCGAGCAGGATGAGCAGCGTCACCAAGACGAAGGTGAGGAGGTAGCTGGCGCGAAAGTCGCCCTTCTGGATTTCGATCTGGCGGTACGACTGGAACGCCTCGATGAGCTGTGCGCTCGGCGCCGCGGTCGCGGGGTCGAGGAGCGTCCCGACCACGACCACCGCGGCTCGCCGGCCCAGGGGCTGAGGAGTCGCGGCGGCGCCGAGGATCAACCGGCCGCGCTCGCCTGCCGATTCGAAAACCCGCCCGGCGCGCCCTTTCTGCGCCGCTTCGCGCGGCAGGGTGCGGCCCACCTCGGGGAGCTCGGTGAGGCCCGACAGCGGATCGAGCACCGCGTTCACGAAGACGTCCTCGTCGAAGACCGCGATGAACTCCGCCCGGCTCTCGGCCCGCCAGCGCTCGAGGCGGGTGCGCACGGCGGCGCGGGTGTCGGCGTCGGCGAGGTCGAGGCCTTCGATTTCGGCCGCCATGCGGGCGGCGTCGTTGGTATTGCGCTCCTCGATCGTGCGCTGGAGAGCCTGGGCGACGGCGTTGCCTTTCTCGAGCACGTTCGAGAGCGAAGCCGAGAACCAGCGGTCGATCGAGCCCTGCAAGAGCTCGCTGGCGTAGAAGAAGAGAACGAGGACCGGGACGAGGGAGAGCCCGATGTAGGTGGCGACCAGCTTGGTCTTGAAGCGCGCGCCGAGGATCCGGCTGCGCCGTTCGACCCAGAGCTTGACCAGGTTGCGCCCCAGGACGAACAGGATGACGACGATCAGGAGACCGTTGAGGTTGCGCAGCGCGAAGAGGAGAACGCGATTGGTGACCAGCGTCGCGGGCAGCTCTCGGCCGCGCTGCACCAGGTAGTAGAGGATGGTCAGGGCGACGAAGAGGAAGGCGAGCACGCCGACCACCCAGCGGGTGTCGCGGCTGCGACGGGCCAGCTCTCGACGCAGGTCCACGCCGCTCAGTCGCCGACGACGCGAAACTTGTTCGAGTCGGCCCAGCGCGTGGTGCGTAGGAACGGGATGAAGCCGAGCAGTTGACCCGTCCCCAGCTCGACGCGGGCGCGCACCAAGAGGCGAGTGCCTGCGCCGACCAGCGGCACGGGGAAGACCGGCAACGCGGCGAAATTCGTCATCGCAGTTTCGAGCTCGGCGAGATCGCGCAGCGTTCGGCTATCGACAAGGCGACCGCCGACCTTGGTGTTGACCAGGTATTCGCGGGTCACCGCGTTGAACATGGCGATCACTTCGAGCCGCGAGCGAACGAGCGCGTCGTCCCACCAACGCTTGCGGTCGCGCGCCAGGACGAGCTCGTAGGCGAAGCCGGTCGGCAGGCCGCTCTCGATGCGTGCCACCAGCTCGGGCGTGAACCCCCCCTCGAGCCGGAAGCTCGTCGTGACCTGTCCGCCGACCGGCACGGCCGAGAGGTCGCGGATCCGAGGCTCGGCAGCGGCGGCTGGGGCCGCGAGCAGGCCGAAGTAGAAGAGGAGGGTCACGCCCCGCATGGGCGCCGACGACTGTAGCATCCGCAGGGTGACCGAAAAGAGCCCAGCCGCCGTGCGACCTCTGGCTGCCAACCGGCGCGCCGTCTACGACTACCACGTCCACGAGCGGCTCGAAGCGGGAATCGCCTTGACCGGCACCGAAGTGAAGTCGTGCCGCGCCGGCCGGGTGCAGCTCCGCGAAGGCTTCGTCGACTTCAAGAACGGCGAGGCGTGGCTGGTTGGCGTGCACGTCTCGGCTTACGGCCCCGGCTCGCGCGACAATCCGACTCCCGAGCGCGAGAGGAAGCTCCTGCTGGAGCGCCGCGAGATCGAGCGCTTGGCCGAGCGCGTTCAGGTCAAGGGCTTCACCGTGGTGCCGCTGGCGCTCTACGCCAAGGGCGATCGCATCAAGGTCGAGGTCGCGCTCGTCTCCGGCAAGAAGCTCTTCGACAAGCGCGAGAGCGAACGGGCCAAGGAGCTCGACCGCGAAGCGGCGCGCGCCATGGCAGGGGTGCGCGAGTAGAGCTGCGGATCGACGGGCATTGACATCAAGATGATGGCGGTGTCAAACTTACATCACCATGGTGCGAACCCAGATCCAGCTTCCCGACGCGCTCTACGCACGCGCCAAGCGCTACGCCGCCGAGCGCGAGACGTCGCTGGCAGAGGTCGCAAGGTGCGGCATCGAAAGTTTCCTCGACCGCTACCCGGAACCTGGCGAGGCCGCCGAGCCGTGGCGACTGCCGGTTCTCGACCTGGGCGGGATCAAGGTTCCGCTCGAGAAGCTCAAGGAGTTGGTGGCTGACGAGGAGACCTTTCGCAGCTTCCCCAGGCTTCGCAAGTGATCTCGGTCGACACGAATCTCCTCCTCGCAGCGCTCGAGGGGAATCACGCCGATCACACCGCATCCCGCAGGTTCGTCGACGAGCTGACCGATCACGATGACGTCGCCATCTCCGAGCTCGTCCTAGTCGAGCTCTACGTCGTGCTGAGAAACTCGAGTGTGGTTCGTCGGCCGCTCTCGGCGGCGAAGGCGGCCTCTGTCTGCCAACTCTTTCGACGTCACCGCCGATGGCAGCTCCTGGGCTTTCCGGCGCAGAGTCCGAGGCTCCACGACGAACTCTGGAATCTCGCGGCTCGACCCCAGTTCGCGCGGCGGCGAATCTACGATCTCCGCCTGGCGCTCGCTCTGCTCCAACAGGGAGTCACCGAGTTCGCGACGGTGAACGTCAAGGACTTCGCCGGCCTCGGCTTCGCCAAGGTCTGGAACCCGCTCGCCAAGCACTGAGCGCCAGCTCAGCTCTCGCGGTAGAGGGCGAGCCCTGGCAGGTCGTCGAAGTCGGCGAGGTTCAGGGTCCAGAGCATCGCGTCGCGTGTCAACGCGCAGGCGGCGATGGCGAGATCGATCTCGCGGCCGCGGGCGTTGCGGAGCTGGGCGTAGAGATCGGCGGCGATCGCCGCCTCCTCGGGGCCGAACGGTAACGCCTCGGCGTTGGGGAAGAGCGCCTCCTGGGCCACCAGCTCGGCGTGCAGGCGCGGGCCGCGCAACCACTCGTAGAGAGCGAGCGTGGGGAGGAGCAGGCGCTCGCCGGAGGCGATCGCACGGCGCAGCGCCGGCGCCGAACGGCGCGGTCCGCAGAGGGCGTCAATCACGAGCGAGGTGTCGAGGAGGATCACCGTCGCGGGTCGTTCGCCGTGCGGCGTCCGCCCTGCTGGCGGGTAGCGCGCAGCGCCGAGAGCTCGGCGTCGACCTCGGCGGCTGGACGCGGCGGGATCAGCGGCAGCAGCTGATCGAAGGCGCGCAACAGCCGCAGGCGCTCGCTCTCCGACATGCGGCCGGCGCGTGCCGCGTACTCCGCGATCGCCTCGCGCACCACTTCGCTCTTCGACTTCCGCAGCCGCCCAGCCGTGCGCTCGAGGCGCTGCAGCGTCTGG
>CAZPYU010000049.1:0-5651 GCA_964590905.1 uncultured Thermoanaerobaculia bacterium
GCTGCCGCTCGATCGGCTCTGGCCCGAGCCGCGAGAAGAGCGCCGACGGCTCGAGCGCGTCGCTGCGGCGATCGGAGCCGAGGTCGTCGCCGCCGAGGCGTTCGTGGGGGGCGGTTCGGCGCCGGAGGCGCCGATCGCGGGCGAAGCGCTGGCGCTACCGGGCGACGAGGCGCTGGCGCGCCGACTGCGAACCGGCACGCCCGCCGTGGTCGGTTATCTCCGCGACGGGAGGTTCGTCCTCGACTTGCGCACGATCGATCCGGCGGACGACGACGCGCTGGTCGCCGCTGTCGCCGCGGCGCGGATCCTGTAGGCGTCGAAGTGGCGATGGCGCGCATCCTGATCGTCGAGGATCGCGATTCGCTGCGGCGGATGCTGGAGCGCGCACTCCGGGGCGAGGGCTACGAGGTCGTGGCCGAAGCCGACTTGCCGCCGGCGGTGAGCCGCATCGCCGCGCGCGAGTCGTTCGAGCTGGTCTTGACCGACCTCCAGCTACCGAGTGGCAGCGGGCTCGATCTCGTCACCGCTGTACAACGAAGCGCGGCCGAAACGCCAGTCGTGGTGCTGACCGGCTTCGGCACCGTGGCGGTGGCAGTCGAGGCGATGAAGCGCGGCGCGGCCGATTTTCTCGAAAAGCCGATCGATCTCGAAGCGCTCTTCCAACTGGTCAAGTCGTTCGTCGCCGTCGAATCGGCGCCGCCGCTCTTCAGCGCGCCCGGCGTGCCGCCGATCGTCGGGCGGCATCCGCGGCTGCGCTCGGCGCTGCGGCTCCTCGAGCGGGTGGCGCCGACCGAGACCACGGTGCTCTTGACCGGCGAGAGCGGCACCGGCAAGGAGCTCTTCGCGCGGGCGCTGCACGCGCTCTCGCCGCGCGCCCGCGGCCCCTTCGTGGCGGTCAACTGCGCCGCGATCCCAGAGACGCTGGTCGAAACCGAGCTCTTCGGCCACGAGCGCGGAGCGTTCACGGGCGCCGATCGACGGCGAGCGGGGCGCTTCGAGCTGGCGGCAGGCGGCACGCTCTTTCTGGACGAGATCGGCGAGCTGCCGAGCGCCGTGCAGCCGAAGGTGCTGCGGGTGCTCGACAATAAGAGCTACGAGCGCGTCGGCGGCGGAGCCTCACTGGCGGCCGACGTGCGGCTGGTGGCGGCGACCCACCGCGACTTACCGGCGATGGTCGAGGAGGGGCGCTTCCGGTCCGATCTGAGGTTCCGGCTCGAGGTTTTTCCGATCGCTCTGCCGTCGCTCGCCGAGCGAGCGAGCGATCTGCCGCTCCTCGCCCGCCACCTGCTTGCCGAGCTCGCCCTGCGCCACGGCCAGCGGGCGCCCGAGCTTTCTGCCGGCGCGCTCGAAGTACTCGCCGCGGAGCGCTGGCCGGGCAATGTCCGTCAGCTGGCGAATCTGTTGGAGCGCGCCGTCATCCTGCATCCCGGCGAACGGCTCGAGCGCGGCGAGATCGACGCCCTCCTCGCGGCAGGCGACGGCAGCAACGAGCGCGACCGCCTGCGGGCGGCACTACGAGCTGCCGCGGGCGACAAGCGCGCCGCGGCGCTGGCGCTGGGAATCTCGTATCGCGTGCTCTTGAAGAAGATCCGCGAGCACGATCTCGGCGGCGTGCCGAACTACCGCGACGGCGGGTAAGCGGGAGGCGAGCTCTCAGCGCGCGGCGCGGGCTGCTCGGCCCCGCCTACCCTGAGCTTCGAGTTGGCTTCGTAGGCCTGCTCGGCGGTCAGCCCCTCTCCCGCCTCCGCGCCGGCGCCCTCCTCTTCGGGAACTGGTTCCTGAGAACGCGTCTCGAAACCGCGCCCGGCGATGTTGAATTTGATGGCACTAAAGTCGGGCAGGCCCGGGAACTCGGCGCGGAAGTTGGCGCTCTTGCCGGCTGCGATCACCGAGAGATTGATCGAGCCGATAGCGGTGGCGAGCAGCCCGCCGTCCTCTCCGTAGATCAGGAGATCGATCGTCGGGGAGGTGATGGTAGCCCTGCTGCTGTTGCGAATCGTGCCGTAGACGCCGATACCGTCCCCTGAAGGCATCGGGACCTTGTCCCACGACACGACTTTCAGGGGTACCTCGTCGGCCTTCTTCGCCTCGGTCTTCTTCGCCCCTTCACCCTCGTCCGCGCCCTCACCCAAGCTCTCCGGCTCACCGCGGGAAAGGTCGTCCTCGGTGAGGCGGAGAATCGGCTCGCCCAAGGCGACCGGCGCGGGAACGACGGCTGCTGTCGCCGCCGCCTCCGCCGCCCGCGCGGTGGCGAGCGCCGAGCGATCCAGATCGATCTCGTCGGTGCGGATCGCCGAGAGCATGCCGTTGGGCAACGTGAAGATCACCCGCCGCCCCTCGACTCGCCAGGAGCCCGAGGTTTCGAGCGTCGCACCGTCCCGGGTGACCAGGAGGTCGGCTCGCGCGAGCGAACCGGCCGACAACATCACGACGGCGGAGACGACAAGGGCCTCGCGAAGTTTCACGATCAGTACTCCTTCCAATCGTGCGGCTGGATGCAGACCGGCACTGGGGCGATGAAGACCACACCGGTGTCGGAACGGATCGTCTGGACGTTGTGAGTATAGGACGCGAAACGGCAACTCTCCGGAAGAAGCTTCTTCAGCTCGGCGGTGATGTTCCGCAGCGCGTCGGTCAGACCGCCGGAAGCATCCGACAGCTCGTCGACTCCCGTGTAGCTCGGATTCTTGCTTCCGCTGGGCTCGATGAACGGCTGGGTGACGAAGGTGGGCGACGTGATGTAGCGCGATGCCGTGAGGTCGCCGATCTCGTAGGCGTAGCCGGCGGTGGTGACTGTGTTGACGATGAAAATCTTGCTTTCGCCGCCGAAGGCGCAGACGTTGTCTCTGTCTTCGACTTGAATCGGAGCGAAGATCGTGAAGATCGTGATTCCAGCGAACGAGAACGCCTCGGTGATCAGCCGCTCGTCGGGTTCGAGCGTGAAGTACCAGCCCTTCGAGAAGCCGGGCGTCCCGTAGAGGTACTTGTCGACCGCGCCGATGCTGTCGGGATCGATCGCCGGATACGCCGATTCGGTGATCGCGACATCGGGATCCACGGCGCTGTCGACGACGCCGTCCAGGTCGGCATCCTGCCAATTCTCGTCGGCGAGAGCGTAGAAGCGCCCCTCCTGGAGGTTGAAGTCCCAGAGGTTCCAGCGGTTGCCGGTGCCGAAGAGAAGCGCGACGGTGCTGAGCTTGGGTACGTAGACGGCGTTGATCTCGAGGTAGATCGGCCTCCCGCCGGTCGAGAAGACGATGAACGGATCGAGCGATTCGGCGACGCCGGTAATCGATTCGTCGATCCGGCCCGTGCCGGGGTCGAGGTTGAACGGTCCGTCGCCCAGCGCGACCTTGTAGACGTAGCCGGCGGTGGTGCCGAAGTAGAGGGTATCGACCAGACTATCGAAGTCGGTATCGACGCCTGTGATGTCGTTCGCCACCGCGCCGACAATCGGGCTGGTGCTGCCGAAGGCGGCCTCGCCGCCGCGCTTGTAGAGCAGCTTGCCAGTTTCGACGTCGACCATGTAGAGCCAGTTGCCGGAGACGTCGGTCGGGTCGTTCGCCGGTGATGCGGGCAGGCCGCCGCCGAAGATCGCGACGAAGCGGTCTTCGGGTTCACCGTCGGCGGGGAGGCAGAGGCCGTTGCAGACCTGGATGCGGGCCACGAACGGCTCGCTCCAGCCCTCGGCAAGGTCGGGCACTAGGTTGAGATCGTCGTCGGCCGCGTTGCCCAAGACGAAGTCGCGGAACTCCCAGCGCAAGGCCGGGAACGGCAGCTTGGCGCACTCGTTGTCGCTGTCTTTACAGAAGGTGTCGCAACCGGCGGTGTTGCCCTCGCTGCACGACGGAACATAGTTGAGAGCCCCGGCAGGATCGGGCACGTTGTTGGTGCTCGTAATGATGTCGGGCTGGGTGATGTCGAGCGCGGTGATGCCGGGCCCCCCCTCGCGGTAGTTGGTCAGCAGGAGGGTTCGCCAGACGCGCTCGTTACAAGTCGGCAGCCCGGTGACCGGATCGAGCACCGGATCGACGAAAACATCGGCCAGACGCGGGTTGCCGTCGACCCCGTATTGGGTCGACAGCTCGCCGTTCACGGCGTCCAAGTCGGAGAGCTCCTTCACGACCGGCATGATCGTGCTCGGGATGAAAGAGAAGAGCTCACGCCCGGTTCCGGAGCCGTACTCGCCCGCAGCGGTGTCGCCATCGTCGTTGTCGAACCCCGGCTCCTCGCTCGGCAGGTTGAGCTTGCAGTCGGGACCCAGATCCGTGGGGACCGGGTTCGTCGGTTCGTTGACGAGATCGAGCCCGCGGAAGATGCCGCCGTCGAAGGCGTGTAGTTGGCCGTCGTTCGATCCGGCGAAGAGCATGATCCGTTTGCAGAGATTCCGGTTCGAATACCAGGTATAGGAGATCTGGGGCCCCCGCGCCTCTGTCGTCGCTTCGTTGTCACCGCAGAGCGCTGTATTCCAGTAGCGATCTTTGCGGAAGAACTCGACGTCGGCCGGAGCGTTGGCGACCAGTGGGTTCGAATGGAAAAGATCGCCCAGGACGTACTGGACATGAATCGGTAGGAGTGGATCGAGCGGGTTGTCGATCTCCGCCTGCTTCTCTTCGAGGGTGTACTCGACGACGTCGGCGATGAGGTCGCGGTTGGCGTCGGGATCGAGCGGATCGGGGACGAGATTCCAGACGAACTCGTACTCGAGCTGGTCGGGGCGCGGAGTGAGGAGGTCACCGACAGGGACCGTCGGATCGGGATACTGGAAGAGCTGACGCTTGCCGAATTCGGCGCCGGCGAGCGAGTCGGGCAGAGCAAAGTAGACCCGTCGGTTGTCGTCGTCGGTGCCGATCTGCAGAGTATCGTTATTGAAGCGGATCGTCTCGGAGGCCCACGGCGCCTGCTGCAGCAGCCCCACCGGGTTGTAGCCGGCTTCGCCATCCCAGCCGAGCTGCGAGTCGCCGGCGTCGTACGCGAAGCACTGCGTCTCCTCGCCGACGTCGCAGGTATCGGCGCGGTTCGCGTTCCCTGTCCCTGGGATGAGGGGCAGCGGCTTCAGATAGGTGTCGAGTCGCCCCGGCCAGACCATCTCTTTGTTGAGCGGGGTAAAGCTCGAGAGATAGATCTTGTCGAGCACGTTGGCCTGGACCGTCGGCACCGCGGCCGAGGCGAACGCCGCCGACTGCTCGATGATCGAGGCGAGAAACTTGGCGATCTCGTCCCGCAGCTCCTCCTTGTTGCGTGCGAAGACGACGTTGGTGTTCGCACACTGGAGTTTCGCGGCGTTCTCGTCACCATAGGCCAGAACCAGCGAGTCGACGCTCTCCTTGGAGGCCATCGAAGCGCGGAAGGAGCACTGGTCGGCGGTCTTCTTCATGCCCTCGGGGAAGGTGCCGAGCTTGGGCTCGTAGTAGTTCTCGGCCGGCTCCTGCACGCTGCCGTCGCAGGTCTCGCCGCCGTCGGTGAGCATGAGAACGTATTTCTTCCGGCAGTTGAAGTCGGGGTCGTAGACCGCCGCGATGTCCGACCAGCCGACTTCGTTGCACCCGCCCGGATCGCCGCAGCCCGAATACCAGTTGCGGAAGAAGGAGTACCAGCCGGCGAGTGGAGTATTGCCGTGAGCCACCATCGGGCGGACGGCTTCGTCGATC
>CAZPYU010000050.1:0-4719 GCA_964590905.1 uncultured Thermoanaerobaculia bacterium
AGGAGTACCAGCGGATCAGGGAGACGCTCGACGTCCTGAGCGACCCAGAGCTCATGGCCCAGATCGGGCGCAGCAAGGCCTTCTTCGCGACTGGCGAGCGCGGCGCCGGATTCGAGGACGTGTTCGGAGAGCCGATCGCGCCAGCCAAGCGGCAACGCCGTCGCAGTTGAGCTCCTATCGACTGGAGCTGCCTCCCGATCTCGCTGCGATCCTGCGCTCCCTCGCTCCGGAGCGCCAACGCCTGCTCAAGTCGGCGTTGCGTACTCTCAGCGGCGATCCGAACCAGGGCGACCTCCTGCTCGGAGCGCTCGCGGGGCTGCGAAAGGTTCGCGTCGGGCGCTTCCGCATCGTCTACCGCGTAGAGAAGCGGTCTCGCGTGATCCGTATCTTGGCGATCGGTCATCGGCGCCGCGTCTACGAAGAGCTGGCGGAACGGCTGCGCCGATGAGGTCGAACGCGCCGCCGTTCTCGGGGAGCTGAACAGGTTCACTCGACGGGCGCGCGCCCGGCGACGCCCGAGACGATCACCAGCCCGGCCACGATCAGGACGAAGCCCAGTGCCTGATTGAGCTGCACGGCCTCGCCCAAGAGCGCCACGGCGAGGAGGCTGGTCAAGACCGGCTGTAGCGTGGTGAAGGCTGCCACCAACGCTGGAGACGAACGCAGCACGGCCCAAGTGTTGAGCGCGAAATTGATCGCAGTGGGAATCACGCCGATGTAGACGATGCCGATCAGAGCCGAGCTTGGCAGGCTGCTCCAGGAGGTTGTGAGGAGCGCTGGAAACGAGACGGCGAGCGTGCCGATCGAGCCGAAGAGGAAGCTCCAGGCGATGATCGTCCGCCACGGCAGGCGCGCGAAAAGGGGGCGGAGCAGGACCAGGAAGAAGCTGTAGCAAAGACAGTTGGCGAGGATGAGAAGGTTGCCGAGGGTGGCGCGGCCGGAGGTCTCGAGCCGCGACGGATCGAGCAGCACGAGGGCTCCGGCGGCGGCGAGGGCGATTCCGGTCGCGCCGCGCGCCGAGATCCGCTGCACGCCCAGGAGCGCTGCGGCGCCCGCCGTGAAGACCGGGATCGACGGCATCAGGATCGCCGAGCTGGTCGCGGAGGTGAACGAGAGGCCGAGCAGGAAGAGCGTCTGGTTGGCGAAGATCCCGAGCAGACCGAGGAGCGCCAGGCGCAGCCAGTCGCTGCGCGGCGGCAGCGCGCGGTCGTGCCACCAGGCGTAGAGGAGCAGGATCGGCGTGGCGATCGCGACCCGGGTGCCGGCCAGCGCGAGCGGTGCCACGTCGCTCAGCACGATCTTGCCTGCCACGTGGAGCGTCGCGAAGAGGAACTGGACGACGAGTAGGCCGCCCAGCACGCGGGGTCCGACCTCGTTCGCGCTCGGCATGCTGTGAATGTCTATCAGATGAGGGCGCGGATAGAATGCGCCGCGAGGAGATTCCGTGGCCAACTTCGCAGTCCGATCGTTGACCGAGCTCGACATCGACGGGATCGTCCGGCTGGACGAGAGGAGCCAAGGGAGCTACCGGCCCGACCTCTGGGAGGAGCGCGTGACCACCTATCTGCGCCGTGACCCGGAGGGCTCGGTGATCGCCGAAGCGGACGGCCGAGTGGTCGGGTTCCTACTCAGCGACGTACGTGCGGGCGAGTTCGGCATCGAGGAGCCGACCGGCTGGATCGAAGTCGTCGGCGTCGATCCCGAGAGCGGTGGACGCGGTATCGGCCGCGCGATGGCCGAGGAGGTCTTCAGCCGATTCCGGAGCCGAGGCGTGCGGAGAGTTCGTACCATGGTCGACGCTTCGATGCCGGAGCTGGAGGCCTACTTCGGCCGCCTCGGCTTCGTGCCCGACAGCCTGCGTCCGTTCGTCAAGAACCTCTAGGAGCGAATCGAGAGCTCGATGGCCAACGTAGAGACCGCACTGCTGCCGAAGAAGATCCACGACGCCGTTCTCAAGTGGCAAGAGACCTTTCTTCCCGACTACGACTACCTGCTCGACAACTGGGAGCGCCTCTTCCCGCGCGAGCCGAAGTTCCGGCTCTGCGCCTACCGCGAATGCGGAATGCCGACCACGATCGCCTGCGGTGACGAGCTAGGGCGCGAGAAATACGGGCGCGCCGGCGACCTGCGGCCCGAGGCGGCGCAGCACCTGGCGGGCGCCATCCGCGCTCAAGCGTCGACCGAGTTCGGCTCGATCCAACAGCATCAGCTGACGTTGGCGCGAGCTCAGGACGAGGAGGAGCAGGCGATGGTCCTGCGCATGATGGCCGAGGAGTTGCGCCACGGCTATCAGATGCTGCACCTGCTGATCGAAGACGACTGGAAGCCGATCACCGGCCAGAGCGGCGACGAGATGGTCGAGGAGATCCTCTCCATGCGCACCGGCTCGCACGTCTTGGGCGCTTTCAATGTCGACTTCGAATCGTTCGTTGACAACATCGTCTTCTGCGCGCTGATCGACCGGGTGGGCAAGTTCCAGCTCGCCATGCAGCGCGTATCGGCCTACGCGCCGATGGCCGATTCGATGCCGCAGATGCTGCGCGAGGAGGCGTTCCACCTCGCGGCCGGGGTGGTGCCGTTGCGGCGCTGGGTAGTCAAGGCGGCGCACGGCTCGCAGACGATCACCATGGAGGTGATCCAGAAGCACCTCCACAAGTGGGTGCCGCGGGCGCTCGAGATGTTCGGCGACGAGCGCGGCGGAGGCACCAACGTCCGCTTCGGCTTGAAGCCGATGAAGAACCGCGAAGCGCAGGACGACTACTGGAAGGAGATCGAGAAGGTCGTCCACGACTTGAATGTGCGCTACCTCCGCGCCCGCTTGCCCGAGCTCACGGCGGGAGAGGCGGACTCGGCTCTCACCCTCTTGGCGCTCGAGCGTGGCGAGTACCGAGGCGTGCGCTGGAACGATCTGCTCCGGCTTCCGCACCGCGACTTCTGTCGACGCCGCGGGATGCCGGCCTTCGCGATGGTCGGCGTCGACGGCGAGCGCTTCGCGTTGTTCGAAGAGTATGCGCGGCACCTGGCACAGACCCTTCCCGACGGCTACCGAGCGACGCGCGATTTCTCGGACTATCTGGAGAACCTCGGCGCCGTCGCTCGCGGCGAGAAGACGGCCGAGGAGGCGCAGAAGTTCATGCCCCAGCTGCGGCGAGTCGGCGGCGTCTGCCCGTGCGCGCGGGCGGTGCGCTGGATCGCGGACCAACCCGCTCCGACTCGTGGGGACAGCCTTCAGGCTGTCCCCTGATCGCGTGCCTCGGGGACAGCCGACCGATGGCCCTCCTCGACTGGCTGATCGTCCGTGGCCTGCCGCTCGTCCCGAAGGCGATCGTAGGGCGCGTCGCCCGCCGGTACGTGGCTGGAGAGACGCTAGATGGGGCGCTCTCCACCGTCGCTGCGCTGGCTGCCGAGGGCGCGATGTCGACCCTCGACCTGCTGGGCGAGGAGGTGCGCGAGAGCCATCGTGCCGCGGCGGTCGCCGAGGAGTACGAGCGGGCGCTGGCGGCGATCACGGCGCGTGAGCTGCCCGCCAACGTCTCGATCAAACCGACCGCGCTCGGGCTCGCGATCGACGAAGAGCTCTGCCGGGAGAACGTCGAGCGGATCGTGGTCGCGGCGCGAGGGCACGGAAACTTCGTCCGCATCGACATGGAGGACGTCACCCGCACCGACGCTACGCTACGCCTCTACAAGGAGCTCCAGGCCCGCCACGGCAACGTCGGCATCGTCTTGCAGGCCTACCTTCGGCGAACGCTGGGCGACATCGCAGCGCTGCCACGACCGGGGGCAAACGTGCGGATCTGCAAAGGGATCTACGTCGAGAGCCGCGAGCACGCCTACCAGGAGTTCGAGACCGTGCGTTCGAACTTCTTACAAGCGCTCGAGAAGCTCCTCGCCCGCGGTATCTACGTCGGCATCGCGACCCACGACGATCATCTGATCAGCGGCGCGCTGGGAATCCTCGACCGGCTCAACGTGCCGCGCGAGCGCTACGAGTTCCAGATGCTCCTAGGCGTCGAGCCCGAGCTGCGCCAGATCCTCCTCGCCGCCGGTCACCGCCTGCGGGTCTACATCCCCTACGGCCGCGACTGGTACGCCTACTCGACCCGCCGCCTGCGCGAAAACCCGAAGATCGCCCGCCACGTCCTGCGGGCGCTCGTGACGCGTCGAGGCTGAACTGTTTCCGAGGGTTCGAGGAGTAAGATCTGTGCAAGGGCGCAGCTGGGCTCGTGAGCAGGCTCGGAGAGCCGGCGGTCCAGCGAGAGAGGGCGGCGGATGAAAGACCTGTCCACCGAAGGCATTCAGATCGGCACTTCGTCGTCGAGCACGCGCCCGACCGAGCATGCGACGGTGATCGACGCCGCGCGCCCCGGTGCGGCTGCAGCTGGCTTCGAGGCGGCGGTCATCTTGATCGCTCACCCCGAGCACCGCCGGTTGGGGACTCGGTTCCGGATCACGCCCGGCGCCACGCTGACGATCGGCCGCGATCAGGGCGCGGAGGTCTCGCTGCCCGAGGTGCCATCGCTATCGCGGACTCACGCCCGGGTGCGCTTCGGCGAGGGACGGGTGGTCCTCGAAGACCTCGACAGCCGCAACGGCACCTTCGTCAACGACCGCGCCGTCAAGGGGACGATCGAGCTGTCGAGCGGCGACCGCTTCCAGGTCGGCTCGGTCCACTTCAAGTTCCTGCACGAGCGCGACGTCGAGCACGCCTACTACGAG
>CAZPYU010000051.1:0-10549 GCA_964590905.1 uncultured Thermoanaerobaculia bacterium
GAGCTACGGCGACCGCCACTATCGCGTCTCGAAGCGGGTGCGGGGCGATCGCACTTACGCCGAGGTCGAAGCGCTGGGAGCGGAGGAGCGCCGCGACGAGGTGGCGAGGATGCTCTCCGGCGAGCGCGTCACCGCCACCGCTAGGGACCACGCCGAAGCGCTGCTCAGCAGCTCGGCGCGCGCGCAAAGGTGAAGCAGAGGGCGGACGCGCGCTGGCGATTCGGCGACGACCTGGCGCCGCTCCACGCCGCGATCGCGCGTGGGGCCGTGCTCGCCATTCCGACGGAGTCGAGCTACGGTCTCGCCGTCGATCCGCGCGACCCGGCCGCGGTGGAAGCACTCCTCCGACTCAAGAGTCGCGATCCGGCGAAGCCGCTCCCCGTCGTGGGAGCGACTCCCGAGGCGTTTCACGAGCTCGGCGTCGATCCCGCCGAGCCGGCCCTCGCCTGGGGACGCGCGCGGTGGCCGGCGGCGCTTACCGTGGTCGTGCCGATTCGGGAGCCGATCGCGGCTTCGCTCGGCGGCAAGAGCCTGGCGATCCGAGTCCCGGACCACGCCGATCTCCGCAGCCTACTCGCGCGGTTGGGCACGACCTGGACGGCGACCTCGGCGAACGCGAGCGGGGAGCCGCCGCTCCTGGATCCGGACGCGGTGCTGGCCTGGTTCGAGCGGAGCGGAGCCGACGGAGTCGTCGTAGATGGCGGCCGGCTCCCCGGCGGCCCGCCGTCGACGCTGGTGGCGTTCGAAGGCGGCCGGCTGGTCGTGATGCGACCGGGAAGGGTCGAAGTCGCGTAGATTCCGCTCATGCGGAACGCACTCTGCGCCCGACTCCTGCTCGGTCTGCTGCTCAGTCTGCTTCTAACGGCCCCGCTCGGCGCCGAGTCGCCCGGCGCTCCCACGATCGCGATCGACGAGGTCCGGCCCGGGATGCGCGGCTACGGCGAGTCGGTTTTCGTCGGCACTCAGGTGGAGCGGTTCGAAGTCGACGTCTTGGGGGTGCTGAAGAATGCTCTCCCCGTCACCAGCTACATCCTGGCGCGACTCACCGGCCACAACCTGGAGAAAACAGGAGTTATCGCCGGTATGAGCGGCAGCCCGGTCTGGATCGAGGGGCGGCTCGCCGGGGCGGTGGCGTTCTCGTGGCCATTCTCCCAGGAGGCGGTCGCTGGCATCACTCCGATCGCCAACATGCGCGAGATCCCGAGCTCGGCGCCCTGGGGTGGCGACGCACCGCCGCCCGGAGTCGAGCTCGCTGATCTCCTCGCGCGCTCGATCCCGGCCGACCTGACGGCGCGCTGGGCGGCGCCGCTTTCGGCTGGCAACGCGCTCGGCGCCCGCCCGGCGCTCGGCTGGGGGGTCAGCGGCTTCTCGGAGACGGCTCTGAGCGAGCTCGGCCGCAGCTTCCCGACGCTGGGGATTTCGGGCTCGGGGAGGAGCGACGCCCAGGCGACCGACCTAATCGCCGGCTCGGCGGTCGCCGCTCTCTTCGTCGACGGCGACCTTCGCCTGGCGGCGACTGGAACCGTCACCGAGCGGATCGACGAGAGCATTCTCGCCTTCGGCCACCCGCTCTTCGGGCTGGGCGAGATCGAGCTGCCGATGGCAACCGCCGAGGTCGTCACCGTGCTCGGCTCCGACTTCAGCTCGTTCAAGCTCTCGAACGTCGGCACAGTGGTCGGCGCCTTCGAGCGCGATCATGCGGCGGGCAACCTCGGCAGGCTGGGTGCGAGAGCGCGAACCGTGCCGCTCGAAGTCGCGGTACACGGCCAGTCGCCCCGCCGTTTCTCCATGCGGTTGGCGAGGGTGCCCGAGCTGCTCGGCCTGCTGACCGCAATCAGCACCGTCGGCGCGCTCGACGCCGTCACTGGCGTGGCGGGCGTCGATGCGGTCGACCTCGACGTTCGAGCCGGGCTCGGCGCGGCCGGCGAGCTCGAGCTCGAGCAGAGCTTCGACGGCGCCGGAGCTGGCATGCGCGCGATCCTCTTCGCCGCCAGCGTCGTCGACTTCCTGGCTCGCACCGATCTGGCCGAGATCGAGGTCGAGCGCGTCGAGATCGAGCTCGTGCCGCGCGACGGGGCGCAGGCGCTGGAGGTGCTCGGCGCGCACGCGCTACTCCCCCGGCTGGCACCCGGCGAGAGCACCGAGATCGTGGTCGAGCTGCGCGGCTACCGGGGAGCCATCGAGCACCGCAAGCTGCCGCTGACAGTGCCGTCTCATCTGCGCGCCGGGCGCTATCTACTGATGATCGGTGACGGCGCTAGTCTCGACGCGGTCCGCTTCGCGCTCGAGCCGGTTGAGCCGCGAACCTTCGAGCAGGCGCGAGCTCTCCTCGCTTCGCTCGGCTCGTCGCGCGAGCTCCAGCTCCTCGGGCTCGTCCCCGCCGGCGGCGCGAGCGCCGCGGGCGAGGCGTTGCCGCTCCTGCCTCCGACGCTGCAGGCGACCTTGATGGGCGGAGCGCGGGGCCGACCGCTGCGCGCCGCCATCGTCCAACGCGCGACCTGGCGCGAGGCGCGTCCGCTCGCCGGCGTGGCGCGGCTCGAGCTCGAGCTCGTCCGCAAGGAGCCGATGACGGGACCGAACGGCGAACCGGCCGGCAACGGCCAAGACGCCGACGATCGGCGCTCTGGAGAGGGCACGCTGCGATGAGTCGATCCGCACTCTGGAGAGTCACGCTAGTTGCGCTGGCCGTGGCGCCCCACGCCGATGCCGCTGCGGTGCGGATCCTGAGGGCGCAGAGCGCGGACTCGTTCCTGCGCGGTGAAATGACCGGCGTGTCGGTCGACGCTGCGGGGGTCTTGGCGCTCGCCGCCGGTGCCGACAAGATCGCCGGCCTCGAGGAGCCGTTCGCGTTCGCCCTGGTTTCGACAAAGGGCGGTTGGGCGGTCGGTACCGGCCACGACGGCCGCGTGCTCACGATCGCCCCGGACGGAACGACGAAGGTTGCGTTCGACGCACCGGAGCCCGCTGTCTTCGCGCTCCACTCTGACAGCGACGGCACCCTCTTCGCCGGTACGTCGCCGGGCGGCAAGCTGTACCGGATCTACGAGCAGGGGATCGACGAGAAGGGGAGCGAAGTCTGGTTCGATCCGCCGGAGACCTACATCTGGGCGATAGCGCGCGCTGGCGACGGAGCGCTCTACGTCGCCACCGGACTGCCGGGAAAGCTCTACCGTGTCGACGGCAAGGAGCGCGCGGAGTTGGTCTGGGACGGCGATGCGACACACGTCCGAACGCTGCTCCCGCTCGCCAACGGCGAGCTCCTGCTGGGAACCGCGGGCGACGGCCGGGTGCTCCGACTGCGCGGGAAGAGCGTGCGAACTGTCTACGACTCCGAGCTCACCGAGGTTGTCGCGCTGGCGGAGGGGCGCGATGGCTCGGTCTGGATCGCGCTCGTGGCCTCCGAGGCCAGCTTCGTCGATCTCGGCGCCCGCCCGGCCGTTGATCGCAACAGCACGGACGAGCCCAAGCCGGTGGTCACGGTGGAGGAGGAGAGCAGCTTCGGCTCGCGCCCGCCGGGGACGCAGGGCGCCAAGAGCGAGCTCGTCCGCTTGCTGCCGAGCGGCGTTGTCGAGAGCGTCTGGTCGACGAGCGACGAGACGCTCTTCGCGCTCGCTGCCGAGGGCGAGCGCGTCTGGGCGGCGACAGGTCTCGAGGGCAAGCTCTATCGGATCGACGACGGGCGGGCACGAGTCGAACGCGACTTTGAAGAGAAGCAGCTCGTCGGTTTGGCCGTCGACGCCGAGCGTCGCTCTAGCGCTCCCGTGGTCCTGACGACCAGCGGCGCCGCACTCTGGCGCCTAGGCGCACGGCACGAAACGGCCGGCGTCTACACCAGCCCCGCCCTCGATGCCGGTCAACTGGCGCGCTTTGGGCTCTTCCGCTGGAGCGGCGAGCTGCCGCGCGGGGCGAGCGTGAAGGCGTCGTTCCGGAGCGGCTTCTCGGCCGAGCCGGACGCCACCTGGACGGGCTGGAGCGCACCGCGCGAGCTCTCGCCGGGGAGCGAGGCTGAGCTCGAGTCGATCGAACGCGGCCGCTTCATTCAGTTCCGGCTCGAGCTCGGCGGCTCCGAGTCGGCCGGGCCGCGCATCACCGCGATCGAGCTCTCCTACCAGCAGCAGAACCTCCGGCCGACGATCGCGAGCTTCGGCGCGCTCGAGCCCGGTCAGATCCAGGTCCCCTCCGGATTCAATCCCGCCGATCAGCTCTACGAGCCCGCGAGCCCGAATCGCGAGGGGATCTTCGACACCTTGCGGCCGACGCCGGCGAAGGGGGATCGCCTGAAGTCGGTCTGGCGGCGAGGCTGGTTGACGCTGCGCTGGGAAGCGTCGGATCCCAACGGCGACGAGCTGCGCTACCGACTCGAGGTGAGGCCCGAGGCGCAGCCCGAGGGCTGGCTCGAACTTGCCGACGAGATCGAGGAGACGCAGTGGCCGTTCGACGCCACCGCGCTTCCCGACGGCCGCTACCGCTTTCGCCTCAGCGCCAGCGACGAGCGCGGGAACGGCTCGCCCGCCGAGGCGCTCTCGGTACTACGGGAAAGCGAGCCGGTGGTCGTCGACAACAGCCCACCCGTGCTCGACGAGGTGAAGCGTGCCGGGGGTGAGATCCGGGCTTCGGTCAGCGACGCTTGGAACCCGATCCGTAAGGCGGAGGTGTCGATCGACGGCGGCGACTGGCGCGCAGCACTCGCTGCCGACGGTCTTCTCGACGGGCGGAGCGAGGAGCTGCGGGTAACCGAGGTGCCGAAGGGGGCGAAGCTCGTCCTCCTGCGACTGATCGACGCGGCCTGGAACGTGCGCACCGTCTCGCTCCTCCCGGAGAGCGGCTCGTGAGCGCTGGAAAGAAGCGAATCGCCGTCTATCCCGGCTCGTTCGATCCGATCCACTGCGGCCACCTCGATCTCGTGGCGCGCTGCCGCTCGATCTTTGACGGCGTGGTGGTCGCGGTGCTCGAGAACGAGGAGAAGCGGCCGCTCTTCACAGTCGCGGAGCGGGTCGAAACGATCCGCGAGCTGCTCGCCGGCGACGACTCCTGTCGCGTCGAGAGCTTCTCGGGCCTGCTGATCGACTTCATGGAGCGGGTGGGCGCGACGACGATCGTGCGCGGCCTGCGCGCGGTGTCGGACTTCGAATACGAATTCCAGATGGCGCTCATGAATCGACATCTGAGCGGCCGGGTCGAGACCGTCTTCATGGTCCCCAAGGAGGAGTACACGTACCTCTCGAGTCGGCTCGTGAAGGAGGTCTTCCGACTGGGCGGCAACCTCGAAGGTCTGGTGCCGCCGACGGTTCTGGATCGGATGGCGCGCAGGATCGATCGCATCGATCGCATCGATCGCGACGATGGCAGCGCAGGGAGGCCGGGCTGAGCTTCGAGGAGTTCGTCCGCGCGCTTCCGAAAGCGGAGCTGCACGTCCACCTCGAGGGCGCGATGCGGGCGGAGACGCTGCTCGATCTGGCGCGGCGCCGGCGGGTGACGTTGCCGGCGGACAGCGTCGCCGGGCTGCGGGAGTGGTTTTCCTTTCGCGACTTCGACCACTTCGTCGAGATCTACGTCGCCTGTTCGAGCGTGCTCCGCGAGCCTGAGGATTTCCAGCGTCTGCTCTCCGACTTCGCCGCGGATCAGGAGGCGCAGAACATCCTCTACTCCGAGATCCACTTCACTGTCGGCACGCACTGGCTCGCTGGTCTGGCGATCGACGAGATCCTGGACGCGATGGAGGAGTCGATTCGTGCCGCCGAACGCGAGCGCGGAGTCGTGCTGCGCTTGATACCCGACATCGTCCGCGACGTCGGCGATCGCACGGCAGATCCGACGCTCGACTGGGCGCTGGCCGGTCAGAAGCGGGGGATCGTGATCGCGCTCGGCTTGACCGGCCGCGAGGCGATCTACGCCAGCGAGCCGTTCGCCGAGTACTTCGCCGAAGCGGCGCGGCACCAGCTCCACTCGACCGCCCACGCCGGCGAGCACGGCGGTCCGCGGGCGATCTACTCGGTGCTCGACGCCTGTCGCGCCGAGCGGATCGGGCATGGCTTGCGCGCCATCGAGGACGAGGCCCTGATCGCCCGACTGCGCGCCGAGCGCACGCCGCTCGAGCTCTGCCCGACCTCGAATCTCTGTCTCGGCCTCGCCCCCGATCTCGCCCGACATCCGTTCGATCGCTTGCGCCGCGCCGGGCTCGAGCTTTCGGTCAACACCGACGATCCGGCGCTCTTCGGCACGAATCTCAGCCGCGAATTCCTGAACCTCGCCGCGACCTTCGGCTACAGCGCCGACGAGATCGCCGAGCTCGCTCTGGCCGCGGTACGACACTCTTTCCTGCCCGCAGCCGAGAAGGAAGCTCTCGTGGCGCGATTCCAGCGCGAAACGAACGCAGCTGCGCAGCGCTACCTTGGACGCGAGTTGTCGGTAGCGCCGGCGTGACCCTGAAGCGCCTGCAGCTGTATGCCGTTCTGGGTCTGCTGCTCCTCGTGGCGCTGCTCGAGGCGGGTCGCTACGCGAGCGCCCCCTTCTTCGCGTCGACTCGTGGCCGGCTACTGGTCGACGGGGTGGTCGTTCTGGGCGCCCTGCTCTTCTTCGGAGTCCTGTTTCGGTTCGTGAGTCGCCTGCAGGAGTTTCTTGCCCGGCAGAACCGCGAGCTGCTCACCCTGCACGCCGCCGCGCAGGACGTGCACCGAGTCGCGGATCTGGACGATCTGCTGCAGCGCGTTGTCGACGAGGCGCGCGATCTGGTCGGCGCGCGCTTCGGAGCGCTATCGGTGATCGACGCCGCGGGAACGATCACCGCCTTTCACACCTCCGGTCTGAGCGAGGAGGAGCGTCGCCGAATAGACGATCTGCCGCAGGGGCGTGGGCTCTTGGGTGTAGTTCTGCGCGAAGGCCAGGTATTGCGTCTGGCGGATCTTCGCCGCGACGCCCGCAGCGCCGGTTTTCCGGTGCATCATCCGGACATGGGCTCGCTTCTCGCGGTTCCGGTGAGCTGTCGCGGTCCGTTTCGAGGCAACCTCTACCTGACGGAGAAGACGGCGGCTCCAGAGTTCTCCACCGGCGATCTCGAGACCCTCCTGCGCTTCGCGACGCAAGTCGGCATCGCGATCGACAATCATCTGCTCCATCGTCAACTGCGCGATCTGGCGGTGGCCGAGGAGCGGGCGCGGATCGCGCGCGAGCTGCACGATGGAACAGCGCAGGTGCTCGCCTACGTCAACACCAAGGCGCAAGCGGTGCGCGAGTATCTGCGGACGGGGCGCCTCGAGGAGGCCACGGCGCAGCTCGATCAGCTCGCTGCGGCGGCGCGAAGCGTCTACACCGAAGTGCGAAGCGGGATCGTCGGTCTGCGCGAAGCCGCGGGGCAGGAGAGGACGCTCTCGGAGGCGCTGAGCGGCGTTCTGCGGAATTGGCAGGAGGAGACGAGTGTCGAGACGGAGCTGACGCTTCGGGGTGAACCGCGCCTCCCTCCGACCGAGGAGTGGCAGCTTCTGCGGATCGCCAACGAGGCGCTGGCCAACGTGCGCAAGCACGCTTGCGCCCAGCATGTTCGCGTTGCGCTCGAGAGCGGAGCTGAGAGCGTCCGCCTGGAGATCGAGGACGACGGCGTCGGATTCGATCTTGCCGCGCCGCCTCCCGCGGAGCTGCCCCGTTTCGGACTGATGACCATGCGCGAACGGGCCGAATCGATGGGTGGACGGCTTACAATCGACTCGCGTCCGGGAGGTCCGACGCGAGTCGTCGCCGAGATCTCGCTTCACGACTCGGCGCACCGTTCGAAGGGAGCCGCATCGTGAGAATCGCGATCGTCGACGATCACAACCTCTTCCGCGACAGCCTCCGTAGCTTGCTCGAGGCACGCGGCTACGAAGTCGTGGGCGAGGCGCGCAATGGCCGGGACGGCATCGAGCTGGCCCGGCGTCTCCAACCCGACGTGCTCCTGATGGATCTGGCGATGCCCGAGATGGGCGGTCTCGACGCCACGCGCGCGATCGCGCGCGAGATTCCCAAGGTGAGAGTCGTCGTGCTGACGGCATCCGACGACGACGCGATGCTGTTCGAAGCGCTCAAGGCCGGCGCGCAGGGCTATCTACTCAAGAATTTGGAAGCCGACGAGTTCTTCTCGCTGCTCGAGGCCGCGGGGCGCGGGGAGCCGGCGCTCACCTCCTCTCTGGCGCGCAAGGTGCTGACCGAATTCCGCAAGCCGCCCCACGAGGCAATTGGGGATCCAGACGCGCTGACCGAGCGGGAGCGCGAGGTCCTCGAGCTGATGGTACAAGGGGTGACCTCGAACCACGAGCTCGCCAAGCGGCTGGGCGTGCGCGAGAACACTGTCAAGTTCCACGTGCGGAACATCCTGGACAAGCTGCAGCTGCACAGCCGGGCTCAGGCGGTCGGCTTCGCCCTGCGCTCGGGTTTGATCGATCCCGACAAACTGAAGTCTTGATCCGGACTGCTCACCAACTAACGATCAGGATGTCCACGCGTGCTGTGCCTCGCGTCATGTCGGAGCGCGCCAGAGCGGGAGGCGGATGTCCGAGAGAATGAAGCGGCTGGGTTGGCTGCGCACCGTCGAAGCGCGGATCGCGCTCGGTGCCATCGCCGCGATCGCGGCCCACCTCGTGATCCGCTCCGGCTACCCGAGCGCCGGCACCCTCGGCGCGGTCGCGGTGCGCGACCTACCGCTCCTCGCCGCGCTCGCCGCCGGCGGTACGCCGCTGGTCTGGACGCTGCTGCGTCAGATGCTGCGGCGCGAGTTCGGCTCCGATCTGCTCGCCGGCATCTCGATCGTCACCTCCGTACTGCTCGGCGAGTACCTCGCCGGCACGCTCGTCGTTCTGATGCTGGCGGGCGGTCAGGCGCTCGAAACCTACGCCGTGCGCAGCGCGTCATCGGTGCTCCAGGCGCTGGCGCGACGGATGCCCGCCGTCGCCCACCGGCGAGCCGATCCGAGCGATCTGACCGTTCAGACCGATCCGAACGCCGGGCGCGTCGAGGACGTGGCGCTCGACGCGATCGCGGTGGGCGATCTGGTGGAGGTTTTTCCGCATGAAGCCTGCCCGGTGGACGGTGTCGTCGTCGAGGGGCACGGCGTGATGGACGAGTCGTACCTGACCGGCGAGCCGTACGAGATCTCCAAGACCCCCGGATCCGCCGTGCTCTCCGGCGCCATCAACGGCGACAGCCTGCTTCTCGTCCGCGCCGGCAAGCTGGCCGTCGATTCGCGCTACGCCAAGATCCTTGCCGTGATGCGCGAGTCGGAGCAGAAGCGGCCGCGCCTGCGCCGGTTGGGCGACCAGCTCGGCGCCGTCTACACCCCGATCGCGGTAGCGATCGCGGTCACGGCCTGGCTTCTGAGCGGCGAGCCGGTCCGTTTCCTGGCGGTGCTCGTCGTCGCCACGCCGTGCCCGCTCTTGATCGCCATCCCGGTCGCCATCATCGGCTCGATCTCGCTCTCGGCTCGACGCGGCATCATCGTCAGGGATCCGGTGGTGCTGGAGCGGATCGACAGCTGCCGCGTCGCCATCTTCGACAAGACGGGCACCCTGACCTACGGCGAGCCGGAGGTGACCGAGATCGTCGTGCTGCCCGGCTTCTACGAGAGCGAGGTCGTGGCGGATGCCGCTGCGCTCGAACGCTACTCTCGGCACCCCTTGGCCGCCGCCGTCGTCGCGACGGGGCGGGCCCGTGACGCCGCCCCGCGTGCGCCGAGCGCCATCTCGGAGCGCCCCGGCGAAGGGCTGCGAGGAACGATCGAGGGCCGCGCGCTCGAAATCACCAGCCGCAAGCGCGCCGCGGCCGTCGATCCCGAAGCGATTGCGCAGCTCCCCTCCGCGGCCGGTATGGAGTGCGCTCTGCTGATCGACGGACGGCTCGCCGCCCTCTTCCGCTTCCGCGACCGCCCGCGCGCCGAGGGGAAGAGCTTCATCCGTCACCTCGCGCCGCGCCACCGCTTCGATCGCGTGCTGCTGGTTTCGGGCGACCGCGAGTCCGAGGTGCGCTCCCTGGCGGAGCTGGTCGGCATCCGCGAGGTCTACTTCTCACAGTCACCGGAAGAGAAGCTGGCGCTGGTGCGGGCCGAGACGGCGCTCGCCCCGACCCTCTACCTCGGCGACGGCATCAACGACGCCCCCGCGCTCGCCGCGGCCACCGTCGGCATCGCCTTCGGCCAGAACAGCGACGTCACTTCGGAAGCGGCCGGCGCCGTGGTGCTCGACAGCTCGCTCGAGCGCGTTGACGCCTTCCTCCACATCAGCCGCCGGATGCGGGCGATCGCGCTCCAGAGCGCGGTCGGCGGCATGGCGCTCTCGCTCGGTGGCATGGGCCTCGCCGCCGCTGGGCTGCTTGCCCCGGTCGCCGGCGCCGTCGCCCAAGAGGTCATCGACGTCCTCGCCGTCTTGAACGCCCTCCGCGCCGCCTGGCCGCCGACGGAGCTGACGGATTTCTAGATCGCATCTCTCGTGTGATTTCCCTTCACCAACGTCAGGCTCCTCGCGGCGCCCGCTGCCGCGCCACAGCACCCACTTCAGCAACCTGATGGCCGGCAGCGCGACGATCATTG